>NZ_JAZAQF010000042.1:0-141273 GCF_043235035.1 Limnothrix redekei LRLZ20PSL1 | reverse complement strand
TACGGCGACGATAGTTGGGGGGTAGCCCCCTGCGAAAATAGCTCGATGCCAGGTTAATAATTGAAGAGAGGGAGTGAGGGGTTCTAGGTTGCGATCTAGAACCCCTTCCCCTTTGATTCTGGAATTTAGAACCACCAAGTCTTGTCAACCTAGGCTGGCTTAGTCAACAGTGACTGTCTAGGCCAGCCTAGGAACTTTACAGCAATCATTTCAATTGAACTAGTTAAACTGTTGGGCAGCCAGACCTATAAAGCTAAGACCAGCGGGTGAAACAGAAAAGCGACAAGGCAATACGATCAGTCCTTGTCCGATCGCCTGGCGTAGTAGTTGTCCGTAAGTGGGGTCTCGATCGTCCCCGGGGGCGAAAGAATCGCAGTCCGATCGATTGATAAAGTACAGCATGACGGCTTGGGCTTGGGGCATCACGGCCATCATCTCGCGCAGGTGCTTTTGCCCACGATCGGTCACTGTGTCGGGAAACTTAGCTAAGGGCCCATCGCTCCAGGTTGTATTTTTCACCTCGATGTAGATAGGTTTTCCGGATGAAGTGCCTTCTAGAAGGAAGTCAACGCGGCTATTAGTACCGTATTTCACCTCCGATCGAACTGTTTCGTAAGGTTCTAAATCGGTCAGAAGTCGTTGGGTTAACAGCTCTTTCACTACTCGATTGGGCAGGTTGGTGTTGACCCCTACCCAGATTGGTTTTTGCTGATGCCCAAGAACCTCGATCGCTTCCCAGGTGTAAGCTAACTTGCGCTTAGGGCTGGGATTGTGGGAAAGAAGAACTCGTGATCCAACTTCGCAGACACCACTCATGGGGCCCGTGTTAGGGCAGTGGGCGGTAATGGTTTCGCCTGAATCTAGTTCAATATCAGCAAAAAACCGCTTGTAGCGCTTTACAAGTTTTCCCTGACTGGAATTGGGGTAGCAATATAGTTGTATTTCTTGAGTAAAAGACGGCTGAGCGCTAAGCATTAATTCTGCCAACTAAAATTTGATTGAGTTTATCTTAAATGCTCTTAGTAATGAATTGATAGTGAAATTGTAGAGATAAATCATTAGAGATGAATTAGAGATCCATACTACGCGATTACTTGAAATCAACTTGAAATTAAGCTGAGGTATTTAAATGGAGGTGACAAGTGGTCACCCCCTAATTATTCAGAAAGTTCAGTTTGTCGGACGATGCTAGCTGTTGCTGCCTGAATCGCTCATGGCAACCTTGGGTGCTAGACCAAAGATCTGAGAATAGGCGTAGGCGATCGCGCACATGGAAACGGGTGCGGTTACCAGGATGCCGACGAAGCAGAGAATGATGCCTGCAAAATTCAGCAGACCGAGGAGAAAGGAGAAGCCGAAAATTCCCCACCAATGTTTGTTAACGACCTTCCGGCTCATTTCCATGGCGGGCCAGAACTGCACTCGCCGATCGATAATGAGAGGCATTCCCATGGAGTAGCAGATGCCCAAGTAGATGGCGGGAATGATGCCAATGAGCAGGAGAATTCCTCCAACGATGAGCAGGGGTGAGGGGGGTTCGCTACCTTCGCTCATGGCGGTGCCGATGCCCAACAGGATTGCACCGGGCAGCATGGGTAGTGAAGAAATGAGACCGGAAACGAGGGCAAAAAGGAAGAGGTCTCCGAATTGGCTAAAGCCTTCAAAAAAGTCTCCGAAGCTACGAGTTTGCTCTCGTAAAATCTTGAAGCTGTAGATTAAAAAGCCTGCGTTTAAGATGGGGCCAATGACAGAACTGGCGATCGAGCCGATACCTGGAATAACACCTAAGACGATGTTAATTAGAAGGACGACGACAAAGAAGCCCACTAAGGGGCCAGCGTCTTTCTGAAACATAGACCAGCCTTTGCCAATCCAGTCTCCTGAGTTGACGCTGTAGTCGCGATCGCCCAGTGAAGACCACTCGGGATTTTGCATGGTGATAGACTCCACGACGTTGAAACCAAGCACCCTGAGTCGTCGTCAGATCTTGTAAATCTTGATGACATAAGGGTTTGGCCACAAGCTAGCACCGGACTCCTCAGGGGCCGTCCGATTGAATGAATTTTTAATGAATGCTGGGGAGCCTGAAGACTAGGGCTGGAGGCTAGATTGGCCGAGGGCAGCGGTTAACGACTGGAGAGCAGGATCAGGCTGGCGAGGGTGCCGCTGTTCCATAAACCATGCAGCAGGATTGAGGACAGAAGATTGCGCGATCGGGCATAGACCACACCAAGAACGATGCCCAAGGTTGTGAGCGGCAGGACTTCCGAGAGACTGAGGTGGGCGAGGGCAAAGATCAAGCTGCTGAGGCCAATGGCTCCCCATGGGGGTAGATAGCGAGTGAGGGAAGGAAGCAGGAAGCCGCGAAAGAGGGTTTCTTCAAACAGGGGAGCCGCGATCGAGGCGGTTAGAAAAAAGCAGGTGATGGCGACGGGGTCGCGGTTTTCAAGGACGATCGAGAGGATGGGATTGCTGCCCCCTTGTCCTTGCCAAATTTGCTGATTTGCCAAGGAAACAAGAATGACAATCGGGAGCGCCACACAGTAACCACCGATGCCCCAGGCCAGCCAGCGGCCATTTTGCCATTTGAACTGAAACCAGCCTTCCGGAAGAGGTAGATAGGATTTGACGGCGTAGCGCAGGGTTAAAACGCTCCCGGCGGCCATGAGTCCATAACTGAAGAGGATGATGCCGGCTTGGGTTCCGCCCGTGAGGGTGCTGGGCTGAATGCCAAGCAGTTGCAGCCCGATCGAGCGGATGAGGGGAACAACAATCTGTCCGATCGCGAAAAAGCCAAGGATGAACACTTCCCAGATGGTTTCACCTGTCCAAGGAACTGTCCATTGAACGGAGGCGAGGGACAGGAGTGAGTTAGATCCCTTCAGGAAGCGTTGCACCAGCAAGACGATCAGGCTAATGATGCCGCAGAGAAGGGCCAGGCCGGGGATGAGGTTAACGGCGGCCAGTTTCAACAGCAAAGACTCGGCTTGCAGGTTGGTTTCGGCGGCCAAGAGGCTGAGTTCAGCCGGCCGCTGTTGCAGACGGTACAGTCTGGCCAAGCTGGCATTTCGGAACCAACCCCCCAAAAATTGTTGGATGTTGTCTTCAATGCCTTGGGCGATGGCAGGCGGCAGTGCTGGGGCACTTTGGTTGGTGACCTGGTTGGTGACCTGGTTGGTGATTTGGTTGCGATTTCCCCACAACAGAGCCAAATCTTCCCGAATTGTGTCAAAGTCGCTGAGGAAACTTTGGGGATCGATCGAGTCGGGCACGGAAGCTGAAAGGCGGGCAAGCTGCCGCCAAGTGGTCAATGCGGCGGTGGAATCTCCCAACCGAGCCTGGAGCAGGCCCAATCGTAGGTCTACGGCGGCCAGCTCTCGCAATTGTTTGGCTAGCCGATCGAAGTCAGAGTCTGGCCCCGCTGTGGCTGAGTCGCTGGCCTCAGAATTCGCCGATCGATTGTTCGCCGGGGTGGTTAATTCGCGGATGAATTTTTCCGCACTCAAGGCAGCTTTCTCGCGAAAGGCCTGATATTGCTGACGAGCATCGGCAAAGGTGCGATCGCCCAACAGTTGCTGCCGCAGGATGACGATCGGGTCGTCGGTTTCGGCCGGGCGATCGGGCGGTAAGTCCAGTTCTCCCGTGGCCCGCAACATCAGATTGGTTTGATATAGCTCCAGACGACTTTGGATCTGGGTTTGGGTAAAGCTGCCCACCAAGGACAACCCAGAAACCGACAAGGCCAACACGGTCAGCACCACTAAAACCAATCGCTTGAAATTTCCGCTTCCAGTTATTCCCGTCACAATGTTGCTGCCCACCGTTCAAATGCTGTTTTAAAGGCTGACCAACTCGATCAATTCGACAAATTCGATGGCTTTGATCGCTCGATCGCCCGATCAAGACGATCCATGCAGAACTGCATAGCAAAATGCCATGAAATTTAGGAAATAATCCAAATTGTCCAGCCAAAGGTAATGAAACCCTTAACAGCTTACCTGGCCCTTACAAACTTATAAACCACGTTGCGGAAGCTAGTAATCCGATAAGTTCTGATAGATTCCGAAATCTTACTGAATTTATTTGTATCAGTTTTGTAATTTGTTAGGGTTTTTCGGAATTTCTTTAGCAATGCTCGATCGGGTGACTTGACAACTCTTTGGCAGTGGCGAGATTGCCTAAATTTGCCTAACTCAGCCCTTTCATCCCTTCACCGCTCAGCTATTTCCTACAGCGGTCGTTAGGATCAAACCAGCTTAGGTCAAAGGCTGGCACGGCGTGACCAGGGTGAGCGATCGAAACCCAAAACCAGCACTCAAAAACAGCACTGGTTCCTGAGCAAGGTTATTCGGTCAAAATCTTCAACCACAGCTTCCCAGCTCTTCCGTGCCATAGCACCTTTGCCTGCAACCTTCCTGGAGCAGCACCATGATTCGTTTGCTAGTTGGCATTCTTGTTTGGGTGATCAATGTTTTGTATAAAGATCGCCCCTATCCTCGGTTTTACGTGTTGGAAACCGTGGCCCGCGTTCCCTACTTTGCTTACATGTCCGTGTTGCACCTCTACGAAACCCTGGGTTGGTGGCGCAAGGCGGACTGGCTGAAGGTGCATTTTGCGGAATCTTGGAATGAATTGCACCACTTGCTGATCATGGAAGCCTTGGGAGGAAATCAGGTTTGGAGCGATCGCCTGATCGCCAAGTCTGCGGCCCTGGTTTACTACTGGATCATTGTGGGGGTGTATTTGGTGTCTCCCCAATCTGCCTACCATTTCATGGAACTGGTGGAAAAACACGCCTATGCGTCCTACAACAAGTTTTTGCATCAAGCGGAAGCCATGTTGAAAGCGGAACCTGCGCCGGAAATTGCTCAGCGCTACTACCGCGATGGAGATTTGTATCTGTTTGATGAGTTCCAAACGGCCCAAGTGCCCGAAAGTCGCCGCCCAGTCATTGACAACCTCTACGATGTGTTTGTGGCCATCCGCGACGACGAAATGGAGCATGTGAAAACGATGGTGGCCTGTCAGCAGCCCCAGGATCAGGCCTGTCTGAGTCCCCATGAGGCGGGGAATTTGGCTGGCAAGACTCCCGAGTCGCTGGACGTGATCGCGCCGTCTTTGGAGATGACTCCCGATCACCCGCAAATGGGTTAATCAACGGTTATTGCCCCTGGTTAATCAACGGTTATTGCCCCTATTGCCCCTAGTTGCCCCGCGAATCCCTGTGGGACTGGTGGGCCGGAAACCATGGCAATGACTAATGACTGACCGCCACGGGTCGCCCTCGATCGCTCCTTAATGACTATCAACTTTTCCAGGCGGATCGGGTTTGCCCGGTTCGCCTGTATTCTGGACAGTTCCCCTGTTCTCTATCTTTGCTCCCGCTGTTGGGTGTTTGTTATGGCTATGCAAGGTGCAACGCTTCCTAAAAATCGCGCCCTGGTGGCTCGCCATGCGGCCTTCACGGCCTTGGGGATGATTGAAGCGGGGGCCTATGCGGATGCGGCGCTCGATCGGGTCATGCGTCAGTATGGGGATTTGGACGGGCGCGATCGCCGGTTGGTGACAGAGTTGGTCTATGGCTGCACCCGACAGTTGCGGGCCTTGGACGGTTGGATCGATCGCCTGGCGACCCGTTCCGCCCAAGAGCAGCCGCCGACCCTCCGCAATTTGTTGCGGTTGGGGTTATATCAGCTTATTTATCTCGATCGAATTCCAGATTCGGCCGCCGTGGACACCACCGTGGAATTGGCCAAATTCTGCGGTTTAAAGGGGCTAAGTGGGTTTGTCAATGGCTTGCTGCGGGGATATTTGCGCCAAAAAGCCAAAAACCCGAACCCGCTGACCTCGGTGGCGGGTCTTGAGCCGGTGGAGCGGTTGGCGCAAACCTATAGTTACCCAAACTGGATTGTGCAAACCTGGCTCGATCGCCTGGGGGAAGCGGAAACGGAACAGTTGTGCCAATGGTTTGACCAGCCCCCGACGATCGACTTGCGGGTGAATACCTTGGTGACCGATCAAGAAACGGTGATGGCGGCCCTAACGGCGGCCGGTGTGGCCGTCACCCCGATCGACCACCTGCCCAACGCTCTGCGGCTAGCTGCCCAACGGGGCCATGGGGATGACTTTTTGACAGAAACCATCGCCACCGAGCCAGATTCCCGATCAACCAATGCGCCGGACAATGGCCGGGCCTGGATCGCCACCCTTCCGGGGTATGGAGCCGGTTGGTGGACGGTGCAGGATGCCAGCGCCCAGTTAGTGGCTCTGTTGTTGGATCCGCAACCGGGCGAAACGGTGATCGATGCCTGTGCTGCGCCGGGTGGAAAAGCAGCCCACATTGCGGCTCTGATGCAAGATCAGGGTCAAATTTGGGCGATCGATCGTGCTGGATCTCGCCTGCGGAAGGTGCAAGACACGGTGCGGCGGTTGGGACTGCGATCGATTCGGATGGTGGAAGCGGACAGCACCGGAGGCAAAGCACCCCTGGTCACCGCTGCCCGCAAGCGTGATCGGTCTCGATCGAAATCGGGCCCGATCAGCGGTTTAGAGGAAGTGCCCACCCAGTGCGATCGCCTCTTGCTTGATGTGCCCTGTTCTGGGTTGGGGACGTTGCATCGTCGGGCCGATGCCCGTTGGCGACAGACTCCGGAAACCGTGGCCCAGTTGGTGCAAATTCAGCGAGATTTACTCGATCGCGCCGATGCTTGGGTGCGGCCCGGTGGCGTAGCCGTTTATGCCACCTGCACCGTGCATGAGCCGGAAAATGGGGCAATTATCCGCGACTTTTTGCAACGCCATCCTCATTGGGCGATCGAACCGCCCACCCCTGACTCTCCCTTGGCTCCCTTTGTGACCGCCGCCGGTTGGCTGGAACTGTGGCCTCACCATTGGCAAATGGATGGCTTTTTCATGGTCAAACTCCGGCGACAGCCCTGAAGTCCGTGGGATTTGCGAGCGGCGACCATTATGTTTCAATGAATAGACGAGCAAAATTATGGTCGCCAAAATTATTCATTATTAATTTTTGATTATTAACGGCAATTGTTGCGTTTTGAGCGGGAATTTTAAGAATTGACTACTGATGAATTGACCGCAATTCCAGAACCAGTCAGGATCTGAGCCAAAATTGGGATGTCAGGGAAATCAGGGCAGGATCGAGCCAAGTGTAACGCTGTGAATCGATTTGTTGCATGACCTCGCGCAACAGCTATCGTCTTGTATCATTCCCTGCTGTTGGTGACTGCGCCGGTTATCTTATCAACATAAAGAAAACCTTAAGGAGGGTCTCTCATGAAACCTCTACTGATGCGGCAACTGTGGTCGGTGGTTGAATCGATCCAAACCAGCACCCTCTTAGCTTTGGATGATGACAGTCTGGTGAACTTCTTGGCCGATCGCCTCATGACCGGTTGCCCCGGCATCGATCGCTGCGATCGGGCCGAGCTGGATGGCTACCTGCAAGCCAAAGTTTCCCTAATTCGCGATTTGGCCAACGGTCGCTCAGTGGCTTAGGTGGCTTGCTCGATCGTGGCCCCTGAATCCATCACCAGGCACAGGCTCAAATCTAGCCACATGCTCAGCAATCGAACAGCCGAACCATCGGCACAGCGATCGCTCAATGATCGCTCAATGATCGCTCAATCAATCATTTCTAACCTGCCAGAGGATTGCTCAGAGCAGCGCTCAGAGTAGTTTGTGAATCTGGCAAAAACTGAGTTTGGCAGCAACTGGCAAAAACTTAATCTGGCTCAGCAGTCACTTGGCTTAGCCGAATGGGATATGACGCAATCAAAATTCCCGCCCAGCCGCCCATCAGCGAAATGCCCCAACGATGGACGGCTCAACCATGTGACTGCAAGCAAGCACCGGCACAAAGCTTGAGCATGAGACTCTAAAGCCAAAATCCAAAGCCAAAACCCAATTAGCAAAATCCAATTAGGAATATGACTGACTGGCGCTAGCCGTCTCGACGATCACGAGTTGGTGCTAGCAAGCTGGCGCTAGCGGGTTAATTAGGAAGAGTGGTCTGAGTGACCGTTTTAAAAAATGGGCGGTATAGGATTTGAACCTATGACAGCCTGCTTGTAAGGCAGGAGCTCTACCGCTGAGCTAACCGCCCCTAAGGGGTTTGAGTCGTTGTCAGGCGCTTTGACCGCTGACCGGATAACAATATACCAGAGATTTGGAATTTTGCTACGGTTTAGATCGCTGAGATTGCAAAATTGTCCTTTCTGATTGATTCTGTCTGGCTCCGATGGATGGTTTGCCATTGCCCGCTTTGCCCGCTGCGCCGTTGATTAACCCCGCGATCGAGATTGAATCGGAACCTGGGCCGACGGTGGATGATTCCGGGAACTCACCAACCCCGCCCCTGACTGCAAGGCCGGTGCTCTGTTTGGAGCACGATCGGTGGCAATTGTTGGCGGAGGCGATCGACCAAAATTTGGAACGTCAAACCACCTGGGTGCGACCGATCGTGCTGGCGGAGTATGCCGATCAACTAGCCCGAGAAGCTAGCGATCGTCCCCAAACGATCTATTCGGAAGAATATGCTGTGGACTTGGTGTTGCCGAGTGCCCTGTTTCGGGCGGCATTCGATCTGGAACTGCTGAGCTTGCTGGCCCTGAAGCCCCATTGCTTGCCCAACATTGAACCGGCGGCGGGCCGCATGGTTTTCCAAAAATTCGTGCGACTACTGTTCGCCCGCAAGCTCCCACCGATGCGGATCAGTGGGCCCCCGGAAGTCCGTTGATTAACCCTCGCTGAGGTGTTGGACAAGGGGCGATCGGGCCCAAGGGTGATGAGTCGTGCCGCAACAGTTTTGATCAAGAGCTACGATCAAGGGCGTGTGAGAGCAAAGACTTTGACCAAAGCTTTCGATCAGGGACTGCCGATGGGGGACTTGCGATCGAGCATCCTAAGTCAGCTGAATCGAAGGTCAATTCGATCGGCATCAACTGGGCTTAGACTACTGGGTCTCAATAGAAGTCTCAATGAACTTGATCAAATCAATCCGGCGGATCGGTTCTGATCAGGGTTTTGATCAGGGGTTCGATCAAAAAGTTTTGATCAGGTAGTTGCCATGAAGCTTAAGAGGAGCTTAAGATTTAGGCATCAAGCTTTTGACTAAACGCTTGGAACCAGTTGGATGCGACCTTCATCCATCTCGCTCATGAGAAGTTCCAGCGCTTCATAATCCGCATCTGAAACATAACCCTGGCGGGTTAACTCATAATTGATCTCGTTCTCGATATCGGGAGTCAGTTGGCGGAGATAGAGGGCCTTTTCCACCAACCGCCGGATTGCATGGGTTGCTTTCACGGTCAGCTCCTGTTAATTACGAACAGTTGGCTATTGGTATTGTCGGTTGTTGGTGCGGGAGCTGATGCGATCGCGCCGCTTTTGTCTGCGTGATCTTTATCACCATCGCACGGATGCCCACTGACGATTGAAATTAGCCTATTCAACAAGCGACTTCCTTGGAATTGATCGCTGTGCCACTGTTTTGTCCGGATTGAGTTTGGCTGGATTTTGCCGAATTCGGAAGTTTGCTCGGTACGATCGAACTGAGTCCACTGGAGAATGCCTGTGACCGTTGCTGTAGACCAACTGATCACGACTGAGATTAATCGTCCGGCCCGCTACCTGGGGAACGAACTGGGATCTGTCCACAAACCCTGGGAGTCGGCCACGGTGCGTTGGGTGCTGACCTACCCGGAAATCTATGAGGTGGGCGCGTCGAACCTGGGCCATGTGATCCTCTACAACATCATCAACGCCCAGCCGCGCCAACTGTGCGATCGCGCCTATTTACCCGCCCAGGACTTGGCCGACAAGCTGCGAGCCAGCCAAACGACCCTGTTTGCCGTTGAAAGTCGCCGCCCCCTCACGGACTATGACATCCTGGGCTTCAGCCTCAGCTACGAGCTAGGCGCGACCAATATTTTGGAAATGCTGGCTTTGGCCGGGTTGCCCCTGACTTGGGCCGATCGAGCCGATCGCCCGATCGCCGACTGTCCCTTGATCTTCGCGGGCGGGCAAACGGCCACCTCCAACCCGGAACCCTACGCGGACTTTTTTGATTTTGTGGCCCTGGGCGATGGTGAAGAGCTGTTGCCAGAAATTGGCCTCGTGATCCAAGAGGGCAAAGACGCGGGCCTCAGTCGCCAAGAAATTTTGCTGGACTTGGCCCAAGTGCCGGGGGTCTATGTGCCCCAATTTTACGAGATGGCGGCCGATGGGTCGGTGCATCCTGCCCGGCCCGATGTGCCGGCCCGGGTGCTGCGGCGGGTGGCTACCCCCATGCCCCACTACTCGATCGGGCTGGTTCCCTATGTGGAAACGGTGCACGATCGCCTAACCGTAGAGATTCGGCGAGGCTGCACAAGGGGCTGTCGGTTTTGCCAACCGGGCATGTTGACCCGCCCGGCCCGCGACGTAGACCCCGAAGAAGTGATCGACGCGGTGGCCGACGGGATGCGGGCCACGGGGTTTAACGAGTTTTCGCTGCTGTCCCTCAGTTGCTCCGATTATTTGGCTCTACCGGCCGTGGGACTGGAGATTAAAAACCGGCTCCAGGGCGAAAACATTACCCTGTCGTTGCCCAGCCAACGGGTCGATCGCTTCGATCAAAACATCGCCAATATCCTCGGGGGCACGCGCCAAAGCAGCTTGACCTTTGCCCCGGAAGCGGGAACCCAACGCCTGCGGGACATCATTAATAAGGGCTTGACCAATGAGGAACTGCTGCGGGGTGTGAAAACCGCCTGGGAACAGGGTTGGGACAAAATCAAGCTCTATTTCATGATTGGGTTGCCCGGGGAAACCGATGCGGATGTGTTGGGGATTGCGGAAACCGTCCGTTGGCTCCAGCGGGAGTGCGGCGCGCGGGGTCGCAAGCGGATTCAATTCACCCTGACGATCTCGAACTTCACGCCCAAGCCCCACACGCCGTTCCAGTGGCATACGGTTTCAACGGCGGAGTTTTTGCGCAAACAGGATCTTTTACGCCAGGAATTTCGGACGATTCGCGGCCTAAAGGCGAATTTCACCGATGTGCGGATCTCGGCCATGGAGGATTTTGTGGGCCGGGGCGATCGCCGGTTGGGGCCGGTGGTGCGTCGAGCTTGGGAGTTGGGTGCGGGGATGGATTCCTGGTGGGAAAGCCTCGATCGCGCCTTTGGGGCTTGGCAACAGGCGATCGAGGAAGCCGGCCTGCATTGGAAATATCGCCAAGTGGAAGCGGGTGAGTGGAACGCCTTTGAAGAAGGAGAATCGGCCGCACCGGAGGCGATCGATCCGGCCGCCCTGCTCGATCGCCCCTTGCCTTGGGATCACTTGGACAGCGGCGTGGACAAAAAATGGCTGAAAGAGGATCTGCAACGGGCCTTGGAGGCGGCCACGGTTCCCGACTGCTCCTTTGAGGGCTGTTCCCATTGCGGGGTTTGTGGCTATGACTTTGGCAATAACGTGGTAGTGCCGCCGCCTGTGATTCCGCAGTTCCAGGGCCACTTCAAGCCCAATCAAACCCGGGCCCAGCGGGTGCGGCTGCGGTTTGCCAAGCGGGGCGAAATGGCCCTGCTCAGTCATTTGGATTTGATGCGCCTGCTCGATCGAGCCGTGCGCCGGGCAGCGATTCCGGTGTCCTATACAGGCGGTTTCCATCCCTCGCCCCGGATTGTGCCGGCCCATGCGCTTTCCTTGGGCGTGACCAGTGAGGGAGAAATTCTTGATCTAGAACTCACGGATCTCTGGCCCCTGGCGCAGATCCAGTCCGCTTTAGCGGCCCAATTGCCGGTGGATTTGCCCCTGCTGGCGATCGAGGAAGTGCCCCTGAAGGATCCGGCGGCGAACCAACTGCTCGATCGCGCGGAATACGAAATCACCGTTACTGCCACCGATGGCGAGGCGATCGATTGGGCCGCTGCCTTGGCTGTTGTGCTCGATCGCCCCGAATGGTTCTGGGAAAAAACCACCAAATCCGGCAAAACCACCCAAGTGAACCTGCGCGATTGGCTGGATCAGGTGCAACTGATTGACCCCACCGAGCCACCCACGGGCGAATCCGCTACCCTGCGATTCCGGGGCCTCTGCCGCAATGATGGGCAACAACTGCGGCCCGAGCATTTGGTGTGGTTGCTGGAGCAAGCCACGGGCCAAGCCATCAGTTTGGTGCGATCGCACCGGTTGCAACTGCTGCTGGCGGCCGCAGTGCGATCGGTTGCATCTCCCGATTTGGCAATTGATTTGGCAATGATTGGCAATTAATTGATTTGGTAACTGAGGTGTGGTTAGGTAGGCACGGTTAGGTAGGCGCGATCGTCCATCGAGAGCTTCGTTCCTGGGTTTTCGATTCACGATTACGGCGTGAACCGTGAACAAGCCTCGCAAATCATTGCAATTCGTAACAATTTGCGAGAAGAGTCGCATGATTCCAGTGAACCCCCCAGTTCTGTGCTAGCCACCTGCTACACTGGAGATGACTGCTAGGCAATTGTCCCGGTGCGCGACACCACCAAAGACAAAGCCTCAGCAGCCGATCGCCTTCAAAATCAATCGAGCCAGGCATTTACCCAGAACGCGCTTAGTGCCCGTCCTCGATCGAGCGCCTGTGCAGCAGCGAAAATATCCCGAGCCACCGCCAATCCTCAGGAATTGCCTCGGCGATTGAATGCCGCCCACGAATCTAACTCTTTGCGGGCAACCACACCTCGGAGCCAAATTTGCTCTCGATGATGTAGGAAACCCGCAAGATGCAAGGTTAAGCTCGTAACATCTGCTTTGGCCAATCCCTGTTAACAAGTCACCGGTTCCAGACTGAGTGAGAGTTGCTCAAGCTGTGCTGGATAGGGGATTTTTAACAGGCCAACAAATCCAACGTGCTTTGATCGAATTGTGTCTGGATCAAGTTGTCGATCGCCATTCAGTCGCAACCCTTTTGGGTCAAGTCTCGATCAAAGCCCCATACCGGGGTCTTCTTGATTGATCGCGAGTTTGTTCGTTGGTTTGGCCCTTCGCAGTTTGCCTCAGTCTTGACTTCTGCTTCTGGGCAATTCCCCGGTCGAGGTGAATGTCTCCGGTATTTCTAGCTGCTCGATTGAACCGAGAAATCAATCGATGCTGTGCTGCTCCTTGATGGATGCAGCCGCACCCCCTGTTTGCTTTTCTCGATCGAACCTGCATGAAGCGGTTGGTCAGCGAGCCTTCGATTAATTACTGTCTTATCCCCGGCGACGGTCGCCCCCTGCATCCTCTCGGCGGTGCAGTAGACCGCATGTGGCGATCGCCCGTGAATTCCCAGAGGAATCTGCATGCCCAAACAAATTATCATCGCCGAACAGCACCGCATTGCTGCCGTTTTTAGCGAAGATCGCGTTCAAGAACTGATCGTGGCCACCGGCAGTCACCAGGTGGGCGACATTTACCTCGGGGTGGTGGAGAACGTGCTGCCCGGCATTGACGCGGCCTTCGTCAACATTGGGGATTCCGAACGCAACGGGTTCATCCACGTTTCCGACTTGGGCCCGCTGCGGTTGCGCAAAACCGCTGGTTCGATTACTGAACTCCTCGCGCCGCAGCAAAAAGTCTTGGTGCAGGTGATGAAAGAACCGACGGGCAACAAGGGCCCTCGGTTAACCGGCAAAGTCAGTTTGCCCGGTCGCTATTTGGTGCTGATGCCCTTTGGGTCGGGGGTGAACCTGTCCCGACGGATTGAGCGCGAGAACGAGCGCCACCGACTGCGGGCCTTGGCCATTTTGATCAAGCCAGCGGGGATGGGGCTGTTGGTGCGCACGGAGGCCGAGGGCGTGGCCGAAGAGGCGATCATGGAAGATCTTGAAGCCCTGCAACGCCGTTGGGAGTCGATTCAACAGGAGGCGGCTTCGACCCGTGCGCCGGCCCTGCTGGAACGGGATGATGATTTTATTCAACGGGTGTTGCGGGAGGCCTATACCCAAGAAGTGAACCGAGTGGTGGTGGATTCCCACTCGGGCATGAAGCGGATTAAGCAGCAGGTGACCCTCTGGGCGGGCAGCAAAACCTTACCGGGCGTGTCGATCGACCATCACCGGGAGCGATCGTCAATTCTGGAATATTTCCGGGTGAATGCGGCGATTCGTGAGGCCCTGAAGCCGCGTGTGGACTTGCCTTCCGGTGGCTACATCATCATTGAACCGACCGAAGCCCTGACGGTGATTGATGTGAACTCCGGTTCCTTCACCCGATCGGCCACGGCCCGCGAAACGGTGCTTTGGACGAACTGCGAGGCGGCCACGGAAATTGCCCGTCAGTTACGCCTGCGAAATTTGGCGGGGGTAATTGTGGTGGACTTCATTGATATGGAATCCCACCGCGATCGCCTGCAAGTGTTGGAACATTTCAGCAAAGCGCTGAAGTCCGACAAGGCCCGGCCCCAAATTGCCCAGCTTTCGGAGTTGGGTTTGGTGGAACTCACCCGGAAACGCCAGGGCCAAAACATCTACGAGTTGTTTGGCCGTGCTTGCCCTACCTGTGGCGGCCTGGGCATTTTGGCCCACCTGCCCGATGAGGCAGAAGATGCGGAGCCGGTGAGCCTGTTGCCCAATGTGGAGAGTGGCGATCGCCGCAGTATTCCGATGCTGCAAAAGAGTCGATCGAGTGTTGGCAGTCGTCGCTCGGTTTCCCGATCGCGCGAACTCCCCCCGGCCGCTGCGATCGTCAGCCTCCCTACCCTGGAAGATCCCTTGCCTAACTTGCAAGATTTGGATCTGAGCAACCATCCCAACTATCAAGAGTCCCTGAATGGCAGCAACAGCCGCCGTCGCCGTCGCCGTCGCGGAGGGAACGATGAGCCAGTGAGTCGGCGCGGGGCGGCCAGTCTGCCGGTGGCGGCAGAACCCGAGGTGGATGAAGCACCTTTGGAGCCGCCCACGGTGACCGCCGCTGCCCAACCCAGCCCAGCCCCCGCCGCCCAAGCCCAAGGCCGCAATGGCCGACCCGAACGGAGCCGAGGGCGCAGTGCTCGGACTGCGGAACCCCGGGAAGTGGTGGCCGTGACCATGACTTCGGAAGAGCAGGAAGTTTATGCCTGGATGGGGGTATCGCCGCTACTGTTGAGCGATCGACAGCCGGAAAACCCGGAAAGTGCGATCGTTTCAGTGCTGTTGCCAGGTCAAACGGCTCCGCCCGTTCCGGCTCCGCAACCGGTGGTGGACTTGATCGAGCCGGCCGAAGGGAATGACCCAGCCCCGATCGCAGCGGAACTGGTTCCCACGGAATCTCTGCCTCTGACTGTCTCCCATGGGAATGGGGCAGAGGAGCCGCCCAGTGGCTTGCCGGAAATTGTGTCCGTCACGCCCGGTGGGGATGCCAACGGCCGGCCGCGCCGCCGTCGTCGTCGATCGAGCACTCGCGCCTAGCCCCATGGGGAGTAAAGCGGTGCGGTCTAGGGATGGGGCGATCGTGACGGAATTGCTGCCCGATCGCCCCCTGGCCGACTCCATGGCTCCTGCGCCTGCTCAGTCCCCTTGGACTGCGGGGGTGGATGAGGTGGGCCGCGGCGCACTTTTTGGGCCCGTGGTGGCCGCGGCGGTGATTTTAACGGCCGAGGCAGAGAGCGACTTGCGGGCTTTGGGCGTGCGGGATAGCAAGCAACTGTCGGCTCGCCAGCGTCAAGCTCTGGTGGAACCCATTCGCGATCGGGCGGTGGCCTGGGCGATCGCGGAATCTTCCGTGGCCGAAATTGATCAACTCAACATTTTGCAAGCCACGTTCCTGGCCATGCGGCGGGCCCTGGAGCAATTGCACCCGCGACCCGATCGCTGCTTGGTGGACGGCAATCGACCCATTCCCCACTTGTTTTGCCCCCAAGAAACGCTCATTCAGGGCGATCGGCAATCGATCGCGATCGCTGCCGCCAGCATTTTGGCGAAAGTTCACCGCGATCAACAGATCATTGACTTCGCGGCGCAATACCCAGGTTATGACCTAGCTGCCAACAAGGGCTATGGCACGGCGGCCCATCGGGCGGCCTTGCAAACCCTTGGCCCCACGCCGCTCCATCGACGTTCTTTCGCCCCCTGTCAATTGACCCTAAATCTCAGTCAGCTTCCGAGCTAGGGTCAGGATCTGCAAAAACAATCTGCCGATAAATCGTTTTCACAGATAGGGTCAGTTTGATCGCTCCTAGGTCGATCGCATCGTCTAAGCCATAGTCCGACAATACCCATTGGCCCCGATCGTTCCGTTGAAACACCTCAATGTCCGGGCGATCAACCTGCACCAGAATGTAGGTTTGCAGGGTGTCTAAACGGCGGTAGGCGGCAAACTTCGCCCCGCGATCGAAGGACTCCGTGGAGGGGGACAAAACCTCGACAATCAGGGATGGAAACTGCACGAAACGTTCATCTTGGTCGCGATCGTCGCAGGTCACCACCAGATCGGGATAGAAATATTTGCGCCCTGGAGCTGCCTGCACTTTGATATCGGAAATATAGACCTCACAGGGGCGATCGGCGAGGGCTGCGGAGAGCGCCGCGAAAATGTTACCGGCGATGCGATTGTGCGATCGGGGGCTACCGCTGATGGCGATCGGTTCGCCGTCCCAAAACTCGTGGCGTTCCGTTTGGGTGGCTTCCCAGGCGAGGTATTCCTCAGCCGTTAGTAGCGGGTGATCGGGTAGGGCAACCATGGGTAGCAATCGGGTGCGATCGAACCAACATCTAACTTCAGGATACAAAACCTAGGGATAGAGAGCCGTGCCGGTGCTGGGGTCGAATAGGTAGAGTTGCTCGCTGGGAATCGACAGCCACAATTCATCACCCAGAGCGATCGGGCGATCGGGCGGCAGGCGCACTTGCAACGGTTTGGCCGGGGCCTCTTCCAAAGTGCGCACTAATCCCCGGTCGATCGGCTCCACCAGCGCATAGGTTTCCGACCCCAGCGCCTCCACTTGCAACACGCGCACCGGTAAATTTTTGGGCGCAGGCAAACCATCGCTCAAGTGCTCTGGACGTACCCCCAGCCATAGCGCTCGGCCGTCGTAGGGTTCTAGGGTTTTGTCCCAAATTTCCGGCAGCGTCATCCGAAATTCGCCATTGGTCAGCAGGGCCGGCCGTTTTACCCACACGGGCAGAAAATTCATGATGGGCGAGCCGATAAACTCCGCCACAAACCGGTTGGCGGGCTGGTGATAGAGTTCCAAGGGCGGCGCAATTTGCTGGATTTGCCCACCATTGAGCACCGCAATTCGATCGCCCATGGTCATTGCTTCCACCTGGTCATGGGTAACATAAACCGTGGTGGTTTTCAGCTTGCGTTGGAGTTGCACAATCTGCGATCGAGTCTCCGTGCGCAACTTGGCATCCAAATTACTCAGCGGCTCATCCATCAAAAATACCTGCGGGTTTCGAGCGATCGCCCGGCCCAGGGCCACCCGCTGCTTTTGGCCGCCGGACAATTCCTTGGGCAGGCGATCGAGCAGATGGTCAATTTGCAACATTTCCGCCACGTGGCGCACCTGCTGGGCGATCGCGCACTCCTGCTCCGATTCGTAGCGCCATGGCTTGGGAAATCGCCGCGTCAGCCCCACCGCCAAGGGTTCCCATTTGCGCCATCCCTCCGCTGGCAGGGGATTCAGCCGCCGCAACCCAAAGGCGATGTTGTCATAGACATTCAGGTGTGGATAGAGCGCATAGCTTTGGAACACCATGGCCACGTCCCGCGCCTTGGGGGGCAATGGATCGACGCGCCGATCGCCCACCCAAATCTCGCCGCCCGTCACCTCTTCCAGGCCGGCAATCGATCGCAGCAGGGTGCTTTTGCCGCAACCGGACGGGCCCACCAACACCAAAAATTCACCGTCCTCGATCGTCAGGCTAATCCGCCGCAACACGGCCGTGGGACTGCCACCGGGCGCGCGATCGCGGGGCGGATAGCTTTTGTAGACGTTATCCAAAACGACACGAGCCACGGCAATTCAACTAGAGCGCAGGTCTCGACCATTATATGGATTGGTTTGTGGGGATTGGTTATTTCGATTCGCTAAACACGACACGGCGATAAATTTGGGCGATCGGCAGGGTGGCGGGCAAGGTTTTGAGGGCGATCGCTTGGGTTCGATCGCAATAGTCGCAAAATTGCCAGTTGGAGTGATCTAACTTCCAAAAATGAGTGATGAAGGGTTCATCCTGCCGAACCAACAGATATTCCGCAAACTCAGGAATCGATCGATAAAATCGAAACTTGTCATCGCGATCGAATAGTTCCGTAGAAGGCGACAGAACCTCAACCAAGAAACAAGGACTCAACACCTCATCATCGCGATCGTCATGCCGTTGTGGCGGCCCAGCAATCACCATCACATCGGGATAGGTTCCCCGTTGATAGGTGGGAATCCAGAGCCGTAGATCACTGTTAAAAACCTCAAACTGAGTTGCATCCAGTTGGCTCATTAATAGACCGCAAATTTCCGTCGCAATTCGGCTGTGATTAATCGATCCTCCTGGCATTTCCCAAATCAATCCATTGGCATATTCGTGGCGTTGTTCCGATCTTTCCTCAAGCGATCGATAATCAGCCAAGGAGTAGTGCTGTTCAATCGCTAGCATGATGGTATTTACTCCTCTAGATGGTTAATGGTTTTCAAGATCACTTGGAAAATTCCTAAGATGGTTTGGATTTCCTTAAAGTAATATTCATCTCGATCAATATAAACTGTGCGATCGCGCAGCTTCAAAAACTTCCAAGTCGTGCCCGTTGTCACGGCTCCATAAATCCAAGGTAAAGGGCGATTTTCTCGCTCATTAAACAACCAAGCAGCGTACATGGTGGCAATGCATTGACCCAAGCCCGCTACGATGTCTTCTTTTTTCGCCTCCACAACGGCGATCGCGGGTGCTGCAATGTAGAGCTGCTCATGACTTAGGCTCAATAGGTAGTCACACTGACCATATAGACCCCGCTTGCGATCGACCGTGAAACTCCGTCCCGAAAACAGGCTAATTTGGGCGCGAGCTTGCTTACGAACTTCCGTCAAAATGGGTGCAATAATCCATTCCGATCGGGACTTTTCTGTATTAATTGCGAGGGCCATTGAAGTCCCTTCGGCCAGGGTTAATTCCAAATAAGGGCTAATGGTCACGGATGGAATTTGGCTAAGATCAAAGAGGAATTGATCTTCAAGTAAAGTGATGCCAAATGTTTCCTTGACGGTTTTAAGAGAAAACTTGCTGTAGGCCATTTTGGAAGGCTGGCTGTTCGCAATTTTGCTGGAGAGTTGGCAAATTGGGGCGCACTGGGGAAATCCTGCCCCACCCAAGCCACAACATGGTGACTGAAGCTAGCCCTGGGTTGTCCCGATTATGGCATTCCCTGACGATCGACTCGGAGATGAGTGATAATTTACAAAAGTTTACAAATTCTGCGACTCATTCTCGGCACGCTGTCCTATGACCCCAACCACCGCAACCGATGCAAACCGCCCGATCGTGGTGATTGGGGCGGGAATTGGCGGCCTGACCACGGCGGCCCTGCTGGCGCGGTGGGGGCGATCGGTCAAGGTGTTTGACCTAGCGATCGTGCCGGGGGGCTGTGCATCTACCTTTCGGCGGCGGGGCTTCATCTTTGAGGTGGGGGCGACCCAGGTGGCGGGGCTGGAGCCGGGCGGCATCCATCACCGGATTTTTGGCGAATTGGGCATCGAGTTGCCGGTCGCTACGCCCTGCGATCCTGCCTGTGCGGTGTTTTTGCCGGGGGAAACGGAGCCGATTTCCGTGTGGCGCGACCCCGATCGCTGGCGGGCGGAACGACAGCGGCAATTTCCCGGTAGCGAACCCTTTTGGCGGTTGCTGGCGGATTTGTTTCGCTATAGCTGGGAGTTTCAGGCGGGCGATCCGGTGTTGCCGCCGGGCAATGCTTGGGACTTGGTGCAACTGCTGAAGGCGGTGAAACCCAGCACTTTGCTGACGGCTCCCCATGCCTTTTCAACGGTGGGCGACCTGTTGCAGCGGTTGGGCTTGGCGGGCGATCGCCGCTTGAAAACCTTTTTGGATATGCAACTGAAGCTCTATTCCCAGGTGGGGGCGGACGAAACGGCGCTGCTCTATGCGGCGACGGCGTTGGGGCTGTCCCAGGAACCCTTTGGGCTGTATCACCTGGAGGGCAGTATGCAGGTGTTGAGCGATCGCCTGTTGGAATCGCTAACCCGAGACGGCGGCCAGCTCCAGATGCGCCATCGGGTTGAGCGGATCATCACCGAAAATGGCGAAACCACGGGCGTGGTGGTGCGGAACCTAAAAACCGATGAGACCTGGATGGAACCGGCGGCGGCGGTGGTGGCCAATGTGCCGATTCAGAACTTAATGGAGATGGTGGACTGGCCGAGCGATCGCCCCTGGTTCGATCGCCTGACCACGGATTTCTATCGATCACGCGCCGAAAAACTGCCGGAACCCTCGGGCGCATTCGTGGTTTATTTGGGGGTCGATCGCGCCGCCCTGCCCGCCGACTGCCCGCCTCACTTGCAATTCCTCTACGACTGGGACGGCCCCGTGGGCGAAAACAACTCACTATTTGTATCTGTTAGTCGCGAGGGCGATGGACGTGCCCCGGCCAGCATGGCGACGATCACCGCATCCTCCTTTGTTGATTCGCAGCCTTGGTATCGTTGCCGCGATCGGGCGGAGTACGAAGCCCTAAAAACCCGCTACACGGAAGAGGCGATCGACAAACTCGGGCGTTATTTCCGGCTCGATCCGGGGGCGATCGTCCATTGCGAAGCTGCCACCCCCCGCACCTTTGAAGACTTCACGGGTCGCAAGTTCGGCTACGTGGGCGGTTTGGGAATGCGTGTTTCCACCTTCGGCCCCTTCGCGATCGGTAATCGCACGCCGGTTCCGGGTCTCTGGCTGGTGGGCGACTCGACCCACCCGGGCGAAGGCACAGCGGGCACGAGCTATTCCGCCCTCACCACCGTCCGCCAAATGACCGCCGCCGGGTTTTGAGAATCAACGCCCGAGGATTAGACTTTTTCATATCAATCAGAAGGGGTGTATTCTACGGAAACTTAGGAGAGCATCAGGCAATTATGCGGGCTTTCGTAATGCAGTTTTCACGGTTTACACTAGGTGTTTCTGAAAATCAATCATCTTAATGCTGCATTCAACACAAATGCACGAACTCGCAAATTTTCTGAACTCAAGCCTTGGGCTTGATCATAAAGTTTTATTTTTACTGTATCTAAATCGAGATCCTTTGTCTTTGAGTTTCGATATCTTGAATCCTTAGAATCCCATTGCTGACAGTTGAACCATCCTACTAAATACAATCCGCAGGCATGAGGATTATCGGCCAGATAACGCCCAGCTAGTTGAGATTCCATGGCGACAAAGATTTCTCCATGCCAACAGCCTTTCACTTCAATGATCACAGTTACTAAGTCCAATTCAGAACCATCTTTGTTTTGTAAAACAGCATCAATATGAATATCTGTACGTTCTCCCGAATTACCTCCGAGATTTCTGCGTATTTCAACTTCGCGATTAACAATAATTCCTCGATGCTTCAAGTCATCTTCTAAAAAGCGCTTGATATAATCGGATAGTTCGTTTTCATTTAGAGGTCTATAAGTCGTCTTGTTCACTTTATCCCACAGATCTCGCACAGCAGGAGTTTCTCCTTGCAGTTTAGATTCAAGGCGGCCTAGAGACTCAAGCAATATATCCAGCAAGTGATTGCCATCTTGAATCAGTCTCTTTTCTGTGCTGGAAATGAGTTGCCTAATATGCTCTAATTCAAGAGGTCGCCATGTCTTGCGACGCATATGAGCTTGAGCATTGACCAAAACTCTTTTCAGCCAACCTAGGTTCGGTAGTTCTTGAATAAGCCTCTGAATTGCGATGCAGGCTTCTTGAGTCCCTCGGTTGATAAATTTATTTATTATTACTCTTCTTAATTCATTGATATAGTCTTTGGGTCTTGTAAACATAATAATTGTTTCTTTATTGTCTTCATAAGGATATTGATGAGTTAGCCAAATATAAAGATCAGCTAATTGTGTGTCGGTTAATTTCAACTGAATCCCGTCAAAATAGCTTGTGATTGCCGTTTCAATGACCTCGCGACCAAATAACTCATCTTTTTGAAAGAGTGACCATAGAAGCGACCAGCTAATTGGATCGCAGTCTCTTAGCAAAACAGTCGAAATTATTAGAGTCTTCTCTCGGTTCTCTTGATCTAAACTGACCGGTAAAGAGAGTATATCTCTAGCGATTTTTCTGGCTTCATTTGACCCTCTTTCAATCAGTTCCTTAAGTAAGTTTCCATACAATTTCGGTGTCAGTTTGGGATCTTTTAGCTTTTCTAAAATCGTCAGCTCTAGATTAGAGTCCCAACATTGGTCAAAAAGTCTGATTACGAGTATGGAATCATATTTTTGAATCTCTCGCTCAAGAACAATCAAGAGCGTATCAACACACTCTTGAGGCGCATGGTTGTAGGCATGAGCAACTAAGACTTGATACGAGCTGCCATACACATCGTTGCCAGGCATTGCAATCATGACAGATGCCCATCGCTTCCATATATCTGATGGCAAAGATTGTATAAAATCCGGTTCTTGCTTGAGTAGCAACAATAGGGCCCGGCAACCTGCTATTGATCGACGGTCATAGCTATCAGTGCCAATCCATCCACTGGCTGAATCTTGTTGGTGCTGAATGTAGTATTTAGCGCCTTGAACAATACGGTTACGGATATTTTCGGTAGAATCTTGCCAGCCTGGAAGAACTGTTAAGTCTAATCCAAAATCACTGCTATAAAATTTGCTATCAGGCCGCAGTGTCATTTCTAAATTGAGTTGCCACCAAGCATCTATTTCTCCCGATTCTAGTTGCCCTAGGCATTGAAGAATTCTATCTTGAGGTGATGGATCTAAAAGCTGGGGCTTAAACTGATATTTCTGGCATTCCATGTTTTCTTGGTATATGCGGCGTTGATTTTTTTCTTCATCTGAATTGAAATCAACTGATTTGAAGTAATCAGTAAAGATCTTGCTTAAGACATTGTTGGATTGACAGTTGATAAGAATTGCATCTATTTGTTTTCCGTCTTGACGATCAAAGCTTCGTTCAATCATCTTTGCCCAGAGATACTGATTCCTCTCGGAATTGGATTGCTTCATGTTGTCTAACATCCAATAAATATCTTCAGGTATTAAAATATTTTTACCTAGAAAAGTTTGAAGGAAGTATAGCTTGGCTTTTACTTCTGACATGATTGGGATCGCTTCTTGAATTAAGAAGCGCCTTTTTTTGACATCACTCAGAAGTTGTGAAACCATCTCATCTTCTATTTCACGATTCCTGACAACACCTTGGTATTCTTGGTACTGTAGCAGGGCGATCCTTATGAAGCTCTCTACTATTCCTGGATATTTCAAATTTTCCCATGCTTTTCTGAGAAGACTATCCCCCACTCGTTCCAAAGGATGCCCAAGGTATCTAATTCCTTGCTGATGTAGCCAATTAAGGGCAATGACTAAATCGCAAGGTTGAATTTCTTGAACTAGCTGAAAGTTCACAAATCGCCAATATGATCCAGGCCCATTTGGGCTTTTGGGTGGTGTAAGAGACTTAAATAACTCATCGCTTGATATTAATTTTGGCCAGAGTGAATGAAGTACATAGCCTTTGAGTTGATCTTGCTGATCTTCCGGTAAAAATTCTGTAGCTAAGGGCTTTAACTTTAGTTTGGTACTGTCATCTGCAATTGTGGATAAGCAATCAACTGCTTCTTCCCTCAAATCAATTGGCTGTGAAGAATCTAGGGCAAGGTTCAGTAAGTCTTCTTGAAGCTCAGACAAATCACAAGCTTTAGCGATAAAAATTGCCAGCCCCCTTGCTTCAATTTGTTGACTAGCGTTTTGAATACATGACCGAAGTTGGGAAGTAATATTCTGATGCTTGAGCTTCTTATAATTATTGATCTCGATTGATCTGTAAGAATATAATTCACCTTTTCCATATTTAAGCAATAGGTTATCTACGATTTCCTTTCGTAAACATTCATCCATGGGAATATCGCTCTTTAGGATTATACCTGGATCACTTTTGATGACTTCTTGAAGAACGTCCAGCCTCATGCTTGCTAGCCATGCTACGGTTCCATGAAGCTGGGGTATAACTCGATTTTCACACTCGTTAGATATAAAAATGAGTTCCTTGATTTGAGCCAGCGGTAAATTGTGCTGAACTAAGTACCAAGCTGCTAAAAATTCAGCATAAGCTTTATGCGCCCATCCTATTTGGTGCGGCCCGCGAGCTGAAAATAACCCTGTTTTTAAAACATCTCTAAGAGCTTTTTCGGTGACTTCAATATCTCTGCTACTAGCTGTTTCATAGCCATAAGATAGTTGGGCTAATTCAATATCCTCAGATGTTATATCCGCTTGATCCAAGCTCGTCCATATAGACGAGCGATTGGTAGAAATAGTGATAGCTGCAATCCGAGCTGCTATGATTAACCGCTGCTTACTCTCTAGTCCATAAGCAATTCGATTAATTTCTGTGCAAAGTTGCTCGCAACCATCACGATAAAGTTCATGCACTTTTTCGCGATGACATAATTTTTCGTTGTTTTTTGAATAAGTGTTCAATAGAAAATTTAATGTAAGAGGGTTTAGCGCTAATGAAACCAGATCATTGCGGCTAACCTCTTCTAGAAAAAGATCAGCAGAGAGGTTCTTCTTATTGGCTGCTTCAGTAACATCTATTCGGCGAAGTGGAGCCAGCTCATAAATGCCTATAGGATTTTGAGACCAAATATTTTGTAAGTCTTTTTCTAAAATTGCTGGCCAAGCTCCTGTTCGGCAAGCAATGCGCAAATATAAGCGGTGAAGATGATTCTTATGAATCTTGAATTTATCAATCAGAATAGCTGCTAACTGGCTAGTGCTGAGTGGACTTTCATCGAAACTATCGAGAAAAATATGAAGCTTATGAGTTCCAGCTTGCCAAAATCGAAATTTATTACTCTCAAATAGATCGCGGATCAGCCTATCTTCGCTACCATATGATCGAAGATTGAGAAACTCTTCTTCATCTCCTTTACTTCTGATTTCACTCGAAATTCTTTCGTACTCTGTTTCTAAGACTACAGATTTACCAATTCCTGCTTCGCCTAAAAGGATTAAGCATGGGAAATAGAGTATTTCGTCAAGAGATACTAGATGAGGGTTATGTGCTTTACCATACTTTTCATCTGGATCGTATAGATATCCACCATCGGCCAAGCTGATACTCTTGGCACGAGGACACCAAAATCGTTTCCAACGGTAAACTGGCTCTGACACTCTATATCATAGGAATGATGCTGTCTACACCTATTGTAGCTTGTCGAAATAGTATTTGCACTCTAAAAACCCACTGAACATGATACTCCTAACGCTTCAGGGCAATATTATTTGTACATAGTTCTCTTGGAAATTGCTGCCCCTTGACGGGGCTAGCATGATCAATCACTAGTTGCTTATATTCGTCACCACGCTCTGGTCATACCCCAAGGTTCGATGCTTACTCGGCTCATGGTGGGATGGTGGCCATGAATGAGCAAGGGGTGGCACTGGGGCGGCCGAACTGGATCTGTGCTGCTCTGAAGAACTATCTTTTAAATGGAAAAAATTTGTGCAATTCTCGTTGGCGGGACTGGCGCACCTGCGGCATCCAAAGATCAGCCTAAAACGATCCTGAGACTATGACGATCGCCCTGTGGATCGATCGCGCCTTTTCATCCCTGACCCATTACCCAGCGCCATGATTGAGGAATCACAACCCAACACTCCGTTTTGGCAAGGAATTGAGCAATTTAATCGTGGGGAGTTTTATGCTTGCCACGACACGATCGAGGCATTATGGGTGGTGGCGAATGAGCCAGAGCGCACGTTTTATCAAGGGGTTTTGCAAGTGGCGGTGGCGCTCCATCACCTTGGTAATTTGAATTGGCGTGGGGCTGCTATTTTGTTGGGTGAAGGGCTGAGCCGCTTGAATAAATATGACGATCACTACAGTGGAATTGATGTAAACCAGTTCATTGCCCAGGTGGCGGATGTTTTGCACTTCATTCAAGTAATGGGGCCCGATCGGGTAGAAACTGCCGCGGTCGCCTTGGGATTACGAACTGGGTCGCTTCCTCTGGAGCCTGGCAGTTTAGAATCATTTCCTCAGCAATCTTTGCCGCGTATCCTGCCGGCCGCCCAAGCCCGATCGGGAGAAGAAACCCCGTAAGAAAAGGGACTTCGGAGAAAGATTTTGTCCACAATTCTCTAAATCTGTCCGATTGATCGGTAAGATTCAAAAACATCCCCATTGAATTTCAATCGGGCGAAATAGCAATTCAGTAGGACTTGAATAGCCCTCAAATGATCGTCGGCTGGCAGTGAGGCCATTGGCACTCGCCTCCTGACTGATCGGATCGTTCGGCGCGATCATGCTGCGTGATCGTTTTCAGGAAGCGCGTTTGTGGCAAACGATTGGTATCGCCGCTATAACCCCTTTGGCGAGCAATGGCATCCCCTGCGGTGGGTACGGCCATTCATGCGTCCCAAGACCTTGGCCCTGCTGGAGTCTTGCACGATCGGGCTAATTGCTGGGTTGGCGGCTGTGTTGATGAAGTGGGGGGCCGCTTGGGTGGGAACCCAGCGGATCGCGATCGCCACCCGTAGCCCCGTGCCGGCCCTGGCGTTGGCGGCGGTGGGGGTGGTGGGTTGTTGGCTGGCTGGTTGGTTGGTGCAGCGCTTTTCGCCGGACGCTGGGGGCAGTGGCATTCCGCAAGTCAAGGCCAAGCTGGCCTTTGGGCCGATCCTGCTGGATTGGCGGGCCGTCTGGGTCAAATTATTGGCCACCACGCTCACCTTGGGGTCTGGGTTAACCCTGGGTCGTCAGGGGCCCACGGTGCATGTGGGCGCTTCCATCGCGGCCCAACTCAGTCGCTGGATTCCCACTTCGCCGGCCTATCGTCGCCAAACAATTGCCGCTGGGGCCGCTGCTGGTTTGGCGGCTGGGTTTAATGCCCCGATCGCGGGTGTGCTGTTTGCGGTGGAAGAGCTGCTGCATGATGTATCGGGTTTGACCCTGGGGCCGGCTCTGTTGGCGGCCTTTGTGGGAGCGGTGGTGGCACAGTCCTTGGGCGGTGATATTTTGCCCGTGAGCTTGAACCTATCGCGGGTGGCCACGGAATTTACGGCACGGGATATTCCGGCCTATCTGTTGTTGGGTTTGTTGGCCGGCTGGTTGGGAGCCAATTTCAATCGGGGGGTGATTGCCAGCTTGGGTCTTTATCGCCGGTTGCAATGGGGGTTGCCGGAGCGGATGGCCCTGGCTGGTGGAATTACGGGCCTGGGTATGGCGATGTTGCCAGCGGCGTTTTGGAACTATAGCTGGCTGCGGGAAGATTTGGTGTTGGGGGGGACGGCTTGGCAGGGTGCGGCGATCGCCTTTGGGGCCCATTTCCTGTTGACTTTGGTGGCCTTTGGTTCCGGTGCGCCGGGGGGCTTGTTTGGTCCTTCGCTGATTTTAGGAGCTGCCTTGGGCAGCGTGGTGGGGGCCCTCGTGGGGGCCCCCTCGATCGCCACCTACGCTCTGGCCGGGATGGGGGCATTTTTTGCGGCGGTGTCGCGGGTACCAATCACGGCGATCGCGATTGTGTTTGAAATGGCGGCGGATTTTAACTTGGTGTTACCGCTCACCATTGGTTCCACGGTGGCCTATTTAGTGGCCGATCGCCTGGATTCTGGCTCTTTATACGATCGACTGCTGGCCCTCAAGGGGTTGGAGTCGGAACCTATTCCCGATGTGGATTTGCTAGCGGATTTAACAGCCAAGGATGTGATGAATCATCCGGTGGAAACCCTGCGGGCCAGCCAAACCCTGGAAACGGCCCGCCAACGGTTTGCCGATTCTCACCATCGCGGTTTTCCGGTGGTGGACGATCGGGGAAATTTGGTGGGCATTTTGACCCAATCGGACATCACGGATTTGGATGCCGAGGATTTGGCCGCCACCGATCGGGTGACGGCGGCCATGACTCCCCAGCCGATCGCGGTGCAAATTGACGATCGGCTGTCGGATATTCGCTTTTTGCTCAGTCGCTACAAACTGGGACGACTGCCCGTGTTGGAAGGGCAAAGGCTGGTGGGCATTGTCACGCGTAGCGATCTGTTGCGCGTTGAGTCCAAACGACTGGGGGGAGAAATTAATCCCCAGCAGCCGCGCCGGCCCGCCTATGCCATCTATAAAACCCGGGGGCCCAACACGGGGCGATCACGAATTTTGGTGCCGATCGCCAATCCAGCGGCGGCCTTGGGGCTGTTGCGGTTGGCGCTGGCCATCGCGCGCGATCGACAGGCGGAGGTGGAATGCTTGCATGTGATGTTGGTTCCTTTGGGTCAGTCCCCGGCGGAAACCTCGATCGATCCGGCACTGGTGGCCCCCATGCGCAAACTGTTTGAACGGGCAACCCGCGCCGGCCGCCAATGGCACATCCCCATCCATAGCCAAATTTGCTTGGCCCGGGATCCGGCCGAAGCCATTTTGGAAGTGATTCAACGGCGGCGAATCGACTTGGTGATTATGGGTTGGCAAGGGGCGATCGCCCGGCCGGGATTGCCGGTTTTTGGCGACTCGATCGCCCGACTGTTAAACGATGCCCCCTGCGAAATCATGTTGGTGAAATGGGGAGAAGACCTATTCAAACGGCCGCGAATCCGTCAGCAAGAGGCGGTGCAAGCCATGCTCAGTCTCGATCGCTGGTTAGTGCCGATTAGTGGTGGGCCCAATGTGGAGCGGGCCCTGAACCTGTTGCCGCCGCTGTTGGGTCTGACCCGATCGGCCGCCGTCACCCTCTGCCAAGTCGTGCCCAAGGTGGCCACCAGTGAGGAACCAGACTTCAGCGAATCGGCGGCGCAACCCTGGACGACCGATCTTTTGGATCAGGCCACCGCTCGCCTCACCAAAACCAGCCCCACTTCAGTCACGGCGCTGGCTCTCTGTGCGGATCAGGTGGCTGAAACCATTTTGCACTTGGCCGAAAGCCTAGATAGCCAAGTGATTGTGTTAGGAGCCAGCCGAGAAAGCCTACTCAAACAGGTCATTCATGGCAACTTGCCGGCCACGATCGCCCAGCAATTTCAAGGCACAATTTTAGTAGTTCGTGGCCCATTGACTGGCAATGACAGTGGACAATGATTGGCAATGATTAAGTGCTTGCTGCTGAATTAGCTGAATTAGCTAAATTAATTGAAATCCGAACTGGATTGGCGTTTGCTTTCATCAATCGGCCAATCTTCATCCTCGCCACCGATGCTCATGCGGCGAATTTCCAAAAATTCTCGACTGAGCTGAGCAAAGGCATTAATCAACACATCCAGGGCGATCGCATCACTGGTTCCCAAATCAAACCAACAACGGGCGCGGGTTCCTTCAAACTCCACTTCGCCCATGTTGTGCATCAGGGCCATCATCGATTGATCCAGTACTTCACTGTCATATTCCATATAGCTCAAGTCCAAGCCCACTTCTTGAACCTGCGCGTTTTCGGCATTGAATCCGCCCAATTTCCCTAAGAAAAACCAGGAATCAAACACCTCTTCAATGTATTGCTGCTCCATGCGCCCTGGAACGGTGTCCAGCTCCAGCCAAATCCAAACATTAAAGGGGTCAAACTCGCGAAATTGAATGTCCATGGAAAAGAGAGAGAAAAAGGATGAATTGCCAATCACTGAATTGATTCGATCAGTCAAATGAATTCAATTCAATAGACCAACGTATCAATAAACCAACGCCATCAAGATCATTGGTTAGCTGCTAATGCACTAAATTGGCTGAATTGAATGGATGAACTCAACCGATCGAAATCAACGGGAGCTGCCTAAAGCAACGCGCCGCCACAACTGGAACCAGCGCCGGCCGTGCATCCGTAGCAGTGGCGATCGGTCTGAACCGTTTGGATTAAATCCAGGGAACCGGCTGCCAACAGATCTGCCAGGGTCAGCATTTTACCATCGGGCGATCGGGCTGGGATCTCCTCCATTTGGTTAAAGTCGCAATCGTAAAGATAGCCTCGATAGTCCACCGATAGCTGATCACGACACATCAACCCTGCCACGGTGTCGGCATTGAAATTTTGAGCCAAAAACTGACAATAATCGGCTTCCAGTTGGCGAGCTTGCAGGGCTAATTTAGTCCGCCCGATCGGGAGATTGGTGATGGTCAGCAAATGATTGAAATCAATGTTGTGATCAGCTTTTAGCCGCTGACGATAGGCCACTTCCAGTCCCGCTTGGGCTGGTGGCAGTGAAAAATTAGCCCCTGTGGGAACCGGTGGGTTATAGACCAAATCGATTTGCAGTTTTGGATCTCGCCCATAGCCCCGCTGATTTAGGAGTTTGAGGGCGGCAATGGAGCGATCAAACACACCACGTCCCCGTTGTTGATCGACATTTTCTGACAAATAACAAGGCAGCGAAGCCACAACCCGCACATGATAGTTCTGGAAAAGGTCTGGCAAATCTTCAAAACCATCCTCAAAGAAAATGGTTAAATTTGACCGAACAATGACTTCCTTTTTGGCAGCGGCCGCCGCTTGTACCAAAGCCCGAAAGCCGTCGTGCATTTCTGGTGCGCCGCCCGTTAAATCCACCGTTTGAATCTGTGGAAATTGCTGAACGATGGCAATTAATTGCTCACAGACTTCTGGACTAAGTGCTTCGGTGCGTTTTGGTCCTGCTTCCACATGGCAATGGGTGCAAGCCAGGTTGCAACGTTTGCCAAGGTTGATTTGCAACACACGAATGGTGCGCTTTGTTAGGCAAGTACCAAGGGCTTCGGCAAAAGGACGCGGAGAATCAACGGTGGCAATCACAGGACTATGCATGAAATTTCTAGAACTTCCTAACGATCCAATTTGAAGCTTGGAACTTGAAACTTGAAACTTGAACTTTAAATCTTGAAACCTGAAACTTTTTAACAACTTTCCCAAGCGTGATCTACTTGCTGAAATAGCTCCGGTAAAGTTCCCTTGTTGTGCAAAACCACGTCGGCCCGCGCCATTTTTTGTGCCAGTGGCCATTGGCTGTTGATGCGAGCTTGGGCCTGATCAACCGTCAAATGATTTCGGGCCATTAACCGGTGCAATTGCTGGGCTGGCTCACAACTAACCACCCAAATTTCCGTGACTAAATCGGTCATTTGGGCTTCCAATAGGAGGGGAATGGCTAAGACAATGCTGTTTGATCGCCCTTGATGAGCCGCAATTCCAGCCAACAAATGGGCCCGCACGATCGGGTGAATTTGGGCTTCTAACCATTGGCGCTCGGCCGGCTGCTGAAACACAATTTCGCCTAAACGCGGCCGATCGAGCGAGCCATCAGCACCAATCACATCAGCACCAAACCGCTGGGCGATCGCTGGCAAAAGGGGCGACCCCAGTTCCACGGCCGATCGCGCCAACTGATCCGCATCCAGCACCGGTAATCCATAGCGTTCTGCCAAATAGTCTGACACTGTGGTTTTGCCCGTGGCAATGCCGCCCGTAAGTCCAATGATTCGCACCTGGGCCCCCTGATTGATTCCGGGACTGAACTCCTACAATAATCGTAGGGATGGCATCCCGGTTTGTTGGGGCTGTTGGCCTTGTCCCCTGTCTTCAGTTCCGGTTCCATTTTTTCCCTGCCCCATTTTTTGCACCCCCATGCTGAAGGTTCACTGCGCGATCGGCATTGCTCTTGTGGGCGCTTGGTTGAGTAGCCTGGCCCTGTCGGTGCGAGCCTTCTCGGAAAATGATCTGCTGCGATTGCGACGTACCAATGAGTGCAGCGGTTGCGACCTCAGCGAAGCCGACCTGTCGGGCAACAGCTTTATTGGAGCGCGGTTGGTGGGGGTGAATTTATCGAAGGCGAAGTTGGCGAATACGGATTGGTCGGGGGCTGACTTCACAGGGGCGAATTTGGAGGGGGTTGACCTGTCGGGGGCCCGGTTGTTTGAGGCCAAGTTTCAGGCGACAAATCTGATTGGTGCAACCCTTTCCGGGGCTGATTTGACCAATGCCAATCTATTCCAAGCGTTTTTGCATGGGGCCAAGCTCGATCGCGCCGTGTTGTTTTATGCCAACCTCAGGAACGCTGACCTGACCAATGCGGACTTAACCGGCGCAGATTTGACCCTAGCGGAACTGAACGGGGCTAAGTTGAGCGGGGCCCAACTGCCACCGGGTTTTCGACTTTAGGCCTGGGGTTAGCCAAGGCCCCGAGGCTGCCTTGGAACCTTGGCGCAAGCTGACCGGCTTTGGCTCCAGTTAGCTCCAGTTGGCTTAACTCAGCAGCGACTCAAATTCCTGGCGCAATCCATCCGCATTGCCCAACCGCGACACCATTAAACTGCCCTGGCCCGCGTCCGCGAGGCGATGTTTCCAAAAGGCGATCGCCTCAGCATTTTGCATCCAAAAATCCACCACCGTGGCGGAAATATCATTCCAAGACCAGTCATGCCGCCAAAGCACCGGTTCGATCGATTCCAAGGTGGCATCCAGCGTGCATTGAAAACTACCGATATATTCCACAGGGGGAGCGGGCGATCGCTCAATTAGCTGTTGTTGCTCATGAAAAAAGTGCAGCACTGGAGATACACCCACAATTTCAAATGTGTAATCCATGGCAACCTCTCACAAATTTCAAAGGGCATTAAACTTCAAAGGGTACTTCTGCAAGATAAATGCACAATCTTCTCCGAGAGCATGTCTCAAAGACTAAGAACGTGATTGCAGGCGGTGAAAGTAATGAAATTGAATGAAAAAGGATTCGTTCTGAGCTGTGAATGGGGTTATGAATTGATTCTTGACTTTATGTATTAGCGCAAATCTTTTGAGCTTGGCAATAATTTTGGAAATTTCTTGGCGAATGCAACAATCTTGTAAAAGTCTCAAGTTACAAAAGACTCAATTGATACAAAAATGTCGTTTTACGGGCTGCAATCTGTTAGCACTCTCAACTTTTTAGTGCTAATTGCTGAAGACTGACGCGATGTTCAATTGCCTGCCAGCTCATCAAAAATCGGCTTTGACAAAAAGCCAGGGATCGATCGACCCCTGGCGCTGGTTTTTTGAATTGGAACGAGCAATCAATTAGCGCACCGTTGGCGTACCATTGGCACAACATTGACGCATTTATTGACGCACCATTGGCGCAGAAGGTGGATGGCGACGATCGGGGTTGAATCCTAGCGATCGTCCGCAAAATCCTGCATTTGCCCAGTGCGCACCGAGAGCTGTTGATTGCCACCCCGATCGCCCCGTCGCACAGTCATGGCCAGGGCTTGACCCACGCGGCTGCGTTCCACCAGCCCCTGCAACTGTTCTGCGCTAGTGACCACCGTGCCATCAATTTGCACAATCACATCACCCCGCCGTAGGCCACCCTGGGCCGCAGGCGAATCGGGAATCACATTCACCACCAACACCCCCGACACTTCCGGCAGCATGATGGCGGCGTTGGGGTCGCTGTTGTTTTTGCGGGCCAAGTCAGGAGTCAAGGTGCGCATCTGAATGCCCAGGAACGGATGCGGCACGGCCTGACCCTTCGACAGCAAGGGCAAAATGCTCTTCACCTTGTTGATGGGAATGGCGAACCCAATCCCCATCGCGTCGGCACGGATGGCGGTGTTGATGCCAATCACCTCGCCCCGATCGTTCAGCAGTGGGCCGCCGGAGTTTCCGGGGTTGATGGCCGCGTCGGTTTGGATGAAGTCTAGGCGCTTGTCAGGAATGCCCACCTGCACGCTCGATCGCTTCAGGGTGCTGACAATGCCCAGGGTGACCGTGTTGTCCAGCCCCAACGGGTTCCCCACCGCGATCGCCCAATCGCCCACCTGCACCAAATCCGAATCGCCCAGGGGAGCCACTGGCAACCGCTCATTGCCGGGGCTGATTTTCACCACCGCCAAATCGGTGACCTCATCGGCCCCCAGCACGCGCCCATCAAACTCCCGCCCATCCTTCAGGGTCACGGTCACGCGATCGGCCCGATTCACCACATGGGCATTGGTCAACAACAGACCGTCACCTTCAATAATGAAGCCGGAGCCTTGACCCGCAATCCGTTGGCGCTGTTCTCGGGGCATTTGCCGAAAAAACTCATCCCCAAAGAAGCGCTCAAACAGCGGATCGTTAAAAAACGGGTCAACCCGCCGGGTCACGGTGCGCTCCGTGTCGATGCGTACCACGGCCGCGCCCACCCGGTTCACGGCCGCCGTCACAAAACTGTTGCTGCGGGGAGCCGCCACCTCCGCCGGGCGCTGGGCCGTGGCGCTGTCATCCACCAGGGCAACGGCGGGGGCAATTGGGCCGACCAGGGCGATCGCCCAGAGCAACACCGCCAGCCCGATCGTCCCGATCGCCCGTTGCCATGACGACGGTTGCCATGACGACGATTGCAGTTGAGACCGTGGCGATGGTTGCGTTTGCCCGCCGAAAGATATTAAACCCAGGCGTTGTTTCAGGCGTTGTTTCAGGCGTTTCAGTGGGTTCTGTTGATGATTGGCCCCAAGTCCCATAACGCTAAATTCCATTGCGGTTGTTTGGTTCCAAATGTTCCAGATTTTCCAGAGCTTCCAGGCAATCCAGGTGATCCGGATGCTTCAGGTGTTCTAGGTTTCTTGGCTTCCGGGTTTCTAGGGGTTTTGAGCACAAGCCCCTTGCGAACTGAATGCCAGCCCATATCGACATCAAGACATCAGGGGAGCCAGAAAGCGAAATCCGAAACAGACTCGCGCCCGCTTCGGATTCAAAATGGCTGGCAAGGGCGGGGCGCTCGGCTCCCCAGAACCATACCGGAGCTGAACGTTAGGTAATTTGAATCAGCCAGGTACCGATATAGCGCAGCAAGGGCGTGTCACCGGGGGTCAAAATCCGGCAGTTGAAGTAATACATCCCGCCCATGTCCGGGTTGCGCACATTGCTGAGCACCACCTCAAGCTGCTTACCCGAGGGAATCGGTTCCTTAGGATAAATCTCGATCGTGTAGTTTTCCGGATTCCAAACCACCCGATCTAGCTCAACCTTCTCGCCACCGTTCTTGTACCGCACATCAATGCGATCGGTGTCGAAACGTCCCTTGTAATAGTCGGGATAGTCGATCGCGATTTGGGCGATCGCCAGGTTCTGAGCCGGAATCCGCAACCGGTAGCGATCCCAGGAGCTTTCACGACCCCGATCGAGCCGGAAACTCAGTTGACTTTCGCGACGGGGGCCACCAAAGAGCGTGAATCCAGGCAACTCCTGCGCCACCACCGCCGGCACAACTGCCAGACTGCAACTCAGCGCGGCCAAGGCTGCCAACCCGCGACGCACCCAGCGCTGCGACATGGCGCGCGGCTGACTCGAAGCCGGGGCAAAAGACTTAAAGGGCATGGATGGTGTCTCCCAATTGGAGCCAAACAAATGGAGCAATGAAGCGGCGATAAACCTTGGACATCGGGAATTTCCACCGCGAAAAGCTCACCGGGGCAACTCATCGAAAGCTTTCATTTCCAGAAGACTCACCGAAGAGTTTTGCCGAGGGAATTTGCCGGTGAAACGCTGTCGATCGCTGATGGTGACTGGGTTTTGGGCCCCATCCCCATAGGCATCGTTGATGACCACTAAGACAGCACAAAAATGGCCAAGATTTACCAATTTTCTAAACAAAGCGTATCAAAACTTTGACCGCTTGTGGGGAGCGCGATCGCCCCAACCCAAATCGCTTGCCAATTGTCGCGCCAAGCGGCGCTCAGAGAGAGGCTCCAAAAGAGGCTCAAAGAAATACTCAAATTCAAGGCTCAAATTCAAGGCTCAAATTCAAGGCTCAAATTTAAGGAGCGCTCAAATTCAGGGGGTGCTCATGGGTTCTCGATCCTGCTCTGACGCGAGTTCGCCCCCAATCCCATGGGCCATTAGCTGCCATTGGGCCAACGATTAGCAGTCCTGTAGCCCCGGTTTGCCAAAAGGGCCCACCCCCGCGCGACACTAACGAAAGGCAAATTGCACCATGGCCGGGCCTCAAACCCGCACCACTTGCTGTGATGTAGCCCTCAGAATTTGCACCGAGAGCAAGATGGCATGACAATCACCATTTCGATCGCAGCGGATCATCTCCAAAACCTAGACCTCAGCCCCATCCAACGGGCGATCGAGCCGCTCTTGGCCAGTGGCATTGCCGCCGCCGAACAACAAGTGCAACTCACCATTGACCTGCCCCGCGACCCCACCGACCCCCGCGAGCTGTCGGAAATTCCCGAAGTGCGGCTTTGGTTTCTGCGGGCAGACGCGGTTTATCCTTGGTTACCCTTTGTTTTGGACTGGAAAGCAGGCGAACTCGGTCGCTATGCGGCCATGCTGGTTCCCCACCAATTCCATCCCACCGACGGAATTCAGTTCAATCCCGAAGCCTTGGAACTATTCGTGATGGGCAAGATTTTTGTATTAGCCAACTGGCTGAAAACCCAAGGAATTGGCACGCGATCGCGGCTTCAGGGCATGGCGCAAATGCTGGGCTACGACCTAGACGAGTCCTTTTTCGACTTGCTGGATTTGAGTTAGGTACTAACATGATCTCCGCTCCGGTCACCAGCCCTTTCAATGCCTTGGAAGAGCAGCCAAAACTAACTAGCACCTTGCTATCAGCCCTTGGCGATTTGAGTAATATTCAGACTGCAATTCCCAGAATTGCGAAAGACACTCGGCTCATGCAGCTCATCCAAGAGCAGGTTGCTGATTGGCCTAGTGAACATCATCTTCATCTGGCTGATGCCCGAACAAGCCTGAATCTTCCACCCGAAAGTGTCCATCTCATTCTGACTTCGCCGCCCTATTGGAACCTAAAGTCTTACAACTCAATTCAAGGACAGATGGGAGAAATTGACGATTATGATCAATTTATTCATGAACTCAATTTAGTTTGGGAGCAGTGCTTTCAACTACTCGCTCCCGGTGGTCGATTAATTTGCGTTGTGGGTGATGTTTGCTTATCTCGACGGAAAAATAACGGCCGCCATTCCGTATTCCCTCTTCATGCTTCCATTCAAGAAAGTTGCAGAACAATTGGCTTCGACAATCTTTCTTCCATTATTTGGCACAAAATCGCCAACGCTTCCCTAGAATCAAAGGGAAATGGCACGATTTTTATGGGTAAACCCTATGAACCCAACGGAATTATCAAAAACGATATTGAATTTATTTTGATGCAGCGTAAGCCAGGGGGATATCGAAAAGTGAACTTAACAACTAAATTATTGAGTATTATTCCAGAAACAGATCACCGCACTTGGTTTCAACAAATCTGGAGTGATATTCCAGGTGCATCAACACGTCATCATCCTGCTCCTTATCCCCTAGAATTAGCCACAAGATTAATTAAAATGTTCTCGTTTGTGGGTGATGTGGTGCTTGACCTTTTTCTGGCACAGGAACAACATCCCTCGCGGCTGCTCAGTGTGGACGCAATAGCATTGGCTATGAAATTGACCCCACATACCTAAAACAATCCTATGACCGTTTAGCCCAGGAACTAACGAGCCTGTTCAGCAAAACTACGGTGATGCTGCATTCTGATCGCTAATCACTAAAATCTTAGTGTTTAAAAATAACTGAAATGCAAAATGTACTCCAAGATCTGGATACTAGGCTGGCTGCTGCTGTTCAACGGTTTTGGCAAATACGCTCTGAGTCTGCTCAAGCAGTTCGTTCAGGAAAGCATCTTGATGATTTTCGTGAATTAGTTGCTAGCCTCTTAATCACGGCTGGCGTTGAGGAGAGTTGCATTTACTGGAAACAAGATACAGAGCTGCCAGGGTGGTTTCGTGCGGAAAAAAGTTGGGACTTATTAGTGATTATCAATCATCGGTTAGTTGCTGCAATTGAATTTAAATCCCAGGTTGGGTCTTTTGGGAATAATTTTAACAACCGAACTGAAGAAGCGTTGGGTAGTGCAACTGATCTATGGAATGCCTACGAAAAAGGAGCATTCTATCCTTCACCACGTCCCTGGTTAGGCTATTTTCTTTTGCTTGAAGATGCTGAAGCTGCTCATCGACAAGTTTCAATCAAGGAGCCTCATTTTTCAGTCTTTGAGGAATTTCAAGGTGCTTCTTATGTCACTCGATATCAGCAACTACTCATCAAGCTAATCCGCTCTCGATTGTATGATTCTGCTTGCTTTTTAACTGCTCCTTAAATGGGAACAGAATCAAAAATCTATGATCAGCCAGAGCCTGAATTGACGTTTCGAGGGTTTATGGTTTCACTGTTGGGACGAGTCATTGCAGCTCTGGAACTTTGATTTTCATAAATTTTTGATTTTCATAAGTTTTCGATGCCAGGCTTATCAGTTTTGAGATGTGGGCACAATGCGGGTTGTAATTCAGCGGGTGACGGCTTCTCGTGTGGCGATCGGGGGGGAAACCGTCGGGCAAATTGGCCGGGGGTTGAACCTGTTGGTGGCGATCGCCGCGACCGATACGGAGGCGGAGTTGCAGTGGATGGCGCGTAAATGTCTGGATTTACGGCTGTTTCCCGATCCAGCGGCGGCGAATCCTCGGTTTGATTTGTCGGTCACTGAGATTGGCGGCGAACTGCTGGTGATCAGTCAGTTCACGCTCTATGGCGATGGGCGCAAGGGGCGGCGACCCAGTTTTGATCGCTCCGCCGCGCCCGATCGGGCCGAGGCCCTGTACGATCGCTTTGTGGAATTGCTGCGGGCCAGTGGATTGCGCGTGGAAACCGGCCGGTTTGGCGCAATGATGCAAGTCCAAATCGACAACGATGGCCCAGTGACCTTGATTTTGGATTCCTAAGATCCTGGATTCCTAACGGAGAGAGAAGATGACGGTGGTGGTGGCCGCGCTCTATCAGTTTGTGGCGGTGGATGATTGGGCCGATTGGCGATCGCAGTGGCTCGATCGCGCCGGAGCCTTGGGAATTCGTGGCACGTTGCTGCTGGCCCAAGAGGGAATTAACGGCACGATCGCGGGTACTCGCGAGGCGATCGACCAGATGTTGGTGGCCCTGCGATCGCACCCGGCCCTCACGGATTTGAGCGCGCGCGAGTCGATCGCCCCGGCTATGCCCTTCCAGCGGCTAAAAATCAAACTGAAGCGGGAAATTGTCACCTTCAACCAACCGGTGGCCCCCACGGAGCGGACGGGAACCCGCGTGGCCCCGACCGAATGGAACGCGCTGATCGCCGATCCGGAGGTGAAGCTGATCGACACGCGCAACCAATTTGAAGTGGCGATCGGTTCGTTTCAGAGGGCGATCGACCCGGAAACCCAGACCTTCACGGAATTTCCCGACGCGGTGGAACGGTTGCTGGATCCCCAGCGCGATCGCAAGGTGGCCATGTTCTGCACGGGCGGCATCCGCTGCGAGAAGGCTTCCGCTTACCTGTTGGCCCAAGGATTCGAGCAGGTTTATCAACTAGAGGGCGGCATTCTCAATTACTTAGCCACCGTTGACCCGGCGGAAAGTGCCTGGCAGGGCGAATGCTTTGTGTTTGATGAGCGGGTGGCACTGCAACATGGTTTGCAACCGGGGACGTATCAGATGTGCCGTGCCTGTGGTCGGCCGGTCGATCGCGATCTCGACACCTGCCCCCACTGCCAATCCAGTTTGGGAGATGCCTCGTGAGCGATCGGGTGATCGAAATTTGGCAGGATCCGGCGGTGGTGCGCCATGTCGATCGCCTCTGGGTCAGTTTCCAGCAGGTGGTGGGGCGATCGCTGGGGGATTTACCGGCGGATCTCGACCCGATCGAGCGATCACGTCAGATTTTTCACGCGCCTTTTGTGGTGGTGTCCCACGGCACGGAAGCCGACCCGATTTTTAACTATGCCAACCAACGGGCGATCGAGTTGTGGGAATTCAGTTGGGATGAGTTTGTGCAATTACCATCTCGGTTGAGTGCCGAGCCGATCGCCCGCGAAGAGCGAGCCAAAATGTTAGCAGAAGCAGCCGATCGGGGCTATATCAGCAACTATCAAGGGGTGCGAATTTCCAAAACGGGTCGTCGATTTCGGATCCTCGATGGGCTGATTTGGAACCTAGTCGATGAAGCGGGTCAACCCTACGGGCAAGCTGCTACCTTCCAAGAAATTCATTGCCTATAGGCTCGGCTTTCCTTGCTGAAAAGAAATTAATATTTCAATATTTTTTTCAAAATTCTCGATCACTTCAGAAAGTAATAAGCCACTCAAAAGCCTGTCTTTTTGTCTCTTCTCTTGTTCGTTCTTGAGAGATGTTATAACTTTCTCTATCCATTCATACTCTTCACGCAAAAGTTCTGAATGTCGGTCATTGTCGTGTCTTTTAATAATTGTATTAAGAACTTTTGATTGTTCCAATGGAGGTAGGGATACAAAAGCAATTGTAAATTCTTGTGTATCTATATATTTTAAAATAGGAACACTGCGATAAGCTGTTGATGAAGGATTTTCTATTGTTTTAATAAATGCAATGAGCTGCGAGTGAAATTCGTTGTTTTGCGAAATCATCATTTCTAAAAGTTCTTCAGCACTCTTTTTGAAGAAAATCTCTTCATCTTTTTTTTTGCACTGAGTGATGTATTCATCAATTTCTCTAAACCCATCATGGCTCTTTCCTCGAATACTCAAGCCGAGTCGTTCAAAATCTCCACTCGTAAAACATCTTGCAAAATCTAAGAAGCATCCATTCTCTCTAGATTTATCTATAAAACTGATCATGGAATTTTGAAGATCTTGTAATGATATATCTGTTAAATTATGATTAGACAGCTCTAGAATTACTCCAAAGATATAGATAGCTTCGCCGAGATCATGAATTTTTTGTTCCAAAAACTGATCTTCTACTTCTTGTAGAATTTGAGAAAATTCATAATCTTGAAGTTCCTGATAGGAGTAAAGTTTTAACCAAGCAGGAGTTGTCTCATCTCTAAAGTACCGACTCCTTTTTATCGAGTCATTAAGATATTCTTGATTAAGAGTGCTCTTGCCAAGGAATTCTACCCACCAACTATCAATTGGAAATAGATTATTTCCATAAGAGAGAGTTTGATGAAGAAAATTATATTTTTTAATTAGTTTATGAATTTTTGTCTTTGGTTCATGTGAACCTGATGACATTCTTTTCTGCATGTGAAATTTTTCATATTGATCGCAAATTTTAGCAAGGTCTATAAAATCTATATTTCCCAGAGAAATTTCAATTGAAAATATTATTAATAATTTAAAAATTTCTTGAATGGCTTCTTCTTTTTGAATGACATTGGCTGGCAAAGATACCCAAATACGATTAAAGTCCAATATGATTTTTCTCAAAGTACGAATATTTTTGTACTCTGCATGTTGATATATTATTTCGATAGTTTCACTTTGGCTTTTGATGAAAAATTCTATTTCTTCATTTTTTATTAGTTCATATTTACATAAATCTCTCATTAAGGATTCAATGGTTTCTTGAAAACTAAATTTGACTTCAAGAGTTTGTCCAATGATTTTTTCTTTTATACATTTATATTGATGCTTGCGTTCTTGATTCTGACTTTCATCGCCATAGCTTTGATGCAATTCTTCTTCATTTGCTATTATGATAACCCTGGCAGACTTATGCTCAACGAAACTATTGACGTAACCCAGAACATAATTTATGTTCACATGACAACGCTCTAGATCATCAAAGACTAAGATTCTTTGACCCACATTTTTGAGATATCCAGGAAGATTTTTCAGTGTCAACCCTGACTTTACCCTGAGGTTATCTAAAAATGAATTCAGATGCAATGGTATAACTGTGCTAATAGATTTAGCTAAGAACTCTACTTCATGCGATCCCAGTACAGGATGCAACTGCCTTAAAAACTCGCGCTCAATTTCCTCTAATGTCTGCATTCCATATAGACTGACATATAAAAAATAAGTATTTCTTGATGATAAATTAGAAGTTTTTTTAAGCTTAAAATGCCGCAGAACGTTTCCGGCTAACCACATTTTTACTGCTTTCCAAGGACTCTTCGAGAGGCCAGAATCTTTTCTGGCTTGAAAATCCTTCATAAATTTTTTGATTAGCCATGTTTTTCCTGAACCCCATGAACCCTTCAATAACACGGCAAACTTAGGATTAGAAAGGTTGCAATAATAATCCAAATATTCTTCAATATGAGCGTTAGCACCTTTTGAGCTATTATCTGAAGTCATGATCTGTAATGAAAATCAATGATTTGATGGATCTTGTTAGATCGATCATGCCTGCGGCTGACCGATCTAACAGGACTCCCTAACTATTATAGTGAGCGATCACCTGGGAGACCTTGCCCGTGCTGTTGAGTTTCATCAACTCACCCGACTGCGTGCCCTGTTGATTGATGTAGTAAAGCACCAAACTTTCAATACCCCACATCACATCCAACAGCTCAAACTTGAGATTGGGATAGACTTCCAACCCCTTTTGGAAATAGCGACGAAGGGCAGCTTTTCCTTGTACCCTTCCCGTCGGGTCACCCAAGAGCCGAGCCGCGATCGGGGAAATCAACACCACATCTTCCTCGTAGTGGCTCAAAATGCGATCGAGGTCGTGGCTATTCCAAGCCGCCACCCACTCTTGCGCAAATTCCTGGGCCTGGGATTGAGTCAGCATTGAGTTTTTCCTCATTGAGTCGATCGCCTGAAATTTTAGGGGATCTCAATAGGGTTGACCATCTCGATGATAGATAGCCCAAGAGCCATCTACTTGTTGACAAGCTTTTAAATCATCGTTCGGATAAGTCACTTCATCGCCCGCCGTGCGATCGCCCACTTCCAAATAAACCGCATCTTCAGGCGATCGATTGATCAGTTGATGGGCAATGCCAGTTCCCGCCTTGAAGCCGTAGCAATCACCGGCATGCAACTCAAATTCCCGATCGCCCACAATGAGAGTGAGCGTTCCCGCCAAAACAAAAATAAATTCATCTTGTTTGGAGTGACAATGGGCAAGAGCCGACGCGGAACCGGGCGCAAGTTCGGTTAAATTCACCCCAAAGTTTGACAATTGAAAGTAATCGCCCAATTTTCGCTTTAATCGACCCTTAACCACCGCGTCATAGGGTGATGGATAGATGGTTTGGCCACGCTGGGCGGGCACATTGTTGGCCGTAATCGGGTTAGGTTCCATGGAGTTGCTGGGCGCGATCGCGCAAGGGATGTGAATCGATCGATTCTCCAGTTTTAGCCTAGGAGTTTAGCGGCCCTTGCTTCACAAAGAATGCCCCATCGCGATCGCCCTGTCCAAACAGTGGGGGCGGCAATGGCACAATAGAAACCGTTAGAAACCGTTTTCCTTTTTAGATCGCGGGTGCATTATGGACTCCGTTGCTCCTCAGCGGGCCTTGCTGCTAGTGAATTCCAAATCGCGCCGAGGGCGGCAACTGCTCGGCCGGGCGATCGCCATTTTGGATGAAATGGGGTTCGAGCTAATTTTCCGCAGCACCAAGCGATCGAGCGATTTTCGCGATCTGATTCGGCAATATGCCAGCCGGATCGATTGTGTGATTATTGGCGGCGGTGACGGAACCCTGAATGCGGCCCTGCCAGCCTTGATCGAAACCCGGTTGCCCCTCGGCATTTTGCCCCTGGGAACCGCCAACGACCTGGCGCGCACGTTGGCAATTCCGGCAGACTTGAAACAGGCCTGCGCAGTGGTGGCCCAAGGGGTAACCAAGGCGATCGATGTGGGGCAAGTGAACGATCGCTATTTTTTCAATGTGGCCAGCCTGGGGTTAAGTGTCAGCATCACTCGCCAATTGAGCGGTGAAATCAAAAAGCGATGGGGTGTGTTTGCCTACGCGATCACTGCAATCCAAGCCCTTTGGAAATCGCGTCCTTTTACCGCAAAAATTGAAGTGAATGGTGAACTGCTGACGGTCAAAACGGTGCAAATTGCGGTGGGCAATGGTCGCTATTATGGTGGCGGCTTAAGCGTGGCTTGGGATGCTTCCATTGATGATCAACGGTTAGATTTATACAGCCTGGAAATTGCCCATTGGTGGCAAATGTTGCCGCTTTTGCCTGCAATGCACGCCGGTCGTCTCAATGATTGTGTGAATGTGCGGACGATCGAGGCCACATCCCTAAAAATCATTACCAGTCGCCCCAAGTCCATCAACACTGATGGGGAACTATCAACCACCACGCCCGCTGAATTTCGAGTGCTGCCCGCTCAACTGAATGTTTTTGTGCCAGCGGCGCGATCGAACAGCGTCCAATCGAACAATACTCAATCAAACAATATTTAATCAAACAACACTCAATTAAATAATACTCAATCGAACAATTTAGAATGAGAATTCATCCAAAATATTGTGCAGCTCATGAATCAAAAAAACTATCCTCAAGTGATTTTTCTCGATGCCGTGGGAACGCTATTTGGCGTGGCGGAAAGTGTGGGTCAGCAATATGCCCAAATGGCGAATCAACTCTTTGGGTTGCAACTCGATGATCAAGCCTTGAATCAAGCCTTTTACGATTGCTTTAAGGCGGCAGATCCTTGTGTTTTTCCAGGGGTTGATCGCGATCAATTACCCTACCTGGAATATCAATGGTGGGAAAGTCTGGCAGAACAAACGTTTACGCAAGCGGAATTATTTTCCGAAATTCCGGATTTCGCGGACTATTTCGCAGCGCTTTACGATCGCTTTGCCACGGCGGCCCCTTGGTATGTGTATCCAGAAGTGCATGACACCTTAGCCAAGTGGCAGCGGCTGGGCATTGAGCTGGGAATTCTCTCAAATTTTGATACGCGGCTTTATCGCGTGTTGGATGTGTTGGACTTGACGCGCTATTTCAAGAGTTTCACCCTCTCGACGGAGGTGGGAGCCGCCAAGCCCGATCGCGCCGTGTTTGTTGCGGCCCTGGCCCAGCATGGCTGTGAACCGGCGGCCGCTTGGCACATTGGCGACAGCTTGGAGGATGACTACCAAGGGGCCACAGCGGCGGGGCTGCGGGCCCTGTGGCTAAACCGGCGGTAAAGTGTAGTGGCTCTGGGCGCGATCGACCGCAGCCGCGATCGCCGCCCGCCGATTGCCATTCTTTAGCCATGACCTCCTTGAACGCCGTTACCGTCACCGTTCCTGCCACCACCGCCAACTTGGGCCCCGGCTTCGACTGCTTGGGGGCTTCGTTGGCGTTGTACAACGAATTTCGCTTCACCCGAATTGAGTCGGGCTTAGAAATTATTCCCAACGGCACGGAGGCGGATCGCGTCTCGCGGGATGAAACCAACCTGGTTTACCGCTCCTATGCCAAGGTGTTTGAACTGGCGCAGGAAACGCCCTATCCGGTGCGGATTGAGATTGGCTTGGGTGTGCCCTTGGCCCGAGGATTGGGCAGCTCGGCCACGGCGATCGCGGCGGGCATTGCCGGAGCAAACTATTTGTTAGGGGGTGCGCTGTCGCCGGCCCAGGTGTTGGCCCTGGCGATCGAAACGGAAGGCCATCCTGATAACATCGTGCCGGCCCTGTTGGGGGGCTGTCGCTTAGCGGCCGATCGCGAAGGGATTTGGACCCAATGCGAAGTGCCTTGGCATTCCTCGATTCAACCGGTGATCGCAGTTCCCAACTTTGAGCTATCCACCGAAGCGGCTCGCAGCGTGTTGCCCCCCAGCTATTCCCGGGCCGATGCCATTTTCAATGCGGCTCACTTGGGATTGTTGTTGCGGGGCATCAACGAAGGGCGCGGCGATTGGCTGACCACCGCCATGCAGGATCGGATTCACCAACCCTATCGCATGACCCTGATTCCCGGCTTTGAGGCGGTACGGCAGGCGGCGATCGAGGCGGGAGCCTATGAGTTGGTGATTAGCGGAGCGGGGCCAACCCTGCTGGCCTTGGCCCACCGAGACAAGGCGGCGGCCGTGGGTGAAGCCATGCAAGCGGCTTGGACAGCAATGGGCATTGGAGTCGTGGCGGGGCCGGTTGAGTTGGATGTGTATGGAACCCGAGTCCAGCCGTAAACTGGCCCCAAATCAGGGGAATTCGCCCACGGGAGTTTCCTGTTATCGATCGGGGGGCAGGTTATGGCACAGGTTTGGGTTTTGGGGAGCATCAACGCCGATCGCACGGTGGCGGTGGCCAAGTTGCCACAACCGGGAGAAACGGTCTTGGCTGGGGCGATCGGGGAGGCCAGCGGCGGCAAAGGGGCGAATCAGGCCGTTGCGGCGGCCAAGTTGGGGGTGGCCACGGCTCTGATTGGCCGCGTGGGTGAAGACGCGATCGGGGAAATCCTGTTGCAAGATCTGCAAACCAGTGGGGTTGATGTCAGCCGGGTGGCAATCGACTCCTTGGCTCCCACGGGCCAGGCCTGGATTGCGGTGGATGGCCTGGGCCAAAACCAAATTATCGTGCTGCCCGGGGCTAACCAGGCGGTGGGCGGTGCTGAGGTCGATCGCCTCCAGCGCTCCTTGGGCAGTGCGCCGCGCCCGATCGCCCTGTTATTGCAACTGGAAGTGCCCTTGGCAGCCGTGGTGGCTGCGGCCCAAGCGGGTCAAGCGGCCGGGGCGATCGTTCTTTTGGATCCGGCCCCGGCTCCCGAGCACCTCCCCCCGGAACTTTGGGCCGCGATCGATTGGATCACTCCCAACGCCACGGAAGCGGCCCAACTGGTGGGCTTCCCGGTGCAAACCCCCGAGGATGCGGCCCGCGCGGCCACCAGGCTCCAGGAGTTGGGAGCCAAGGGGGTCATTGTGACCCTGGGCGAGCAAGGGGCTTGGGTGGCTGGGCCGACTGATTGTTTTTGGCAACCGGCCTTCCCGGTCAGGGCAATCGACTCTGTGGCGGCGGGTGATGGGTTTAATGGAGCGCTGGCGGCGGCGTTGGTGGCGGGGCAACCCCTCTCGGTGGCCGTGCGACGGGCGGCGGCGGCGGGCGCGCTCACAACCACCCGATCGGGGGCCCAATCCGCCCTGCCCAATGCCGGAGAGCTGACGGCCTTCCTAGACCAAAATGCATCAAATTAATTCCGAGCATCTAGACCCGAGAAGCTGTCTCCACGACCAAAACTAGACCTCTTGCATCAATCACGACTCTGATCCTAAATCCCTTTCCAAGATTACTGATTGACTGAGATTACTGATTGACTGACAAAACGCTCAAATGCTTGGTTCTCCGGTAGGTTGGGTTGAGCTTTGCGAAACCCAACTTGATCACTACGAACCTTGCTGTTGTTGGGTTTCGTGCCTCAACCCAACCTACAAAATGATCGTTGCTCGGCCGATCTGGAGGAAAGGGGTTTTTGTGAAAGAGGTCTACTGACCTGCAACTTGCCCGATCGATCCACGAAAACAAGGGTCTTCAGCCCCTTGCCCCAACGACGATGAGTGCTTGACCTGTGCCAAAAAGTCCTTTTCAGACATCCGTTCAGACCCCCCCTTGACCGGCCCCCAGATCGAAGCGATCGCCCAAAGCACTGAGGTGCATCGGGCTAGATGGGTCTGCCAAGGAAGTGGGATGGCAGGCACAATCCACCTGGGGCAAGTTTGGTTCTGGGTGACTTTCTGGGTGACCTTCTGGGTGATTCTCTTGGTGATTGGTGCGATCGCCATGGGCCGGATCGCCATGACCCCGATCGCCCGTTCCCTCCTCCCGCGCACTACAGCGATCGCACAAGCCGTAAAACTCCAACGTGTGATAAAACACCCGAAACCGGTGCTCCATACTCAATCGCTGGGTCAAATCCTGCACGGGACATTCATGAATCGGTTGCGATCGCCCACATTGGATACAGTTTAAGTGGTGGCGATCTTTTTTGATAAAGCTGTAGAGCGATTCACCACTGCCCAGCATCCGTACCTGCACCGCCCCATTCAGCTTCAGGGTTTCCAGAGCCCGATAAACCGTGGCTAGCCCCATGCCTTGCCCCACATCGCGCAGTTTGATGTAGAGCGCTTGGGCGGAAATTTCGCCTTCAATGGTTTGCAGCACCTGCAAAACACGCTCTTGGTTTCGGGTCAGGGGTCGTTTCATGGCGATCTCAGACCCCGAAGAATGCTGGCTCGATCGGGGTGGTTCTTTTCCTATTCAATCAGGTTTTTCAGCCGGTTCCTGGCGGAATCTGGCTCCCGAGGGAACTCCCGCAGCCTAGCTGCTGGAACCGGCCCCCCTCGCTTTAAGATAGTGTCTTGATCGTTGGATTGCCGTGGTTGCTCAATCCCAACCCAAAAGTTAGCATCACCCTTGGTTCCCCCAACTCGATCGTCGCCATCCCAGAGGTTTCTAGCCCCGTGAGTACCCAGCAATATCGCGCCAAAATCCACGTTACCCTGCGTCCCTCTGTGCTCGATCCGGCCGGTGTGGCGGTGCAGTCCGGCCTGAAGCAGTTGGGTTATGAAGGGGTGGATTCTGTCCGCATTGGCAAATACATTGAGCTGACCGTGGCGGCGACGGATCCAGAAGCGGCCCGCAGCCAAGTGGATGAAATGTGCGATCGCCTGTTGGCCAACCCCACCATCGAAAACTACTCGATCGAAATTGCCTAAACGCACCCATTCCCACATTCACCCATGGGCAACCTTCAGCAAACAGGGCGGGCGATCGTGCGGTTGCTGCGCTGGGACAAACCGGCGGGGCGGCTGATTCTGCTGATTCCGGCCCTGTGGGCCTTGGTGTTGGCCAGTGATGGCCGGCCCCATCCCTTGCTGGTGTTGGTGGTGGTGGTGGGCACAATCACCACCAGTGCCGCCGGTTGCGTGGTGAATGACCTGTGGGATCGCAACATTGACCCCAAGGTGGAACGCACTAAACAACGGCCCCTGGCCGCCCGATCGCTCTCGGTGAAAGTGGGCGTGGGGGTGATGCTGGTGGCGGCCCTCTGTGCGGCCGGGCTGTTGCCCTTTTTGAATGGCTTGAGTGTGCTGCTTTCCGTGGCGGCTGTGCCGGTGATTGCGCTCTATCCCGCAGCCAAGCGGGTGTTTCCGGTTCCGCAATTGGTGCTGGCGATCGCCTGGGGGTTTGCGGTGCTAATTCCTTGGAGCGCGGCGATCGACCCGCCCAGTTTGGACTTGCCGGCCTGGTTGCTGTGGGGCGCGGTGGTGCTCTGGACGCTGGGCTTTGATACGGTTTATGCCTTGGCCGATCGGGAGGATGATCGCCGGCTGGGCATCCATTCCAGCGCCCTCTTCTTTGGCGATTTGGCTCCCCAGGCGATCGGGGGATTCTATGCGGGCACGGCCCTATTGTTGGCCTACACGGCCTTGGCCCTGGAGCTAAACATTGGGTTTTGGTTCACCTTGTTCGGGGCGATCAGCCTCTGGGTGCAGCAATACCTGCGTCTGAGCGATCGGCAACTGTCCCGCGCGGCCTACAGCAAAATGTTTGCGGAAAACGTGACGATCGGGTTTGTGCTCCTGGCCGGAATGCTGGTGGGCTGCTGGTTCTAAGAATTTTCTGCCTATTGAAAGGCTGACCGATCAACAAAACCCTGCCGGATGGCGTTCCCAACGAAGCGATCTAGATTGGAAGCGCTGGTTTGGGAAAAACACCATGGGCGATCGAGGGCGGCTGAGACTGCTGGTGGTGCTGGTGGGCTGCGGGCTGGGGATGGCGATCGAGCCGGCGATCGCCCAAGACTCCCGATCGTCCCAAGGACTGGTGAATTTTGCCGATTGGTGTCGGCAGCGCGATCGACTGGATCCAGCGGCGCGGCACACGGTGGGAGCCTTGTTGCGGGTGGCCAAAACCCAGAATTGTGAGCAGGCTTGGCGCAACTTGGCAGACCTGTCAATGTTGGATTTGTCCAACCAAAACATTCAGGATTTGCAACCGATCGCCGCCTTCAACCATTGGCGGGCCCTGTCGCTGCCGGGGAACCAAATTCGGGACTTGCGACCCTTGGCGGGGATGTCGTCCTTGCGCCAATTAATTTTGGGGTTCAATCAGGTGCAGGATCTGTCGCCCCTGAAAGACCTGAACCAGTTGGAAATGCTGGATCTGACCCGCAATCAGATCACGGCGCTGCCCCAGCAGCCGGGGTTGGCCCGGTTGCGATCGCTGATTTTGTTGGGCAACCCCCTGCGGCAACATGCCTGCCCGTTTCGGCCGATTACGGTTTGTCTGTTTGAGGATCCGGGGGCCCCGTTGACGGCGCGGGCCCAGGCGGCGATCGACCAGGGCAATTGGCCCGAGGCGATCGCCCAGTTGCAACAGGCGCGCGACCAGTACCAGGCCTTGGGCGATCGCTCACGGCTGGCCAAAACCCAGGTGCAGTTGGGCAATGTTTATCTGCAATTGGGGGAATTTGCCCGAGCCTTAGAAGTGCAGCAGGCGGCCCATACAGTGATTGCGGAAACGGGCGATCGCCCCACGATCGGGCTGGTGATGGCGAATTTGACCGAAACCTATGAACGTTTGGGCCAATATCACCAGGCGGAGGCTTGGCTCGATCGGGCGATCGCCAATGCGGCTGAACAGTCCACCGCCGCGATTCCCCTGGATGGGGGCTTGTATGAACTGCCCAAGCAACAGGGCTATTTAGCGGCTTGGCTATCCCAAGTGCAGTTGCGCCAGGGCAAGGCGGCCCAAGCGGTGGTCAGCGCCCAGCAGGGGGTGCAATTCTATAACCTGCTACCGGAGGATTATCCCGGCAAGGCAGTGGGGATGACCAAGGCTCAGTTGATGTTGGGCGAGGCCTTGCGGGTGGTGGGTCGCCGTTCGGAGGCCCGCAGCGCCCTGGAGCAGGTGCGACAGTTGGCCCAAGCCCACGGTGATCGCCCCGGCGAGGCCCAAGCCTGGGAACAGTTGGCTCTGTTGGCCAATGATGCGGGCGATCTCGACCAAGCTCGGGCCGGTTTCGAGGCCGCCTTGGGGATCCATCGAGCCACGGGGGCCCGGGCCGAAGAGGGGCGTTTGTTAACCCGTTTGGGGGAATTTTATTGGCAGCAGGGGGCAACTCCTCGGGCGATCGACCATCTGTTTCAGGCGATCGAGCGGTGGGAATCGGTGCGGCCGGGCCTGAGTGATGACAACAAAATCGCTCTGGCGGACACCCAAGCCCAAACCTATCGCCTGTTGCAAGAGGCTTTGATTGCCCAAGGTCAGGTGGGGCAAGCCTTGGAGGTGGCGGAACGGGCCCGGGCCCGAGCCTTTGTGGAACTGCTGGCCGCCCGATCGGGCCATTTGGCAAATCAGCCCAGCCCAGCGGCCAGCCCACCCCCCACCCTCAGCCAAATTCAGCAGTTAGCGCGCGATCGCCGCTTGACCTTGGTGGAATATACGATCGGCCAGCGATCGCTCCACATTTGGGTGGTGAATCCCCAAGGAGACGTGACCCTGCGCAGGGTACCTATGGCGGGAGCCTCGGCCGAAGCCACCCTGGCTACCCAAATTCAAGAGCTGCGACGAACCTTGCCCCAAGGACAACTGCTGGCGGCAGAGTTGCGCCGTCAACTGAACGGGCTGCATCGGCAATTGATCGCCCCGATCGCGGACTTGTTGCCTACAGATCCCCAGGAACCGGTGGCGATCGTGCCCCAAGGGCTGCTGTTCCTAGTGCCCTTTGCCGCCCTGCAAGCGGAGGATGGTCAGATGCTGATCGATCGCCACAGTTTGTTTCTCACCCCCGCGATCGATGTGTTGCGGTTGCAATTTGCCGAAACCCCGCCCGATCGCCCCTTAGCCTCCGATGTGGTGGTGGGGGTCGATCGCGCGGCCCTGGTGGTCGGCAATCCGGTGATGCCGGCCGTGCCTCCCGTTTGGGGAGCCGCCCCCAGTCCCCTGAGCAACTTACCCGGGGCCGAATCGGAAGCGCGCCAAGTGGCCCAACTGCTTCAGGTCAAGCCGCTCTTGGGGGCCCAGGCCACCAAAGGCGAAATTCTGAATCGGATTACCCAAGCGCGCCGGATTCATCTGGCCACCCATGGTTTATTAGATGACTTGGGTAATTCGGGAATGCCGGGGGCCATTGCCCTTGCACCGGCTGCCGGTGATGACGGTCTTCTCAGTGCCGGTGAAATTATGGAATTGCGGTTGGCGGCGGAACTGGTGGTGCTCAGCGCCTGTGATACGGGGCGCGGCCGGATTACCGGCGATGGGGTGTTGGGGTTGTCTCGTTCTTTTTTGGCGGCGGGGGCCGATCGGGTGGTGGTGACCCTTTGGAAAATTCCCGATGAACCCACCGCGATCCTGATGGGCCATTTTTACGCAGCGCTTCAGCAGGGTAGTTCGCCCGTGGCGGCCCTGCGCCAAGCCATGATTCAAACCCGCGATCGCTACCCCAACCCGTTCCAATGGGCTGCTTTCACGGCCGTGGGTCGGCCCGACTGAAGATTGAGAATGGGCCAGTCCTAGTCTTCTAGGTTGAGATTGACCGAGAAGGTCAACACCGTTTCATCAACGCCCTTCAGTTCCAAGGGCCCCACTTTTTCGATGTCGTTTTCATCCAAATAGTCCGCTACGGCCGCCGACACCAAAACCGTGCCCGGCCGGGCCGCCTGCTGAATTCGAGAGGCAATGTTCACGCAGGGGCCAATGGCTGTGTAGTCCGATCGCTCCGCACTGCCAAACATGCCCACCACAGCCGTACCCTGATGAATGCCGCAGCGGAACCGGACGGGGGGAATGGCCTGCTCGCCCCAGACCTGATTCAGTTGGTGCAGTCGTTCGGACATTTGACGCGCGGTGCGCACGGCCCGCTGCACCTGCTCGTTGGGGGTGGCTTCCTCGGGCGCACCGAACAGCACCAAAATCGCATCGCCCATGAACTTATCGATCGTGCCGCCGTTGGCAAAGGCAATGTGGGTCATTTCCGACAGGTATTCATTCAGTAGCTCGGCCACCTTGCGTGATCGCACCGTGTTCGAGAGCTGCGTGAAGCCCACAATATCGCTGAACAACACCGTAATCAGCCGAGGCTCCGGTTGCAAGTCCAACATCAACTCGCCTGCGGCCGCCTTGTTGACCAATGATCCCGGCAAAAAGCGCCGCAACACCGATTCGGTCAGGTAGGCGTTGAGTTCCGAAACCTTGCGTTCATTGGCCTTGAGGGCAATCAGGTTATGAACTTCCGCCAGCAATTCCCGATCGTCAAAGGGCTTGGCCAGATAAGCATCTGCGCCAATTTCTACCCCTTCAACCCGGGTGTCGGCATCGGCCTTGGCCGTCAGCAAGATAATTGGCGTGCCCTGGAGGGCTTTGTCTTGGCGTACCTGCCGAATCAGGTCTAACCCGGAAACCCCCGGCATCATCAGATCGGTCAGGATCAGATGGGGCTGGTATTGCTCGGCGGCGGCGATGCCTTCGGCCCCGTTGCGAGCCACAATCACCCCGTATTGATTCCGACGCAAAATGCTGCTGACATAGCTCCGCAGGTCGGGGTTGTCGTCCACCACCAGCACCAACGGTCGATCGCCCAAGTCCTGTGGTTCCGGATCCGGCAATGGATCGTTGGCGCGGGTGGCGGCATCATGCTCCAGCAATTCGGCGGCCAGGTCTGCCAGCTCGATCGCGGCGCGGCTGCCTTCGATCGCCACCGGTTGCTCGATCGTTCGATCGGGCGGCAGGTGGGTGGAACCCCGGTCTAACCAAACGGAGAAAGTTGCCCCCTGGCCATAGTCCGACTCCACCGTCACTCGCCCGCCATGGAGTTCCACCAACTCCTTCACCAGGGCCAGGCCCAGACCCGTGCCCTCGTAACCCCGACTCACGGAACCTTCGGCCTGGCGGAACCGTTCAAAGAGGTGGGGAATTTGGTCGGCCCGAATCCCGATCCCCGTATCGCTCACTTGCAACAGATAATGCTGCCCCGTGGCTTCCACCGTGACCGTGATTGTTCCGCCGCGTGGCGTGAACTTCATGGCATTGGAAAGCAGGTTATAGAGCACCTTATCGAAGCGCTCGCTGTCCAAATAGGTATCGGGGCAGGGGGTGAGGTTGGCCACCAGGGCGATCTCCTTGCGATCGCAGTAGGGGCGGAAGGATTCCAAAATATAGCGGGCAAACTCCGCCAAATCGCAGGGGCGGAAGGTGGGCTGCATTCGGCCCGCATCCACCCGCTGTAAGTCCAGCAGTTGATTCACTAACCGCAACAGTCGCCGCGAGTTCCGCAGGGCCACGTCGGCCTGTTCGTAGGGCAAGCCTTGCTTTTGATTCACCGCCGCTTCCAGGGGCCCAATCATCAGGGTCAGGGGCGTGCGGAACTCGTGGGAAATGTTTTGGAAAAATTCGGTCTTTTGCCGATCGAGCGCCAGCAGTTGTTCCGCCTGTTGACGAGTGGTTTGGTATAGGCGCGACTGTTGCACCGCGATCGCCGCTTGGACGGCCACCGCTTGCACCAGCTTAATTTCCGTGCGCTTCCAGGGGCGGGGATTGGCCTGGCGCAGAGAAATGCTGCCGATGATTTTTCCCTCCGAAAGCAAGGGAACCACCAACAGGGCCCGGGCCTGCTGCTTCAGGGGCAAGCTGGCGGAGAGGCTGCTTTCGTGTAGGTCATCGAGGGCGATCGGCTGTTGGGTGTCGATCAGTTGTTGCAGAACGGGGTTGCTGGCGATCGGGGCGATCGACCGGGGCAGAGGTTCATGCTGCCGGGCCGCCGCCACCGGATCCACCTGTTGAGGACTCCAGGACCAATCGTGATGGTCGCCGCCCAGGGGTGGGGCCTCATCAAACCCCACGCATTGCACATACTCATCGTCTTTGGTCCAAAGGGAGAGGGCGCAACCGTCGGACTTCAGGGCCTGGCGTAACTGCTGGGTGATGGTGGCAAAGATGGTTTTGGGTTCCAGGCTCGATCGAATGGCCGTGGCGATCGCGTTCACCAGGGCTTCTCGATCGGCCAGGGCCCGCACCCGATCGTAGGCCCGCGCCTGGGCTAGGGCCAAAGCCGCCTGATCCGCCACCGCCACGGCCAACTGTAGATCTTCCTCGCTCCAGGGCTGCACCGTTTCGCAACGATGGAGCGCCATCACGGCCATGGCTTCCCCGCGATAGACCATCGGCACGATCGCGCTCGATCGAATGCCCAACCGCTCAAAGGCCGATCGCCGCCCTTGCCAAACCGGTTCCGAGGCTTGCAGCCGCTGATCCGTGGCCGCATCGTCCACCGACGTGGCCGATTCCACCAGCCAAACCGTTTCCCGCAAACTCTCAAAAATCGTTTCGATCGACTGCTGAGTCACCACCGTGGGATCGCTCGACCAATGGACAAACTGCTCATTGGTCAGGTGGCCATCTTCCACGGGCCGCAACAAACAGCAGTTTGACTGCAACGCCTGGCCCACCGCCTCCACGATCGTTTGCAGCATCGTGCGCGAGTCCATGACACTGCGCACCGTGGTGGAAACCTCGTTGAGCAATGACTCCCGCCGCAGGGCCTGGCGCAACTCCCAAGTGCGCGATCGCAACACATTGTGGGTTTCCACCGCCTTGCGCACCGAGGCCTTCAGATCCTCGTCATCCCAAGGCTTCGTGACGTACTTAAACACCTTGCCGGAGTTGATGGCCTCCACCAGGTCATCCACATCCGTGTAGCCGGTGACAATAATCCGCATCACGTCCGGATATTGCTCGGCCGTCAAACTCAAAAATTCCGTCCCACTCATCAGCGGCATTCGCTGATCCGAGATGATGACGGCCACATTGGGGTCTTTGGCCAAAATGTCCAAGGCTTCTGGGCCATTGTTGGCCCGCAAAACCTGGAACTCTCGATGCAGCGTTCGGTAGAGCAAGTCGAGAATATCGGCTTCGTCGTCAATGACCAGGACAGTGGGCTTGGTCATCATGTGGCTTGCCCCCCAGCCCCGATCGGGTTGCAACCCAGGCTGTGGTGCTGGAGAAACTGCGGGCCAAGTTGCCGTTGGGAGTGAAGAAGCATCCATTGTGGGAGCAAAGAGCCGGCCATAGCGCCCTAGCGCGGGATGATGGGAAGTTGAAATGCCAAAGGGCAACGAACAACTGGTCGATCGCTTCAGCCAACGAATGGTAAGGGTTTAGGGCATTGGCGACTGCGAGTTTTCAGAACAGGTTACCGAGGGACTGATGCCGGATGGAGTGGGACGCAGACCACCGATCAGCCCCTTGGCGAATTTTGATGACCTATTGTAGTTCGGAGCGCCGCTAACTGGCTTCCTTCCCACTTGGCCTCGATCGGCTTTGTTCCGTTACCCGATAAGGACTCAATGTTCCTTACGCCCTTTGCGGAACGAACTCCGGATGCGACTGTGGGAGGTTCACCGGGCGCATGGGGATGGTGAGTCCCGATCGCCCTTCAAAAGTCCCTGAAAACAGCCCTGAACCCCCACTGATCCAAAAGTTCCGCCGGAATGCACCCTAAATTCTCAAGCTTTGAACCATCTTGCAAGGGGTTGGCTCCCATGGGCCCCAGGTCGATCGCCCTATTCCCGATCGATTTTTAACACGGCCATGAACGCAGACTGGGGCACATCCACCGTGCCGATCGCCTTCATCCGCTTTTTCCCTTCCGCTTGCTTCTTCAGCAATTTCTTCTTCCGGGAAATATCACCGCCATAGCACTTGGCCAACACATCCTTGCGCAGGGCGGGGATCGCTTCACTGGCCACGACTCGTGAGCCGATCGTGGCCTGGATTGGCACCTTGAACTGATGGCGTGGGATCAACTCCTTCAGCTTTTCCACCAGGGCCCGGCCCACGTAGTAGGCCTTATCCCGGTGAACGATCGCGGAAAGGGAATCCACCCGATCGCCATTAATCAGCACATCCAGCCGCACCAGCGGATTTTCCCGGTAGCCAATCAGAGAATATTCCATGCTGGCATAACCGCGCGATCGCGACTTCATTTGATCGAAAAAGTCCGTTACCACCTCCGCCAGCGGAATTTCATAGATCAACGTTGTCCGGCCCTGGGTCAGGTAGCGCATATCCACAAACACCCCGCGCCGCGTTTGCGATAGCTCCATCAACGTCCCGACAAAGCTTTCGGGCGTGATCATTTCCACCTTCACGTAGGGTTCTTCGATTTTTTCGCGATATTGCGGCTCCGGCAGCTCGCTGGGATTGTCAATCATCACCACCTCACCATCAATCTTGGTGACGCGGTAAACCACCGAAGGCGCGGTGGCGATCAAATCCAGGTTATATTCCCGCTCCAGCCGCTCTTGCACAATTTCCATATGCAGCAGCCCCAGGAAGCCGCAGCGGAAGCCAAACCCCATGGCGCTGGAGGTTTCTGGCTCATAGCTGAGGGCCGCATCGTTCAAACGCAGGCGATCGAGCGCTTCCCGCAGTTCCCCAAACTGATCGGAATCCGTCGGAAACAGCCCACAAAACACCATCGGCTTGGCTTCCGTGTAACCGGGCCAAGGTTCCGTCGCCGGTTTGCTGACCAGGGTGATGGTGTCGCCCACCCGTGCATCGCCCACGGCCTTAATTGAAGCGGCCAAGTAGCCCACTTCTCCCGCGTGCAGCTCATCGATCGGGCATTGATTCGGGGCCAACACGCCCAATTCATCAATTTCGTATTCCTTGCCGGAGGCCATCAGGCGCACTTTGTCGCCTTTTTTCACCCGGCCATCCATGACGCGGAAATAAACAATCACCCCCCGATAGCTGTCGTAATAGCTATCAAAAATCAGGGCCCGCAGGGGTTTGTCTACGGTGTCCGCTGGCGGGGGCACTTTTTGGACGATCGCTTCCAAAATCTCGCGAATCCCGATCCCTTCCTTGGCCGAAGCGTGAATAGCCTCGCTGCAATCCAGGCCGATCGTGTCTTCAATTTCGCCAGCCACCCGATCGGGTTCTGCGCCGGGCAGGTCGATCTTGTTCAAGACCGGCACAATTTCCAAATTATTTTCCAAGGCCAAATAAACGTTAGCCAAGGTTTGGGCTTCCACCCCTTGGGACGCATCCACCACCAGCAGGGCCCCTTCGCAAGCGGCCAAGCTGCGAGACACTTCGTAGGAAAAGTCCACGTGACCGGGCGTATCGATCAAGTTGATCACGTAGTCGTTGCCGTCTTTGGCCCGGTAGTTCATCCGTGCCGCTTGCAATTTAATGGTGATTCCCCGTTCCCGTTCCAGTTCCATGTTGTCGAGGAACTGTTCTTTCATGTCGCGCGCGGCCACTGTGCCCGTATCTTGCAGCAGGCGATCAGCAAGGGTCGATTTACCGTGGTCGATGTGCGCCACGATCGAGAAGTTACGGATGCGCGAAACGGGAACGTCGGTCATAGGAGCGGAACGGTAGGGCAAACGGGGAAAGGAAGCCAACCGCATTGTAACGAATTCCATAGCGTCTAATTCGCCTTGGCGCTCTGGATTGCTTGGGCCAATGGGACGATCGGGCTTTCGGCATGGATCGCGATCGGGCGGGGGCGATCGGGCGGGAATGTTGCCCAAAAACAAGCACCTGGGGCGGTGGCGGCGGGGCGAGGGGCTGGAAGGGCGCAGAATGTTGATGGGGTTTGGGTTTGGCGATTTTTGGGATCTTTGGAGATGCTTGTAAATGGCTGAAAGGGAGATGGGGCAAGGGTTGGGCGATCGGCAAAAGGGCGATCGGAGGCGATGTTTTGGCAGATGCGGGGCGATCGGCTAAGATGCTTGTAAGGTTCCATTTCAGCGCTTGTCCCGTAAGGGTTTCAAGCGGCGGGGTGATCAAACCTCTGATGCCGTAAGGCGTTGAGCACAACCGCCACCCCCTCAAATCCCCAACAGATTTGGCCGTGATCAAACCTCTGATGCCGTAAGGCGTTGAGCACGGTTATTGGGGGCGATCAAGGGCGTGGTCAGCGCCCAGGTGATCAAACCTCTGATGCCGTAAGGCGTTGAGCACCGCGATCGCTCGACAAGCCAATCTTGATTCCCGATTGGTGATCAAACCTCTGATGCCGTAAGGCGTTGAGCACGCTGATCGAGCTGGAATTTCCCGCCCCGCCACCGGGGGTGATCAAACCTCTGATGCCGTAAGGCGTTGAGCACAGACGAGGAGCGCGAGAGCCGATTTCATCTGTTACTGTGATCAAACCTCTGATGCCGTAAGGCGTTGAGCACTGATCGGACTCCAGACCGCACTAGACGGTAAAGCGCCAAGTGATCAAACCTCTGATGCCGTAAGGCGTTGAGCACACAGGTCGGGCGATGACGCGATCGACGATATCCCGTGATCAAACCTCTGATGCCGTAAGGCGTTGAGCACGTTAGAGAGTGGGCACGGGTAGATAGGCTTTTGAGTGATCAAACCTCTGATGCCGTAAGGCGTTGAGCACAGCAGATTGACCGCTTGCCCGGTTGGGATGAGGACGGGTGATCAAACCTCTGATGCCGTAAGGCGTTGAGCACACATTCTGAAGCGTCTTGGGCCTGAAATCAAAAGTAAGTGATCAAACCTCTGATGCCGTAAGGCGTTGAGCACACCCCTATCGCTCGACTGTTTGCCTAAAATACTTTGGTGATCAAACCTCTGATGCCGTAAGGCGTTGAGCACGCAATTGGGATCGGGCCAGACTAAAGCGCTACGGCGTGATCAAACCTCTGATGCCGTAAGGCGTTGAGCACGAAGTGGTCAAGCCCAACGACCCAACTATCAAGTAGTGATCAAACCTCTGATGCCGTAAGGCGTTGAGCACTGAACTGGGATCGCGATCGCGCAATCAAGGGTGGGTGATCAAACCTCTGATGCCGTAAGGCGTTGAGCACCAGCGTATAGACTTGCAGCGCCGTCACCCCTCCCGGCAAGTGATCAAACCTCTGATGCCGTAAGGCGTTGAGCACTCGAGGCAAATTTGACCCAGGAACGCAGGCGGGTTGGGTGATCAAACCTCTGATGCCGTAAGGCGTTGAGCACTGCACGGGGGTTTCGGGAGTCCACACCCCTGGATATTGTGATCAAACCTCTGATGCCGTAAGGCGTTGAGCACAGTGATGCCGCCCTCTCTCGCCTGGCCCAAGCCAACGGTGATCAAACCTCTGATGCCGTAAGGCGTTGAGCACATAGTCGTAACGCCAGGTCGTTAAGCTCTTGGGGTTTGTGATCAAACCTCTGATGCCGTAAGGCGTTGAGCACAATTATCGGGGCCGCTGATTTTGGGTCTGATGATGTGATCAAACCTCTGATGCCGTAAGGCGTTGAGCACTGGGATTTCTTCACCGGCACGGATATTGACGGAACGGCGGTGTGATCAAACCTCTGATGCCGTAAGGCGTTGAGCACCCTCAAATTTCTTCGCTGGATCCTACTGAGCCTCTGAGTGATCAAACCTCTGATGCCGTAAGGCGTTGAGCACATATTTGGATTCATCCAAGGGAACGCCCCCTGATTGTGATCAAACCTCTGATGCCGTAAGGCGTTGAGCACATATTTGGATTCATCCAAGGGAACGCCCCCTGATTGTGATCAAACCTCTGATGCCGTAAGGCGTTGAGCACATCCAATGTGTCCAAATTTGGACACTCGGCCTCAAATGTGATCAAACCTCTGATGCCGTAAGGCGTTGAGCACAGTCGGTCGGATCTTGTTTCGACCAAAATTGATCGGTGATCAAACCTCTGATGCCGTAAGGCGTTGAGCACAAAAAGATTTCATTAGCTACGTATGGTCTAAGCACGTGATCAAACCTCTGATGCCGTAAGGCGTTGGGCACAACCCGGTAAACTCCTTGTATAGTCCTAAGTTGCCAGGAGTGATCAAACCTCTGATGCCGTAAGGCGTTGAGCACCGATGGTCTGGGCAGTCTGCTGAAGCGGATCAGTGTGATCAAACCTCTGATGCCGTAAGGCGTTGAGCACGCGAGCTACTGGATGGAATTGTTGATGAGATCGAGCTGCCGTGATCAAACCTCTGATGCCGTAAGGCGTTGAGCACTTTGGGGATTCCCTCTAATCAGTTTAAATGCAGCGAGTGTGATCAAACCTCTGATGCCGTAAGGCGTTGAGCACGCAAGGCCGGCGCGGCTGGCAAGGCTGGAACCAACGGCGTGATCAAACCTCTGATGCCGTAAGGCGTTGAGCACGCCTACAACTTCGCGCCGATTCTGATTCGCTATTACGTGATCAAACCTCTGATGCCGTAAGGCGTTGAGCACTCGAATTGGTTGGTGCAAATCGTGTTCAGGCTGGTGGTGTGATCAAACCTCTGATGCCGTAAGGCGTTGAGCACAGCACCGCACAGCAAAACACTCGATTCAGCCCTGTTCCAAACTTTCCAATCCCGTGAGGTGGTGAGTCTGTCGTCAGATTCGCCACCTCACCTTTTTGATCGCCTCCACCTCCTTCAAATCCTTTCGCATCAGTAGAAACCCGTACTCCCCAAAATCGGAGTTTTAACCCGCCGATTCATACCTGGCTTACTCTCCGCCGCTCTTTGCCTCCGCTTCGTCACCCCCCGATCGCCTGTGATCTGTCACCACGCCACCAATTAATTCAGAAAACGCCAATCTTTCGCGTTCATTGGAGAGAGGAAATCAACCAAAAGAATAATCTTGGCATTTTCGGCTATTCCTCAATTCTGGAGCCTATTCCGTAACCCTCATCTGGAAAGCCTTGTCCCAATTAATCAATTTTAGTTAATTATCTCTTAGGTTTAATGAGACTAATTAGAAAAGCTTGCGTCGATTATAGGCCGCTGAAATATTTGATTTCTTTGCATTTATGCTGTTTTTATGTGCTGAACGATACCTAAAAGCAGAGAAATCGAGCTTTTGCAGGTATAAAAACATTCATCAATCATCAAAATCGATCAAATGTGCAAAGATCGAAAAAATGGTATATTTGAATACGGTTTAAGATGAGATTAAAGAATTTCAAAAACTTGTAAAAAAATAATTCATGGTGACTTTTCCAAAAAAATTGGAGTACACTACCTGGGGAGTGCAGGCGTGCAAATACAGAGCGTCGCCAACCGTTAGCAACGTAAACAGTGACAGTCATGGGAAATAGCACAAAGGCCTCGAAATTTCCGATTGTTATTGAAATGGAGCCACAGGCAAACTCTGACATCGAAGAATTGATGAACTCCGGCAAAGGTCTCATTTGTGACAACGTGTCTGTTGCCCTAGAACAACTGAAAGCCCAAGGAATCTTGCCCGAAAGCATCATCCCCGTATTTGTTGTTGTTGCATCCTCCGACGACTAGTGAAGAACTGATGTGTAATCATCCCCAAAGGCTGCTGAGCTGAAGCCTTGGCTGAAGTTTTGGGGACAGATTTCGCAAGTGTCCGATCGTCCCGTGTAAGCATCAGCGCAAATTAATGATTCAGCCCGATCTGATTCCTATCCCACTGGAATTGCCGCCAGAGCAACGACTGCTCCCGGTTAATGACTTAAATTTCCTGAAGAACCGAATCTTTTTGGTGCTGTACGAGGTTTCTCGGCTAACCCTCAAGTACTCTCTCAAAAATCTAACGGGTGCAGCCAACCTTAAATCAGAGCTGGCTCGGGATATTCGGTCTTCCATCGAAAAGCTGGGGGGATTGCTGATTAAGGTGGGTCAGCTCCTGTCGCTTCGCTTGGATCTCTTCCCTGCCGAAATTTGCCAAGAACTATCCAAGCTTCAGGATCGATCCTATGGATTTTCCCTGGACTATGTTCGGCAAATTATCCAAGAGGAATTAGGTCTTCCTCTGGAGAGGATATTCATTGAGTTTGAAGAGCGTCCCTTCGCGGCTGCGTCAATCTCGCAGGTTCACAGGGCCCGAATCCTGTCTTTCCCTGGCGTAGTTGCTGTCAAAGTTCAGCGCCCAGATGTTGAAGAAAAGTTTAGCCAAGATCTACAGCTCATCCGCTTCCTGCTCTCCCTCATCAAAAAGCTGAAGCTACAAAGCTATGTGGATTGGGACAGTATCAGTCTAGAGCTGGATCAAATGATTCAGGAGGAAATTGATTATCGCTACGAAGCATCCAATCTAGAGCAGATGGCAGCAACGTTGAGTGAACATAACATCTATGTTCCTGCTTTGATTGCTGACTACAGCACCAAAAAAGTCCTGACCACGGAATATATTCCCGGCATCTTGATGTCAGATTATATCCGCGCCGCCAGCACTGATCCCGAATACCTAGAAAAGATTCTTCGACTCAATAATATTGACCCGGAGTTGGTGGGCAAGCGTCTTTTTGAAAGTTTCTTCCGTCAAATGTTGGAAGATAACTTGTTCCATGGGGACTTGCATCCTGGCAACATCATGCTGCTGCGGGATAGTCACATTTGCCTCATTGATTTGGGGGCGATCGGCAGTCTCGATTCCCACTTCTTGCGCTACTACCGACGCAGTATGCGCGCCCTTGGAGAACGGGACTACGATCGAGCACTAGATTACAGCTTGATGTTGTGCGATTCCCTACCCGCAGGAGACATTGAAAACGTCAAAACGCAGCTCACCCAGTGCTATCGTCAGTGGGATGCCAAAATGAACATCCGCAGCCTCTCATACAATGAGAAGTCGATCGGCTCGATCGGTGTTCAAATTGGAACAGTCATGCGCAAGAACCGCATTTCCTCCAGTTGGCAATTGCTGCGAGTCTTCCGCACCTGGGGACTGATGGACGCTTCCTTGAACTATCTAATTCCCAACGCAGATTATATGAGTCTCGTTGGCGGATATTTTCGAGGTGCCGTTAAGCGCAGTCAGTTGCAGATCAAACAACTCGGCATCACTGGCATTGTGATGCAACTCACAGAAAAAGTTGCCGAACTTTCCGATCTGACAACGATCGAGCTTCGTAGTAAAGCAGTTCGCAAGAAAACAGTTGTTGATCAGAAAACCTCGTCAAAGCTCGCTGACAAAGCCAAAAAATTACTCTGGCTGGCGATCATCATTCTGGCTTGGATTTTCCTGCACCAACACCTCGAAATAGCCGTGAACTGGCTACCACCTAATCAATACTCGGCTTGGGCTGAAAGCATCCCAAATCTTGCCATTGAAGTTTGGGTTGGGATCCTAATTTTCTGGGTCTACCTACTCAAAATTCTCTAGTTTTGATGACATTTTTTCTTGGAGGTTAATCTGATTCATGTAGAATATTAAGAAAGTCGAATATGCTTATTCGGCTATCAGGAAATATTCTAGAATTCGCGAGAGATGGTTGTTTTGTGAATTAAATTCAGACCAGCATTAATACTTCGGTTAATACTTCAGTATTTAACACTCCAGTATTAATGAACATGTCTGTCTTTATTCAATAGTTTGGTTTGGAAATGACACCAATCATCCAAGGTTCTAATCGCCATGACTTCAGTACTTCATTTTGATGGTCAGTCGAATTACATCCGAATTCCCCATCAAGAGTCTCTCTCCCCTGTTAATAACTTCACCTTCGAAGCTTGGCTGAACGCTGGGCAAATTGGCGGTTACCTACGCTTATTCTCTAAATTTCCAGGCTTTGGCTTTGGCCTCATCAACGAAGCACTACTTTTTACGGAATATTGGATTTTTGACTATGCAGCCCCCATCGCGATCGAAGCGGGCACTTGGTATCACGTCGCCATCGTCTTCAACGCTGACAACGATGTGCTCTTCTATCTCGATGGAGAGCTAATCCAGACCACCCTAGGCGACACCCCCGCCTCCGCCACCCAAAGCCCCCTCGAAATTGGCCGCAAAGCAGAGGGCCACGGCGAATATTTCCAAGGCGATTTGACCGAAGTTCGGTTCTGGGGCACTGCTCGCACTCAAGAGCAAATTCAAGCCTATAAGTCCTATCGGCTGCTCGGATCCGAGGAAAATTTATTGGGCTATTGGCCATTAAACGAAGGCAGCGGAGATGTCATCCACGACAAGAGCACCGCTGCTAACCACGGCACCTTGTACGGCTCCCCCATCTGGAAGAGCGCCGCACTGGAACTCCCAGAAATTCTTCCCCACATCCCACTGCCGGCTGAAGTTCAAGAAGCGGAAGCCGCTGCCGCCGAAGCCGCTGCCGCAACCGACATCATCCCCAGTCCTGGTTCCTTCCCCATCATTGTTGAACTGGAATCCGATGAAGCAACGCCCGATCGGTGCTTTGAAGAGTTGCTGACCAAAGGAAATGGCGTGATTTACAACGGAGTCACCCAAACCCTCGTCGCCATGCGGGAGCAAGGACAAATCACCAAAGCAACAACCCCCGTTTTTGTCATTATTCGGCGCACTCCTGAAGCCAAGAGCCTACTGCCATTTTCTCTGTAGCATCCCCGAGAGCCAAGGCTAGTTGTCCAAGCCAAGGGTTAGAAAATTCAACAACCCTGAGCCTAAGCTTCCATGCCCCTCACCGCCTCGCCTCAGAGCGTTTCAGAACGAGTTTCACAGGTCAATCAATTCTAGTTACGAGTTCTAGTTACAAGGAGTTTGATTCATGAGCAGCGGTAACTACAAAAACCTGGCACTTCAAGCAGGAGGCGTGTTAGGAACAGCCTACGTAGGGGTTGTGCAAGCCCTGAGTGAGCGCGGTCTTCTCTCCAAATTTGAGCGAGTTGCCGGGGCCTCCGCAGGAGCCATCATGGGAACCTTGATTGCCCTGAGGTTTTCGGCAGCAGAGATCGAAGAAATCATGGTGAACCTGAACCTATCGGAGTTCACCGATCCCACCAGCCCGATTAATCTCGTCCAGAATTATGGTTACTATGCCGGGGATGTTTTCTATAAGTGGATTCAAGACATCATCGCGCGCAAACTAACAACAACCGCCACCTTTGAAGATCTCGTAGATGCTGGATTTGCCGATCTGTATATCTTCGGCACAGACTTGACCGCTCGAGGATTGCGGGAGTTTTCCTACCGCTCCACCCCTGACGCACAAGTTGCGGGCGCAGTGCGCGCTTCCATGTCTATTCCCTTCTTTTTCCAAGCTTGGCAATTTCCTGGTGGCATTCCCGATAACCACTACTATGTCGATGGCGGCTTGATCTTGCCCTACCCCCTGTGGACATTTGATTATCCGCCCTTCATCAGCGAAGACGGCTACAACGAAGAAACCTTGGGAGTGAGCTTAAGAACCGGCTTCAGCCCCTCCGGTCTAGAGAAAAGCTTTGACCTGAAGGAGTATTTTGAAAGCCTATTTGAGGCTGCATCCTCCATTCGAATCAGCTCCAGGAACCAAGAGCGGACGATCACCGTTGACACCTTGAATCTCTCGCCCACTGATTTCAACATGAGCGACGAGAATAAGATGCGGCTAGTGAAAAGTGGTTATGATGCCACCGTAGAATTCTTCAAACTCAAGGATGAACTGGCAGTGATCTCCGCTGCTTAAGTGAGTGATGAATTCATGGGAGCAATGTCATTTCCCCATCTAAATTGGTCATGGTATCGCGTTGACTAACTTGGGTATCTGTTCCCAATCTGACAAGCATAATCAGGGCCAACAAAGGCACTTTATGCGGAATTTCTCTTAATTGGTCAGTTAGCTTCTCTCTGTCCTGCCACAAAGGGATGATTGCTCCCATGAAATTTGGAATTGTCTGCCCCCCTGTCCCAGGACATCTCTACGGGATGATGACCATTGGGCGGGAGCTAGAAAGGCGTGGGCACTCCGTTTACTTATTAGGAATCGGAGATGTTGAACCCTACGCTCGAAAGGGAGGGATTGGTTTTGTTCAAATTGGAAAAGAGGAGTTTCCACCTGGAGCCTTAGACCAATATCTCGACCTCATTCGCAATGTGACAATTTCCACAATTCGTAAGGGCGTTGCCTGGGCAGAGGTCATGTGCCAAGCCCTCTGTCGTGACGGGGCAACGGCTGTTCGTGAGCTTGGCTTAGATGGTCTGTTGGTCGATCAAAGCCAAACGGAGGGAAAGACCATTTCGGACTTAACAGGGATTCCCTTCCTATCCATTTGCAATGCTCTCAATCTGGAGGGCGATGCTTCTGGTGAGGCTCCGCCGCCCTTTGTTTCTTGGTATCCTGCACAAGGAAAAGCCCTATTGCGCCTCAGAAATCGTCTGGGCAATTGGGCTTTTTCTGCTGTCTTGAACCCCATCATCACCACCACTAATAAGCTCAGAAAAGCCCACAGCTTGCCGTTACTTCAAAATTGGGAAAATTGTATTTCGCCCTTGGGTGTCATCAGTAATTTTCCATCGAAGCTGGATTTTTCCAGAGGCTTGAATCAGCGTCCCATTTTTTATACGGGGCCCTACCTGGATGAGCGGCCTAATGATGTGGCCTTTGATTGGAGCCTGTTAGATGGACGGCCTCTGGTCTATGCATCCATGGGCACGTTGCACACAGCTAAAAAGGAGATTTTGAGCGCCATTGTGGCTGCCTGCTCCACGTTGCCTGTGCAGTTGGTTCTGAGTCTGGGGCAATGGACTTTGGAACAAGCTGATCAGTCTTTTCCTGCTGGCACGATCGCCGTACCCTATGCGCCTCAGCTTGCTTTGCTCCGGCGAGCATCCTTGGCAATCACGCATGGGGGCGCGAATACGGTTTTGGAAGCGCTTTCTTTTGGCTGCCCCTTGATTACGATTCCGCTGGCTAGCGATCAGCCTGCTGTTTCTGCTCGTGTCACTTGGGCGGGTGCAGGGACAACCATCGCTCAAAAGCAAGTGGATGCAGTACGGCTACGTCAATTAATTGTTCAGGTTTTGGAGAACCCCGAGTTCAAAAATTGTGCTGGAGTCATGAAGACAGAAATTGAGAATTCTGGAGGTGTGAAAGCAGCGGTCAATGTAATTGAATCAGTCTTTAGCTCTGCTGCCATTTCTGCTGCCCGTTAGGCAATGAAAAAGCTGAAAAAATTGAAATAATGGACAAAATTGATTAACCAAAAGTGACTAAATTAAACCAAGTTCAAGTTACAGTCATACTGTAATTCAATATTGGTAATTCAATATTCAGTGTAATTCAGTACTAATGAGCTAGCGAAAGTCTTGCAGTTTCAGCAATTAGTCACCACAAATTATTACCTCATAAACATTACTTAAATTATTTTGTTAATTATTTCAATAATAATTATTTTTAAGTGTAAGTGCAATTTGAAAATTTTCATATCTACTCAGTTAAATTCTTGCGCCATGGGGCTATGCTCAAAGTGCCCTACTCAAACTTCATTGCCAGAAAATTATTGTTTAAAAAAGGACGATTTTTTGGCAACTGAAATTGATTTCTGCGTTTTTAAGAAATGATTTTTAAAAATCTACTTGATATTCTGATTTGGCTTGACATTTAATGAGGATATAAATTAATCTGAATGAGGATCGAGTTTGATTTTGAGGAATACCAGAAGCCATGCGAACTCCCATTCAGGTTGGATCAGAAATCAAGCGAATCATCACATTTGAGGTTAACTCAATTGGTGAAGCCATGCCGGTTGTGATTTATAAGAAGAAGGTCGTTGACCCTGCTGCTCAACCAGGCGCGATCGAGGCTGCTCCAGTTTCTGCTAAGGGAATTTTGGAAAAGATTGTCGATTCGCAAATTCAAGCTGCCAGTGAGTTCAAAGTTCTCAATGAGCAATCAGGGGAGAAGTGGCTTAAAGACCTGGCTAAGAACATCTCACTCGCCATTGTTAAAGGCGGAGATGCGCTTGCTTAAATGGCGAGTTTTTCAGTTGGACTAAACAAGGATGCTGGCTTGTTTGGCATCCTTGTTTAATCACGATCTCAATCTGCAAAAAGTTCAAATCGGTGAAAACTTAGATATCACACTAAATATCATCAACTTTTTTGCATTGAGATAAAGTTTCTCTGAGAGATTTTGATTGAAAGCTTCTGATTGAAAGCTTGCTTCAGGAACTAATGATATTTTTTGTCGAGAATTTTTCAAAGAGATTTTCGAAAAATTGTTTATCAACAAACACTAAAAATTCCTAGGGCCAACAGTAGCTACAATTTGCCCTTGAAGCGATAAAGGATAAAAGCATGTTTTCGTTTTCAGAATTTCCTGCTTCAGCGCAAGATAAAATTCAATACATCAGTCTGGCAACTTGCAATGGCATTATTCAATGCGTTTTTGCGCTAGATAGTTGTCTTAATGAGGAGCTTTTTTTCAAGAGCTTCGACTTAGTTTTAGACTCAGAAGTGATTCTACAATGCCAGTGGGTAAACAATAGCGTATCGCCCTACTGGTCGTTATCTGAAGAAAAACACAAAGACCGATTTAAACTACTTCAAGTGGTTGATGTGCAACAGGCAGTTGAAGAGTTTATATCTTGCTCGATCGACCCAACAACAGATAGTTTAGTTCAATTGAGAATTTTTCGACATCAAGACGAAAACGCGCTTCAAGATACGTTTTGCCTCAAGATGTCCCACATTGTTTCTGATCTCAGTGGACTCCGATTTTTTCTTCAGTCCCTCGCTGAAACTTACGGGGCACTGCAAACTGGTCAAGAATGTGCCCCGAGTCCTGCGACCATTCGGCGCGATGGATGGCAAGTTTTTAGCAAGCTACCTCCAAAAAAAAGATGGCAATTGCTGCAAAAGGGTAAGAAAAACTTCTTAAAGCCAGGGCAATGGAAAATCCCATTTGATAACTATAATTACGAGGCTCCGACTTATACCACCTACCAATTGGATCAGGAACAAATTGAAAGGCTGACTGAGTATGCCAAAGGGCGCGGGGCTACCTTGAATCAAGTTATGTTGACAGGCTTTTTGCGCGCCCTGCATCGATTCACGGACGCGGAACCCGATTCGTCGCTTCCGATTATCAACACCCTCGACCTTCGCCATTATCTCCGGCATGGAGATATGCCTAAAATTTGCAATCTTTCAGTTCCGTTAGTTTCCAACATTGATTTCAATCGAAAAGACTCTTTTGAAGACACATTATCTGGAATCAAATCAGATCTCATGAGTCAAAAAAGAACAATGCCTGGCATTTTGCCAGCAGTTTCGATGGAAGTTTTATTTCTTGCTCCGTTTTCGTGGATTAGTTGGTTATTTAATCAGGCATTTTCTCAGTTTGCTGAATCAGGAATTTGCACACCTTTATTTTCAGACGGTGGCAATGCTGACATCAGTATTCCAGGACATCAAGTGGTTTATGCCTACGGTTTGGGGCCCATTGCTTATGCTCCAGCTTTTATGATGACGGCTTCTACCTTTAGAAACACTGTCACGTTTGCTGTAGGCTTCTGCGAATCTTCCATTAGTCGCAGTAATATGAACAAAGTATTTGACTTGATGGCGGAGGAATTTGCAAGCTGCACTGTCTGATTTAAACCTTCAATTCCAAGAGTTTGAATTTTGGAATCAGCGCTGTTGATAATTAGCTTGGGTCTCAATTCTATGAATCTGACAAAATAAGAATTGTTGAGCTTTTTTAGATTCCTAATTTTAGGAATCTGTCGCTACAGACTTGTTTCTCAAACTGCTGAACTTGCTTCGCTGAATTTCTTCCTTGTTACCTAAACGCCCTGATTAGCGCACTGAAGGAGCGGCATGATGAACTTAAATGTTGTTCTCTTTCCGGGCCAAGGATCCCAATTTTGTGGAATGGGGAGTGAACTATTTCCTTATTATCCGCAGCTTTTGCAGCAGGCAGACGATATTCTTGGCTTTTCCGTGAAAGAGCTGTGCTTGCATGATCCCAATGGTGATTTGAGCCGGACAGAATTTACCCAAATTGCTTTATTTGTTGTGAATGCCTTGGCTTGGCAGTCCCATATTGATTCGGGTGGGCTTTGGCCTAATGCGGCTTGTGGGCATTCTTTGGGCGAATATAATGCGTTGTTTGCAGCGGGAGTGTTTGACTTTGAAACGGGGTTGAATTTAATTCGATATCGAGGACAATTGATGGGCCGTCAGCAGGGTGGTGGAATGGCGGCAGTGATTGGTAGTAATGCGGAAAAAATTCGCAAAATCTTAGATGATTTTGCATTTGATACGGTTGACATTGCGAACTATAATTCGCCTCGGCAAGTGGTCATTTCAGGGCCCAAGCGCGATATTGATGATTTGGCGGCTGTGTTTGAGGAAATTCCAGATACGAGATATGTGGTGTTGAATGTTAGCGGGGCTTTTCACTCGCGCTACATGCAAGAAGCGGCGCGGGAGTTTGGGAAATTTATTCGAACAATGAATTTTCGTGCTCCGCGCTTTTCAGTGATTGCTAACACTTCAGCGCAGCCGTATACGCTGGAGAATGTGGTTGAGAACTTAACGCAGCAAATTGCGAGTCCGGTGCGATGGACAGAGACGATCGCCCATTTGTGCGATCGGGGAAAATGTACGTTTCAAGAATTGGGAGTGGGCAATACACTAACCCGATTGCTGTATCAAATCTCTCCAGATTTGGTTCCCGAAAAGGTTTAAGAGAAATTTAAAAGCGCAAGTTGCAAGCTCAGTTGAAGACTAGGAGTTGGAGCCATGGCTGCGAAAGTTGTCTTCATGTTTCCTGGTCAAGGATCGCAATATCTGGAAATGGGGCAGGAGTTATACCGCTGTCATCCTGTTTTCCGGAACTGCATGAATGAATTTTCTGAGGTGGCGTTGCCGCTTTTAGACATTCATTTGGCTACTGAGCTGTTTGCTGATTCGCAAACGGCACTATCAAAAGATTCGAGACTACTTTTGTATACGCGATACAGTAATCCGCTGCTATTTACGTTTAACTATGCGGTGGCAGCTACGATCGAGTCGATGGGTGTCATTCCTGACTTGGTTTTGGGATATAGCCTTGGAGAGTTGACAGCAGCCGCCTACAGTGGCGCGGTGGATCGATTTCAATTACTGGTTGCTTTGATTCGCGCATCCTTTGCCTTTGAATCCTACACACCGGTTGGGGGAATGCTAGCTATCTTAGATGGGTTAAATCTCTGGCATCAACATTCCGAGTGGTTCCAAGATACTGCTTTGGCCAGTATTAATTGCAGTCAAAGTTTTGTGGTGAGTGGCCGATCGAGCAGTCTTGATCGGTTAGAGCAAATCTTACAAAATCAATCGGTGTTGTTTCAGCGCTTACCGGTGACCCAAGCGTTTCATTCCCCTTGGATTGATTCAGCCCAAGAGATTATTGCTCGAGAGTTCGATCGCTTACCTCAGTTCCAAACCGGTCGTTTTTGGCGTTATGGGTGTGGCGATCGCGCCGATGACCAGCAACCAACTCAGGCGGTGCGTACTTTTTGGGAAGCATTTCGCAATCCCATTAACTTTGAAAAGGCATTGCAAGGCTTAGAACTAATGGGAACCAATCTTTATCTAGATGTGGGATCAAACGGAACTTTGGCTGGGTTTGTGCGAGTAATTTTGAACTCATCTTCTCCATCGAAAGGTGTTGCAGTGATGGATCGCTTTGGACAGAACGTCCAATCGCTTGAGCGAGCCGTGGATTTAGCGAAAAAATGGCGTTCAGATTAAGTGCTAAATTGCGCTTTAATTAGGCTTTGAAATTCAGAACTCTAAATTCAACATCCAATTCAGCATCTCAATCAAGCTCTCTGGTTCAATCAAATTTTCAAGTTAATTGTTTAAGTTAAGCTTCCAAATTGGATTACTAAATTAGGTTTCTAATTTCAGATCAAATCGATGAGCAAATGGAATCTAAAAATCAGGTTAAAGGATGTCTGAAAAGCGAGAAATTTTGCCTTTTTGTCTGCATCGATCAACAAAGGCAAGGGGCTTAAGCCCCTTGCTCCTACGGCTACTAGCACCTTTTCAAGTACTCCGAGTTACTTTTCAAGTATTTTCTTAGATCATTCGATCAGTCGAACTCGATCAATCGAAATAATTTCATGAAAATTCTGGGCAAACGAAACGCTGAATCAAAGCCAAATTAAAACAGGGGCTGACACCATGCGATCGATTACTTGCCGATTTGAATGTGTGAATATTGCCAACTACGTTGACGTTGCACCCTATCGATCGCAACTGCTCTCGCCTGCGGAGTTGGACTATTTTGAAAAGTTGCCCGTTTTGAGGCGGCGAATGTCGTACTTGATGGGGCGAATGGCGGCCAAAGGGGCTTTGGTTCAGTTAATTGGGGATTGTGACTATCGATCGATCTCCATTGAACCGGGCAGCTTTGGGCAACCAGTGGTGCGGTATGGAGGGCAGGAGCCATTTGAGGTGAGTATCGCCCACGATTCAGGTCAGGCAGTGGCGGTTGCTTTTGAGGCGGGCTACCCCGTGGGCATTGATGTGGAAACCTTTAATCCCACGCTTTATCAAACCTTGATTGATGCGGTTCCAGATTCCGAAAAAAGTTGGTGTGACAAAACTTTTCATGAATATCCTCAATACCCTCAGCGTTTATTGGCTCTTTGGACATTAAAAGAAGCCCTATCAAAAGTGTTGCGCTGCGGCATGACTGTGCCGATGGAGCTGTTGTCGATCGCGAATTTGCAATGCATTTTTTCAAATCACTATCGAGCCAGTTTTCGACACTTTTCTCAATATCAAGCGCGTCTTTGGATTGCTGATCAAACTGTGCTTTCGGTGGTCTTTCCGCGACAAACGGAAATCAACTTTGATCCTTTTCAAAAATCATGGTTTAGCCAAAATGCTCTCAATTCAATAGTTGACTCATTCGACTTGGCGGGATGAGTTGGAAGCCTCATCCTAATCGCTCCAGTTGCTTCCATCGCTTCAGTAATGACTGCCTCACGAAAAATTAAAGCTGGTTTGAGATACCCCACCATGACTCAAGATATCGCTGTAATTGGTTTGGCTGGTCGCTTTCCTGGGGCGGCGGATATTGATGAATTTTGGGGCAACTTGGCGGCGGGCGTGAACGCGATCGGGGAAATTCCTCCCGATCGCTGGGATCACCAAGCCTACCGCGAACAAACGGGGAATAAATGGGGCGGTTTTCTAAAGGATTGGCGATCGTTTGATGCGGGATTTTTTGCCATTTCTCCCCGAGAAGCCAAATACATGGATCCTCAGCAGCGGTTGCTATTGGAAGTGGCTTGGCATTGTGTGGAAGAAGCCGGCCTGTCCTTAGCCTCGCTTCGTCAGCAGTCAACGGGGGTCTATTTGGGCGCGATGACCATGGACTATTGGCAAGTCACCACGGATCCCCAGGTGGAAGTTGATGGATTTTCGGGGTTAGGTAGCTACAGTTGCATTCTGTCGAATCGGTTGTCCCATGTGTTGGGTCTCAGCGGCCCGAGCTTGACCCTGGATACGGCCTGTTCTTCGTCTTTGGTGGCCATCCATTTGGCTCGACAGGCGTTGCTATCGGGCGAATGTGAATTAGCCTTTGCGGGTGGCGTAACCCTTAACCATCGTCCTTGGAAGCATCTGTCATTTTCCCGAGCAAGGATGCTGAGTCCAACGGGTCAATGCCGCACGTTTGATGCTCAGGCCGATGGCTATGTGCCCGGCGAGGGCTGTGGGGTGCTGTTGCTTCAGCCCCTGGAACGGGCGATCGCCCAGAATCGGCGGATTTTTGGGGTGATTCGGGGCAGCGCGGTGAACCATTCGGCGGTGGGCGAGTCCATCACAGCACCCAATGTGGGACGACAGGCCCAACTGTTGAAGGCGGCCTATGCCGATGCCCAAGTGGATCCGGCCACGGTGACCTATGTGGAGGCCCATGGCACGGGGACTTCCCTGGGCGACCCGATCGAGATGGAGGCCCTTTCCCAAGCCTTCCGCACCACGGCCAAGGCGATCGGCTATTGCCAGGTGGGTTCCGTGAAAACCAACATCGGCCATTTGGAAGCGGCGGCGGGAATTGCAGGGGTGATCAAGGTCTTGATGATGTTGCAGCATCGTCAAATTCCCGCCAGCTTGAACTTAACGACTCCCAACCCGCTCATTGACTTCACCACTTCTCCCTTTGTGCCAGCGGTGGCCCTTGGTTCCTGGGAACCGGCGGCGGCGGATTTGCCGTTGCGGGCGGGGGTGAGTTCCTTTGGTTTTGGGGGCAGCAATGCCCATTTGGTGTTGGAAGAGCCGCCCCGGTTGCCCGCTGTGGCCGAGGGAGCTGGATCGCCGTTGGCGTTGGCGACAGGGAACGCGATCGCGGGTCAAGGGGCCTCGGAGACGGGCGATCGGGTAACTGCCGTGATTCCCTTCCTGTTGTCTGCCAAATCAGCACGTAGCTTAGCTGCCTTGGTTGCCCAGTGGGGCCAGGAAGGGGCGCAACGGGTGGCCGCAGCCGACTTGGGGACGATCGCGGCGAACCTGGCCCTGGGGCGCGAAAGTTTTCCTTGGCGATTTGGTTGTTTGGCCAGTAGTTGGGCCGATGTGCAGCGGGCGTTGGCGCAATTTGAGCTGCCGTCTCAGCCCGTGGCGGCAACGGTGGAAACGCCTTCGGAGGCGCGATCGACCTTGGGCCGGCTGGTGCAGGATGCCGAAGCGCTCAAGACCCTTTGGGCATCAGTGGCGTTGCTGGAGGCAGATTGGGAATCGGTTTTGCAGGTGGCCCGCACCCTGTGGCGACGGCAAATGACCTTTACGCGCTTTGTGGAAACCTGGCGGCAACCGTTGGAGCAGGCAGGCATTGCCCTTGATTCAGTGTTGCAATCCCCATTGCAATCGAATGCACCTCGCCCAGAGCATCAAATTTTGATGTTTGTGGCCATTCGCAGCAGCCTGGCTCGCTTGTGCCAAAAGTGGGACTTGACCGATCGCTATCCCACGGGTTCGGCGGCCTTGGCGGAACTGGTGCGGGCCTTCACCATGGGCGTGCTGGATCCGGGCATGGATTGGCCGGTTCTGCTGTCGGGATCGCTGCCCGATCGCCCGCGCTCGGCGGCAGAGCTGCCCAAGGTGCTGGCTTCCGAGGATGTGGGAAATTCGGTACAGTCGGCCTTGGCGGCCTGGCTGGCGGGCAGCCCGGTGGATTGGTCAGTGCATTTCCCGGCCACCTATCCCAAATTGTCTTTGCCGCGCTATCCCTTCGATCGCCAGTTGTATTGGCTTTTTCCCAAAGCATCCGAGGGCGATCGGTTGGCTCCGTTGCCCGCTGCCCCGGTAGCCCGTGAGGTGCTGCCCTCCTCCGGGGCCCTGTCGGAGCGCTGGGAGCAGGTGTTTCCCGAAACCGATTTGGTGCTCCGATCGCACTTTTTAAATGGGCGCTGGATTGTGCCCGCCGCCAGCTTCATTGGCTTGGCCTGGGATGCGGTGACTCGATCGTTGGGGCGATCGCCCGGATTGCTGACAGAGATTACCTTGCACCAGGCCGTGGCCTTGGGGGTGGGGGATGCGGAGGCCGTGACCCTGGGGGCCCAGGTGGAGTTGCCAAATCGGGTTCAGGTTTGGCAGCGCGATCGACTGATTTTGAGTGCCACCTTTGCGGAGTCATCCTCAGGGTCGCCCCCCGATCAAGCTGCTGGGCGATTGCCCGATGCCCGTCCGGTGGGCCGTGATGGGGTGGGCGAGATTCCGGGAACGGCCATTTATGCCGCCTTGCGATCGCGCGGCTATCAGTATGGCAGGGCCTTGCAGGTGATTCACAAGGCCCAAATCACCGACGAAGCAGCCCTCTTTCAATTGCAAGCCTCCAATCGCACCGCCTTTTTGGATGGGATTTTGCAAGCGGCCGTGTATTTACACCAACAATGGTTTGCGGAACGGGGCGGCGATGCTCGAGATTTTGGAGACTTTGTCGTGCCGGGGCAAGTGGCGGGCTGTTGGTGGGGATCACAGTTGCAAGCCCAGTGGGAATCGTCATCCGCTGCCGCAATTGCCCCCACAGCATCGCCCGATCGATCCGACGATCCGGCGGCTGGCGAGCCTTCATCCTGGGTCACCGTCCGGTTTGAGCGCCAACAATGCCGGGTCCAGGCTACCGAAAGCCAGTTTTCAGCGATCGCGATCGGGACGGATGGCCACCCCCTGGCCGTGATTCGGGAGTTAACCCTGGCGGCGGCCCCCTTGCTTGCGCCGGAGGTGTCCTACTTTGAAACCGACTGGACTGTTTTGCCCGCCGCCACTGCATCCCCAACTCAGGCCACCGCCGCGCCGACGATCATTTTTGCCCAGGGGGCTGCTTGGGGTTTGGCCTTGCGCCAGCGGCTGCGATCGCAGGGGATTGAGGCTCAGTTGTGCCTAGCCGGTTCAACCTTTGAGGTTTTGGGCGATCGGGTTTGCCAGTGGGATTGGACTGACCCAGACCAAGTGCGCCAGGGTCTAACGCATCTGTTGGCTCCCGAGCAATTTCGGGCGATCGCAGGGGCCGACGCGATCGACTCGCTTCTTTCCCCAGCCCTGGTCTATTGGGTCACGGCTCCCTCGGAAACAGGGTCAGGCCATGGGCCCCGGGGCGATCGGGATTGGGTCACCCAAGCCGAAGCCGATTTGAACCAGGGCGTGCGCGGTTGTTTTCTGTTCTTGCAGCAGTGGGTGAAAGTGCACCCCGCCGCCCCGCTCCAGCTTTTGGCCGTGACCTTTGATGCTCAGGCCGTGACCCCGAGCGATCGGGTTTTGGGGTTTGCCACGGCGGGGATTGATGCCTTGGGGCGCACGGTGGCCCTGGAGTTGCCCCAAATCCGCCTGAAATCCCTGGACTTGGAGTTGGGACTAACCGTTGGGGAAGCCTGCGCCATGATCGCAGCGGAAGCGGCAACCCCTTGGGAGCACGATCGCGTGGCCTATCGCGGGGGCGATCGCTATGGGGCCGCGCTGCGGGAAGTGGCCCCCGGATCTGCGCCTCCCTTGCCGGTTTCCGTCCTGGAGCCGGGATCTTGCATTTTGATCACGGGTGGGAGCGGGGCCTTGGCCGCAGAAGTGGCCGAGGCGATCGCGCTGCAAACGGCCGTTCATTTTCTGTTGGTGGGTCGATCGCCCCGCCGGGCCCAAACCGACCAACTGATCGCCCTGCTGGAATCCTTGGGATCCACGGCGGATTATCTACAAGCAGACCTTTGCCAGGAAGCCGACCTCGATCGCCTCACAGGGATTCTGAAAACCACCCACCGCACCATTCACGGCGTGATTCATACGGCCGGGCAGTTAGACGATCGGCTGTTCCATGCCCAAACCCTCGCCTCCCTTGATCGGCTGATTGCCCCCAAATTCCTCGGGGCCTTGCGTTTGGAACAACGGTTACAGGATCAACCCGTGGCCTTTTGGTTGGGATTCTCCTCAATCACCGTGGCGGCCGGCAACCCTGGGCAGGCGAACTACGTGGTGGCGAATCGGCTGCTGGAAGCCTTTTGTGCCTACCGCAATCGCCATTGGCCCGGACACGCCAGGGCGATTCAGTGGGGCCTGTGGCGATCGCGCGGCATGGGAGCCACCGACATGCTGGCCGAGCGGTTCCAGCGATCGGGCATGGAACCCTTCAGCGCGGCGGCCGGTCGGTTTGCCTTCCTTGATCTGCTGACCAGCGATCGCCCTCAGCCCGTCCTGGTCACCGGTAAAGGCACGGATGCAACCATCTTTGAGCGCTTCTCCCGATCGCGCCCCGCCCCGAATGTGCCCCCAGAATTGCCCGCCCCCCTGACCCCGGCGGCGATCGCCCCATCCGCCCCGCCGCCCCTGCCCACCCCCTCGATCGCCACCATCGAGCAAGAATTGGCCGCCCTGGTTGCCCGCACCCTGAACACCGATCCCCAATCCGTGCCCCGTCAGGAAGGGTTTTTCAGCCTGGGTCTGGAGTCATTGATGATTGAGGAAATTGTGGCAACCCTCGAAAAGCAATATTCCGGCCTGCGGCCCACCGTCCTGTTTGACTATCCAAACATCAAAGTGCTGGCCAACCACTTGGCCCAGCTAACCGCGCCTGCTGGCTCAACCACTGCGCCGGCCACGCCATCTCCGGCGGCCCCAGTCCCTAGCTCGATCGCGCCAGCCCCCACCCAGGTCACCCGATCGCCCAATCCTGCACCCTCCCCAGAGCCGCAAGCTTTGGCCCCCAAAGCTCCTGAGGTGAAGGCTCCTGAAGTGAAGGCTCCTGAAGTGAAGGCTCCCGACACGGGAGCCGCCAATCCTCAGACCCCCATTCCCCAAATCCAGCCCTTGGAGTTACCCGATCGGCAGCGGCCCCCCGGTGGCTATGACATCGCGATTATTGGTGTGGATGGTTGCTATCCCCAGTCTCCTGACCTGGAAACCTTTTGGCAAAACCTGTATCAAGGGCGATCGTGCGTTACGGAAGTGCCCGCCAACCGTTGGGATTACCAGCCGTACTTTGCGGAAACCAAGCAACCCAATCGCACCTATGGCAAGTGGGGCGGCTTTATCCCGGGGGTTGAAGAATTTGACCCGCTGTTTTTTAACATTGCGCCCAAGGAAGCCAAGCAAATTGACCCCCAAGCGCGGCTGTTTCTCCAGTCGGTTTGGCACACGATGGAAAATGCGGGCTATGGCAGCCGTCAATCGCGCCGGGGAGAACGGGTTGGCCTCTTTGTTGGGGCCATGTGGCACGACTATTCCCACGTGGCGCGGGATTTAAGTTGGAGTGCCGATCAGCCCAGTGGTGCTGGGGCCTTGTTTTGGATCATTGCCAACCGGGTTTCCCATTTTCTGGATTTGACCGGGCCCAGTTTGGCGATCGATACCGCTTGTTCTTCGTCTCTGACGGCGATTCACCTGGCTTGCCAAAGTCTGCTGGCCGGTGACTGCACCATGGCGGTGGCCGGGGGCGTGAGCCTCACCTTGCACCCATTCCGCTATCTCTACCTCAGTCAATGGGGCTTTCTATCTCGCGATGGTCGTTGTCGCAGTTTTGGCGAAGGGGGCGATGGCTATGTGCCGGGTGAGGGCGTGGGGGCTGTGTTGCTCAAGCCCTTGGCCCGGGCCCGGGCGGATGGTGACTTCATTTGGGGCGTAATCCGGGGCAGTGGCATTAACCACGGGGGCCGGGTTAATGGCTTTACGGTTCCCAGTGGGCCAGCCCAAACGGAGTCGATCGAGCGATCGCTGGCGGCGGCAGGGATCCGGTTTGGAGACTTGCAGTATGTGGAATGTCATGGCACGGGCACAGTCCTGGGCGATCCGATCGAAGTGGGCGGGCTGGCCACTGTGGCCCAACGGCAGGGATATCAGGGCGATCGAATTCCCTTGGGTTCCGTCAAGTCCAACATTGGGCATTTGGAAGCCGCGTCGGGCATGGCTGGCCTGGCCAAGGTTTTGCTGGCCATGCGCCATGACACCATTCCCGGCACGCTGCACTGCAACCCGCCGAATCCCAATATTGCCTTTTCGGAACTGCCTTTTCGGGTTTCATCCCAGGCGCAACCCTGGCCTAAGGGCGATCGCCCCCGGTTTGCCTGCATTAATAGCTTTGGAGCTGGTGGATCCAATGCCCATTTAATTTTGGAAGATTGGCCAACCCTGAAGCCAAAAAACAGCAGTGCCGGCCCTTGGTTAATTGTCCTGAGTGCCCGCACGGTCAACCAACTCACGCAACAGGCCAGCCAATTGCATCGCCATCTGCGAACCGAGCGGCCGAGCCTCGATGATGTGGCTTGGACGCTGCAAGGGGGGCGCGAACCCCTCGCGGAACGCCTGGCTCTGGTGACCGATCGGCTAGATACCCTGTTGGAGCAGCTTGCAACGTTTCGCCAAGGCCAGCTCCCCGCTGGTGGATGGCGAGGCCAGGTGCTGGCGGGGGCCGACCCCATTCCCGCGCCCGTCTTGCCCGACTCTGGGATGCCCACGGCTGCAACGCTAGCATTACTCGCCCAGGCCTGGACTCAGGGGGCCGAAATTGACTGGAAACGGTTGCGATCGCCCGGGAGTCAACGGATTCCCCTGCCGGGCTACCCCTTTGCCAAGGATGCCTATTGGCTCACCAGCGCCGCGCCGCCGCCGTTCCCCCCGCAAGGGCCATCTCTAGCTCAAGCCCAAGCTCAGGCCCAAACTCAAGTCCAAACTGCGTCCCCAACCAGCTCGCAGCCCACGCCCCCATCGGCAGCGCCTTTGCCTACCGGGCGATCGACCGTTTCCGGCGATGACGAAGCGATCGCGATCGTTGGTATGGGCTGCCACTTTCCCAACGCCCAAAACCCCGCCGAATTTTGGGCCAACCTACTAGCGGGCCGCAGCAGCATTGAGGAATTGCCGCCCGATTTTTGGCATCGGCCCGCATCGCCGGAAATGTCACCGTTTTCTGACTTGCAAGGCACGATCGATCCCAACACCCCCAGCACCCCCCCGCGCTGGGCCGGTCGAATCACCCCCCGTTCCCTTTCTCAGTTTTCGGATCTCTGGCCCGATGGTATGACCCAGACCTTGGATCCGGGCAGCGCGGAACTGCTCAGTATTTTTGCGGAGACGCTCCAGGATGCTGGCTATGGCGTGGGAGATTGGCGGGGCAAGTCTGTTGGCTTATTTGTGAGCACAGGGGTCACATTTGCCCCCGGATTGGCCGCCCAATTGTTTGGTTGGCGAGGCCCTTCCTTGGTATTGAACGCTACGGATTCCGCCTCCCTCGGCGCTCTGCATCTCGCCTGTCAAAGCCTGCGCAGTGGAGAATGCCGTGCCGCCATTGTGGCCGGTTTGCACTTGCTGGAGGCAGGCCAGCTCTCGGCCAGTTGGGCGGCGGCCAAGCTCCTGTCCACCGATGGCCAGCACCGGGCCTTTGATGCAGCGGCCAAGGGCGCGGTACTCGGAGAAGGATGTGGAGCCCTGTTGCTCCGGCCCTTGAGCCAGGCGATCGCGGAGGGCGATCGAATCTATGCCGTCATTGAAAGTTCCGCGATCGCCCAAGATAGCCCTCCCTTTGGGCTACCCCTACCCACCGTCACCGGCCAGCAACAGGTGATTGAACAGGCTTGGGCCCGATCGGGGCTGGATCCAGCCACCTTGGGCTACCTCGAAGCGCACGGCTTGGCCACCCCCCTGAGCGACCCCGTGGAACTGAAGGCCCTTTCCCAGGCCATTCGCCAACACACCGCCGCCACCCAGTTTTGCGCGATCGGCTGCGTGAAAAGCAATATTGGCCATTTGTTCAGCGCAGCGGGCATTGCCAGCCTGATCAAAACCGCCCTGATTTTGCATCATGGCCAAATTCCACCCACCTTGCACTGTGATCACCCCCACCCGCGCCTGAACCTGGAGCAATCGCCGTTCTTTTTGGCGCGTCAGGCCCAGCCCTGGCCATCCCAGCACCCCATCCGCCGAGCCGCCGTCAGCTCCTTTGGCCTGGATGGCAGCAATAGTCATGCGATCCTGCGGGACTTTTCCCCCATGGCTGCCGTGGCTTCCGAATTGCAGATTCCCCAAGAATCCCCGTCCCGATCGGCCCCAGTGGCCGCCGGGCGATCGACTGCCTCGCCCTATCCTGCCCTGTTGAGTTTTCGGGAGTTGACGTTCAGTAAGGCTTGAGCGATTGGGACAGCAGCCAGCGGCCTTTGGTTCGATGGTTGGGCGATGTTTAACCGCAGATCACTAGGCGGTCAGAATTCGCCAGCCATGGGCCCCGCATCTCAGGCCATGCCGATCAGGCCGTGCCCGCCAGGCTGCGTCAATTCAGGCTGCGTCAATTCAGGCTGGGGCTTGGAAGATAGCTATTCAGATTCTCGAAAAGTCTCAACTCAAACAGGATCACAAATAGCCTCCTGATCTTTTCTCCTTTAAAAGCTATTGTGATCGCAAAACTAGGCCCCAAGAAATCCGGTGAACCTCCCTTGAACTTCCTTGTCATCTTTGCGCCATCCAGATTTTGAAAGAGATTGTATTGAAATTAACAAATCAAGGAACCCTCAGCGCTCAATGAAAATATTTGAGATTAATTCTGTGTAACTTTCAATACTTGCTATTGCATTGAAGTTGTTCTTCAAAAATTCAAGTTAAGAACCGTAAACAAGACTAAATTTTGGAGATGCCAAAATCCTGTAAAGCGAGCAATGCTTGGGTTTTGCCCTTTGCTTCCGCATAATCAGCCAAGACATATCATTTCTATAAACCGATCCATAAACATAATTTTATTATTGGATGTTTTGTTGCCAGGATTTCCTTGGTGACCCTATCATCGGCATTAAGGGGCGATGATATACTCGACAAAGGGGGTAACCACAGGTTAACGTTTGAAGTGCCACCAAGCTTTTACCGAAATTTCGTCCGATAGGTTCCTAATCGAAAATTTCGGTTATAGAATGTCTTAACGTCTTGTGGAAAATGCCTTTTGGTTCTCAGGTGAACTAATTGGGTATTCACTACCAATGACCGATCAAGGACAATAGGCCTTGGTACAGAAAAGTTTGCTGCTGAGAAACTGTATAACACTGAACCAAATTCAGAAATTTTACCCAAAGAACCAAAATTGCTTTTGTTTATTTATCAAAAGCTAACGTCAATTAAGGCCTGATTTATTCGCTCTTTTTTTCGAAAATTCAAGATATTTTGTCGTTTTCAGGCATTTTCTGTACTTTCAAACCTTGGCTTTTGGGAGAGTGAATTCGTTTTAGCTTGATTTTGACTAGCGAACTGATCTCGAATTGGCACAATTTTCGCTATTAACACGATTGTTGATCAATTGTGGCTAGGTTGTTAAAATCAGCCGATCTCAGAGCTTCTATAAAATCTTGAGCCTGGTCAATATTCCTGAAAGATTGAGATTCAAAATCCTTCATGACCAATGAATGACCTTAATCAAAGTGCTGAACAAAGTTATCAGGTTGATGTTCAGTTCCAAGACCCTGTTATTCGTGATTATTGCGTTTTTGAGCAGCCAACACTACCGCTTAGTTGCTTACTAGATCTGATCCTTCGAATTGCGCTCAGTCGTAAGGCGGAACTAAACGAGGATCAAACAGAATTAGTCATTAATCATTTGTACTATATCAGCCCAATCGTGCTTGGGGGGTCTCAGAAGCGTCATTTGCGAGTGGTATTTCAGCCCATGGAATCGGAGGCTCGAATTACCAAAACTCGAATTACGGTGACCAGTGCTGGAGCAGATCAAGATGCGAAAGATCAAGACAACGGGCCAATTCATTTACATTGCCAGCTTGAAACAAAAAAGCTAACAGCGGAGAGGCCTGCTCGATCGGCTTTGCCCCTATCTTTGCTGCGTAATTTGGATAGTTATGAGCCTAGCGATGCCTGGCCACATCGGATCGCAGAATTGCAAGAATTGGGCTTGCAGTTAGGCGAGTTTTATCAAGGTCAAGGCGCTTTGTGGCGAACTGAAGAATGGCTTGTGACCCGGTGGCAACTTAGCTCACTGGCAGAGGGATATGGTCACAGTTTTCTGCTGCATCCGGCTTGGCTCACGGCGGCGATGCTGATGCCGGTGGGCGAGGGGGCGATGGGGCGGCGGGGGATTCCGCTGGTGTCGGCGGTGGCTTCCTGTCGGGTTTGGCTGCCGGGGGTTGCGATCGACTATGCAGCAATACCGTTGCCCTGGTCGCAAGACCGTTTCGATCTGCTGTTGTTGGCGGCTGATGGTCGATTGGTGGCATCGCTGGGGGGGTGTGCTTTGTCTTGGGTGCAGGATGGTGCTGATTTCCTGGGTCGATCGGGGCTGGCGGCGGGGCCCGGCCTTGATCGCCTATCTGGCTCACTGGGGGCTGGCTTATCTCGGTCGGTCACCCTCACCTCGGCGGATTCGATGCTGCGAGATCATCAGGTGCGATCGCTTGGGGTGGTTCCGGGGGGCTATTTCTTAACGATGCTGTTGGCGGCTGGGGCCGCCGGAGTGCCTGCCACATCCCGATCGCAGTGGCGCGATGTGCGGTTTTTGGCCCCGGCGGTGGTCGATCGCGACCCGCTGACCGTGATGTTGCAGACCGGTGGCCAAGGGGCCGAAGGGGAAATTTTCCAGATTGTGGATTCGGCGGGCCAGGTGTTTTGTCGGGCCACCTATGGGTCGGCCAAGTCAGCCCAAGCTCCGGCACTGTTGGAGCAAGCACCGGAGTTGACCGCCCAGACCATGGCGGCGGCAACGGTTTACGACGCGATCGCCCTGCGGCAATTTTTCTTGGGTCGAGGGTTGGACTATGGCTTCAGTTGCCAATGCTTAACCCAAGTGACGGTTTTGCAGGACTGGGCTTGGGGAGAGGTTCGGGAAACGGGGGGCGAAGACTGGGCGATCGTGGATGCGGCGTTTCAGGTGGCGGCCACGTTGTTGGCGAATGGGGCTAGTCCAGTGGGGGCATTACCCAAGCCGGTCGATTCATTGGATTCCCATGCCCCTCAACGGGAACCGAAACCAGAGCCGCCCTTGGAGCCGTTGTTTGTGCCCTACGGCATCGATGCCTGTTGGTTAGATGGCTCGTTGGTGGATGTGCGGCGAATTGGGGTGCGTTGCACCCATCGCCGATCGCGCGGTGGGCAATTTGATCTGATGGGCTTGGATCGCCACGGCCATCGAGTGTTTCTGATTCAAGGGGGGCGGTTGCAAACGGCCCAATGGCAACCCTCACAAGGGCAGCAACCGGCTGTGCCCGAGCCAGCCCAGCCCGATCGGGAACCCCCCCCAGAGCCGATCGACCAAGAACCGTTGCGATGGTTCCAACCCCAATGGCAACCTTGCCCCGCCCCGAACCTTGCCAGCGGAACGGTGCTGGAAGAGGCGGGCTGGGGTCTACTTTGCTCCGCTCAGGGGCCAGTTCCGGCGGTGATTCGCGAGGCGGTAATCCTGGCCCACCGGGGACAGGTGCTGGAGCAATGGCCCGATCGCCCCGATTCCGCTCCGACCATCACCACGGTTTGGTATTGGCCCGCGATCGGGGAGGAAGGGCCGATCTTGCTATGGCGGTTCCTAAAAACACTTCAGGAGCGATTCCCCTCCCCAACGCCCTTAGCGCTACGGGTGATCACAACGGGGGCGGCGGCGGTGGAACCCACCGAAACCCCGCAACCGGATGCGGCGGCGATCGTGGGCTTGCTGAACAGTTTGGCGGCGGAGTCTCCCCATTGGCAGGTGGGCCATGTGGATGTGAATGAGACGTGGCTGGCTAATGGCCAAGCGTCCTCCCTGCTGGCAGCTTTGATGGTTAATCTGTCGGCGACTTCCCAACGTTGCGAGCTGGCGCTGCGATCGAGCGGTCTCTATCGACGCGACCTGGTTGCCATCCCAGCCCCCCCCACGCCTGCAACCCCATCGCCCTTGCCCCTCAGACCCGGCGGGGTTTACGTGATTGCGGGTGGTGCAGGGGGGATTGGAGCGGCCCTGGCCCAGCGGTGGGCCGCCAAGATCCCGGGGCTGCGGTTGGTGTTGTTGGGACGGCGGCCGTTGGATGCAGCGATTCAAGAACTCCTGCAAGCCCTGACCACCGCCGGAGCCACGGCCACCTATGAGGCGGTGGATATTACGGATGTGGCCGCGATCGAGTCCCTGTTTGCCACCCTGCGATCGCGCTTTGGCGCAATCCACGGCGTGATTCATTCTGCCCTAGTGCTGCGGGATGGCCTGTTGGCACAAATGAGCGAGGCCGACTTTCAGGTGGCTTTTGGGGTCAAGGCCGCAGGCATCCGGGCCTTGGCCCAGGCCACGGTTCTCGATCGGCTGGACTTTTTCGCCTGTTTTTCGTCCTTGAATTCCTTCCTTGGCAATGCGGGCCAGGGGAATTACGTGGCCGGCTGTGCCTACCAAGATGCCTACATGACTCAGATGCAGCGGCAACGCCCGGCGGTTCACTGGGTGGTCTGTAACTGGGGCTACTGGGGCGAAAGCGGCCGAGTCACTGCGCCCATGTATCGCAAGCGGCTTCAGCGGATGGGGATTGGGGCCATTGGCACGGAAGAAGGCCTGGCCGCCTTTGAACAACTCCTGGCCAGCGATGCGACCCAAGTGGCCATCTTTCGAGGCACTGATGCCCTTTGCGATCGGCTTGGTTGTGTTGCCCGATCGCCTGAAGCCAGCGAGTCAGACCCGATCGCGCCGGGCCGCTCGTCACCGGCTGAGGTCACTACCGCCGCTGCCATTGAGGCCTTTTTGCAAGGGTTTGCGGCGCTGGATCAGTTGGCGATTGCGGGGCTGAGGCAAATTGCAACCCGCTTACCTGCTCAGGCGGTGATCCCTTCCCTCCAGCGTCTTTATGAGCATCTGGGAACCCTGCCGCCCACGGCCTGGGAAGCGCAAGATCCAGCGGCTCAAAGCTATCGGTTACGTCAGCAGGCCCAACAGGCTCCGGGGGTTGACCCTTGGTTGGCCCTGCTCGATCGCTGTCTTCAGCACTATGAATCGGTGCTGCGAGGCGAGGCGATCGCGCCAGAGGTGCTCTTTCCCGGTGGATCCTCAGCCCTGGTGGAAGCGGTCTATCAAGGCAATCCGCCGGCTGATCACTTCAGTTACCAGATGGCCACCCGCATTCAGCAGCGAATGCAGCAGCAGGATGGCCCCCTACGCGTTTTGGAAGTGGGCGCGGGAACAGGCGCTTCAACCACAGCCATTTTGCGGCAGCTTCAGGGCCAAACCGATCGCCTGGATTACTGGTTCACCGACATTTCCCCCACCCTAGTGCGGAGTGCAGCCAAACGCCTGGGGCCCACCTATCCCCCGCTGCAGTTTCACACCCTTGATCTTGAGCAGCCGATCGACCCGGATTTGCTGAACGCCTTCGATGTGGTGGCCGCTACCAACGTGATTCACGCCACCCGCAACATTCACCATTCCCTCACCCAGTTGGGGCAATTACTACGGCCCGGGGGCTTGTTGCTTCTGAATGAGCTGACCCAAAGCTCGCCTGTGTTGACTGCCACCTTTGGTCTGATGCCCGGTTGGTGGTTGTTTGCGGATGAAACCGAACGGATTGCCGGGTCTCCGCTATTGACGGCTGATCGGTGGCAACTGTACCTGACGGCCACCGGTTTCGGGGCGGTGGAAATCAGTGAACTCCCCGCCAACCCGGTTTATGGCCAAGCCTTGCTCAGTGCTGAGAAGTCCCCGTCAGCTCTTCCAACCTCACCTCCCGTCACCATGGCAGCACCCCCAGCCCCCGATCGTCCGGAGATTGTTAGCGCCTTGAGTTCCCCGATCGCCCCATCTACCGCCAATCCCATCACCCAACCCACGGTCAACATCGGTGATTTGGAAGTCCAAATTCGCGGCTTGGTGGCGGATTGTTTGGAAGTTGCCCCTGAGGAAATTGAAGCGGAGGGGCGGTTTGCGGACTATGGCTTGGACTCGATCAGCGCTGTGGATCTGATTCGATCGGTCAATCAAACCTTTGGGTTAGAGTTGCGCACCACTGTGCTGTTTGACTATCCCACGGCCCGCAGCTTGGCCCAGCACTTGCAAACCCTGCCCAACTTGCAGGCTCCGTTGGAGTCGGTTCCCGCCGCCGTTGCGCCGCCAAGCTTGGCAATCCCCAACCCCCTCGCTGCCCCCGTTGCTTCGGTTTCCCCTGCGGCCCCTGCTCTCCCCAGCCTGGATGGGTTGGAAACCCAGGTGCGGGGGTTGGTGGCGGACTGTTTGGAAATTGCCCCCGAGGAAATTGAAGCGGAGGGGCGGTTTGCGGACTATGGCTTGGACTCGATCAGCGCTGTGGATCTGATTCGATCGGTCAATCAAGCCTTTGGGTTAGAGTTGCGCACCACCGTGCTGTTTGACTATCCCACGGTGCGCAGCTTGGCCCAGCACTTGCAAACGTTGCTGCCGGCGTTGCTGCCGATGGTTGTTGCACCAACGGCTGATCCGGTTGCCAGTCAGTCCAACTTCACGCAGTCCAACTTCACGCAGTCCGATTTTACGCAGCCCAATCCAGAAACTCGCCCGGCCGCTGGTTCCCCGATCGCCCCGCCCAGCCCTGATAACAGCCCGCCGGTCAACGTTCCCAGCCCGACCCCCGCCCGGTCCCGGGCCGCCCGATCGACCGCAGCAGCCATTCCCGAAGTTGACTTCTCATCCCTGACCTTCCCCAGAGCCGTTTGGTTAACGCAACCCGGCTCCGTGGCCCAAGTGCAGTGGCGATCGCAGCCCATCACCCCTCCGGCGGCGGATCAGGTGCAAATTGCCGTGCGAGCCGCCGCCCTCAACTTTGGCGATCTGCTTTGCATCAAAGGTCTCTATCCCACCATGCCGCCCTATCCCATGACTCCGGGGTTTGAGGTGTCGGGGGAAATCATTGCCCTGGGGGCCAATGTCCAAAACTTCCAAGTGGGCGACGAGGTGATAGCGCTGCTGGGGGAATCCTTGGGCGGGCTGGCGGAAATTGTGAACGCCGATGCGGTGCTGGCGGTGCGCAAACCCGCCACCGTCAGCCACGAAACCGCTGCGGCCTTCCCCGTCACTTGGCTGACGGCCCACCAAGCCATTGAGCGGGCCCGGCTGCAACCGGGGGAACGCATTTTGATCCAAACGGCGGCGGGGGCCACGGGGCTTCATGCGGTGCGTATGGCCTTGGCGATCGGGGCGGAAGTGTTTGCCACCGCTGGCAGTGCCCATAAGCTGGATTATTTGCGCCAAGTCGGGGTGCATCACGCCATTGCCTATCGAGACCTGGACTTTCAGACGGAAGTGATGCGCCTGAGCGAGGGGCGCGGGGTGGATGTGGTGATTAACACCCTGGCGGGGGATGCGATTCCCAAGGGCTTGCGGTGTTTGGCTCCCGGTGGGCGCTACGTGGAACTGGCCATGACGGCCTGGAAAACGTCGGCCGCCCTGGATCTGTCCACGTTGGTGGATAACCAATCGGTTTTGAGCCTGGATTTGCGGCGGTGGTTCCTGCGGCGATCGCCCGAAGTGCCCCTGGCTCTGGAGGAAATGGCCCAGGCCTTGGCCCAAGGGGCCGGCGAAGGCATGGTCGATCGCACCTTTTCGCTGGCGGAGGTGCGATCGGCCCTCGCTTACCTGGAAAGTCGGCAAAGCATCGGCAAGGTGGTGATTACGATGCCTTCGCCCCCCGACCCCAGCGCTCGTAACCTGCGCCGAGGTTCCGGCAGTGCTGCCCTAGAAGGGGTGATGGAGGGGGGCGATCGCGCGGCCGATCGCGCCATGCCCGAGCCGATCGCGATCGTGGGCATGAGTGGCCGTTTCCCCGATGCGCCAACTCTCAACGACTTTTGGCAAAACCTGCAACGGGGGGTTGGATCCTGTGGCGCGGTTCCCCCCGATCGCTGGGATCCCGAAGCCTTGGCCACCCAAACGGGCGATCCGGACTACCACCACTATTGCCGGTTCGGAGCCTTCTTGGATCGGATCCACGATTGGGATCCGCTCTTTTTCCGGATCACTGGGGCAGAAGCGCAACTCATGAGTCCCGAGCAGCGGCTGTTTTTGACCGAAGCTTGGCAAGCCTTGGAGGACGCGGGCATTCCCGATCGGCAGCTCAACGGCAGTGATTGTGGCATTTTTGTGGCCGCCGGAGCCGGGGACTACAGCCGCTGGTTGGAACAAGGGGGCGTGAATCCCGATGGCCATGTGTTGATTGGCAACAATGTGGCTATTTTGGGCGCTCGACTCGCCTACTTCCTGAACTTGCAGGGGCCCTGCTTAACGGTGAACACGGCCTGCTCCTCGTCCTTGGTCGCGATCGATCTAGCCTGTCAGTCCCTGCGATCGGGGCGCTGTCAAACCGCGATCGCCGGGGGAACCTTCATCATGCACACCCCCCAATTCCATTTGCTGTGTGGTAAGGCGGGAATGCTGTCGCCCTCGGGTCAGTTGCGGGCCTTTGCGGCCGGAGCCGATGGCTTTGTGCCCGGTGAAGGAATTGCCGTGGTGGTGCTGAAACGGTTGCGGGATGCCTTGGCCGAGGGCGATCGAATTCATGGGGTCATTCGGAGCATTAGTGTCAACCAAGATGGCTTAAGCAATGGCATTACCGCCCCCAACAGCCAAAGCCAAAGCGCCTTGCAACGTCGGGTCTATGCGGAAGCCGACATTGACCCGGCCACCATTACCTATGTGGAAGCCCATGGCACGGGCACAGCCCTCGGGGATCCCATTGAGTTTGAAGCGATCACGCGCGTCTTTCGGGAAAAGACGGAAGCCAACGAGTTTTGTGCCCTTGGCTCCGTCAAAACCAACATCGGTCACACCGTCTATACCGCCGGCCTCGCAGGCTTGCTGAAAGTGCTGTTGGCCTTTAAGCACCAGCAAATTCCCCCGTCCTTAAACTTCGAGACCCCCAACCTGGATATTTGCTTGGCGGACAGTCCGTTTTATGTGAATCGGGAACTGCTTCCTTGGCAACCGCCGGCCGGAATCCCACGCCGGGCCACGGTCAGTTCCTTTGGCTTCAGTGGCACGAATTGCCATCTGGTGTTGGATGAGCCGCCGGCCGTGAACTCGGCCCGCCTCAATCCGACCGGTCATGCCCCGATCGCGGAGTTGTTTGTGGTTTCGGCCAAATCAGAAGCCGCCCTGCAACGGCGGTGTCAGGATTTGGCAAATTTCCTGACGGCTAATCCGCAATTGTCGCTCCGGCGTTTGGCGGCTAATTTGGCCACGCGCCGCAGCCACTTCCGTTACCGTGTGGCTTGGGTGGCCGATCAACCGGCCACGCTCCAGACCTATCTTCTGGCTCAGACGACGGCCCCTTGCGCGGAAGTGGAGCCGTCGGCGGCCCCGATCGCGGCGGCGAGCCTGTTGGCGGGAGCCGCGATCGCCACGGGAGCCGGCCGCTGGCAAGTGTTGGAGTCTTTGGGCGAACTGTATCGAGCGGGCCATGACCTGGATTGGGAACGGCTCTATTCCAAGGCAGTGGCCTATCCCCTGGATTTGCCGGCCTATCCTTGGTTGCCGGTGCGCTGTTCGCCGCAATTTGCCCAGGCCAGTTCTTTGCCGGGGGCCTCTGGGGCTGAGGATGGCGCAAGGGATCAGTCAGCCGATCGCCCCGTTGATCCGCCCGTTGATCCACCAATTGATCCAGCCGCCCATCAGTCAGCCGATCGCCCTGTTGATCCACCAATTGATCCAGCCGCCCATCAGGCAGTCGATCGCCCCGTTGATCCACCAATTGATCCAGCCGCCCATCAGGCAGTCGATCGCCCATCCCCAGAACAAGACGCCGCCTACATTGCCGCCCTAGCCCAGGTACGGCAACTGCTCGCCACAACCTTGGCGATTCCCCCCGATCGCCTCACTCGCTTTGAGCCTTGGAATCGCTTTGGCCTGGACTCGCTGCTGATCAAAAAACTCAATGCCCGGTTGAGTCAAACCTTTGGCCCAGTGCCCCCGAGCCTGTTCTTTGAGCGGCGAAATCTGCATGAACTCACCCTGTTTTTGCAACAGACCTATCCTGCGTCCTTTGCCGAATCCGTGGCTTGGCCTGAACTGCCCGATTTAACCGGATCATCGGAACTGCCGAAGAACCAAGACCCCCCAAACCCGCCTCCAGCAACCCCAGGCATGGGGACGCATACCAATGGGGTGCATGAGGCTAACGGGGTTCCCCTGAACGGACTGCCCGAGACCAACGGAACCCAAGCCAACGGAATCCATGAAACCAATGGGACTCACGCCAAGGCGATCGCGTCCACCGAACCAAACCCCCAGGCGGAACCCGCTTCCCGATCGTTAGAGATTGCCGTGATTGGTATGGCGGGACGCTATCCCGGTGCGCCAACGCTCCAAACGTTTTGGCAGCAGTTGGCAGCGGGCCAGGAAGCGCTCCAGGAAGTGCCGCCCGATCGCTGGAACCATGACCTAATCTACGACCCGAATCCCCACAACCCCACCACCAGCTACACCCGTTGGGGCAGTTTTTTGGATCAGGTCGATCGCTTCGATGCCCTGTTCTTCGGCATTTCTCCCAAGGAAGCCGAGGTCATGGATCCCCAAGAGCGGCTGTTTCTGGAAGTCTGTTGGCATGCCTTGGAGGATGCGGCCTACGCACCATCTCGGTTAATGGACAGCCAAGGCCAAGGGCCCAAGGGCGGGGTCTTTGCGGGCGTGACTTGGGGTAGCTATCAATTACTGGCCGCAGAAGCTTGGGCCCAAGGGCGGGTGGTTTCCGCTGGCCCTTCCCACTGGGGCGTGGCCAATCGTGTTTCCCATGTGCTGAATTGGCACGGCCCGAGCTTGACCGTGGACACGGCTTGCTCGTCGTCCCTGGTGGCGGTGCATTTGGCCTGTGAAGCCATCCGGCGTGGGGAATGCGACTTGGCCTTGGCGGGGGGCGTGAATCTTTATCTGCACCCTTCCAAGTTTGTGGCCATGAGCCAACAGCAGTTTGCCTCCCGGGATGGCCGCTGCCACAGCTTTGGAGCCGGAGGTGATGGTTATGGGGCCGGCGAAGGGGTTGGGGCGGTGGTTTTGAAGCCGCTGGCCCAAGCGCGAGCGGATGGCGATCGAATCTACGGCATTATTCAGGGTTCCAGCGTCACCCACGGGGGACGCACCCATGGCTACACCGTGCCCAACCCGGTGGCCCAGTCGGCGGCGATTGCCCAAGCGCTGGATCAATCGGGGTTTGCTCCCGAAACCGTCAGCTACATCGAGGCCCATGGCACGGGTACGGAATTGGGCGATCCGGTGGAGATGGCGGCCCTCAGCCGTGTGTTGGGGGGCAACCGACCCAACCCCTGCGCGATCGGTTCCGTGAAGTCCAATATTGGCCATTTGGAATCCGCTGCGGGCATTGCGGGCCTGATCAAGGTGCTGTTGCAGATGCAGCATGGGCAGTTGGTTCCGTCTCTCCATGCGGATCCTCCCAATCCCGCGATCGCCTTTGCGGAGATGGGTTTTCGGGTGCAGCGACAGCTTGCGCCCTGGGTTCCCGTGGCCGGCGTGCGGCGGGCGGGCGTGAGTTCCTTTGGCGCAGGTGGAGTTAATGCCCACCTGCTCTTGGAATCGGTGACGGATGCCCAAGACCAGCCCTCGGGCCCAGTTCCCACGGCTCAGACTGCCCAAGTGCTGATTCCCCTGTCGGCGGCTAATCCCGATCGATTGCGAGTTTTGGTGGCGGATCTGGAAGCGGACTTGGCGGCCCATCCCGATCGACCCTTGAGGGCGATCGCGGCCACCCTTCAACGGGGTCGTGAACCCTTGGGAACGCGCCTGGCCGTTGTCACCCAGTCCGTGGAACAGTTGCGGCAATCCCTGCGATCGTGGTTAGCCGGCCAACCCGATCGATGGACATTTAGCGGACAACTGCCCAGTCAGCGGATTCAGGCTCCTCCCGCTTTGATGCACGATCGCTGTTCCGTGACGCAAACGTTACTGGAACAAGGGGATTGGCTGGCCGTTGCGCCCCGGTGGGTGGACGGAAACGAGGTGTCCTGGCCGGCCGTGGGTGAAATCATTTCCCTGCCTGGTTACCCATTCGCTCCGGAGCGGCACTGGTTGTCCGCCGGAGAGCCAATGCGCCGCCCCCAGCGCCCGGAACTGCCCGCTGTGGAAGGGGTTGTCCTGGCCCAACGGGTTTGGCGGAATGATGTTGATGTTAATGATGTTGATGTTCACGATGTTGATGCTCTAGGGATTGCTGGCCGAGGGGCGATCGTCCCCTCCGAGCCGATTACCTTGGTGCTGAGTTGCCCCGAGGGACAGGCGGCGGCTTGGGCCCAAACCTTACGGCATCGGTATCCCGCCGCCACCGTCATCCAAAATCCAGCGCCTAGCCAGCCCTTGCCCCCGGGCCCCCTCCAGGGCTGGTATGTGGGGAGTGGTGATGAAACCGAGAGCCTGTTGGGCCTCCTGCGATTCAGCCAGACCTTCAGCCAAGGACTCATTGACGATCGCCCCTTGACCCTGGTGGCGATCGCCCCTAACCCCACCGCCGCCATGCAGGCCGCCTTCTTGCGCACCCTGGTGGCGGAATATCCCCACTGGGCCGCGGTCTCCCTGGCGATCGCGGAACTGCCCACCGAGCCGGCCTTGGCTTGGCCCCTAGAAGTTCCCCTGCCCTGGCCCCATCCCGGCCAGGCACGGGAGCTGGCTCTGCGCAATGGTTGCTGGCAAGAATGCCGGCTGGTGGAAATTGCCCTTGATCCTTCGGCCCCATCGGACGGCCGATCGCCCGGGCCCGGTTGGCGCAAAGGGGGTGTTTATCTGATCACCGGGGGCTTTGGCGGCCTGGGTCAACTCCTGGCGCGGCATTTGGCCCGGGAGTTCCAAGCCCGCGTGATCCTGCTGGGTCGCCATCGGCTCGATCGGGAACGGGTGCGCTTCATCCAAGAGATCCAATCCTTGGGAGGCGAGGCCATTTATCTGAGTGCTGACCTCACCTGCTCCGAGTCCCTGGGCGAAGCCCTGCGCCGGGCCCGCCAACGCTTTGGCCCCCTCCAAGGGGTCATTCATGGAGCCGGGGTCTTGGCCGATCAGGCCATTGCCCTGAAGGATGAAACCTCGTTCCGGCAGGTGTTGGCTCCGAAGGTGACGGGAACGCGCCGGTTGGCGGCGGCCACGGCCACGGATCCCCTGGACTTTTTCTTGCTGTTTTCATCGTTGGCCAGCGTCTTGGGTAACCCCGGCCAGGGAGACTATGCGGCGGCTAATGCATTCTTGAATGAGTTTGCGGCTCAGGATCCTCGATGCTGGGTGATTGGGCTGCCCCTGTGGCAGGACGGCGGAATGCGGATTCCTGCCGAGCACTTGCACCACCTACGACAAACCACGGGGCTGGCTCCGATGCCGACGGAGGCGGGGTTGGCGCTGTTGACGGACTGGCTGGCTGCGGGCCCAGCGGCGTTGGTGGCGGCCTGGGGCGATCGGGCGTTGTTGCGCCGGTTTTTGGGCCTGGAATCGCAACCGAAATTGCAACCGAAATTGCCATCAGCACTGCAATCCACTGCTCGATCGGGTCTGGCATCCAACCCTCAGCCAACCCAAACCCCAAACCATGCCCCAAATCATGGCTGGAGATCCCACCCGGCGGCGGCTCAGGAGTCATTGCAAACGGAGCTACGAACCCTGTTTGGTCGGGAGCTGAAAATTGCCCCCGAACGGCTGGATCCGGAAGCGGGGTTGGATATCTACGGGCTGGATTCCGTGGCGGTGCGGCGATTAACGGCGCAGCTGGAAACGCGGTTTGGCCCCTTGCCCAAAACCTTGCTCTTTCATCACAGAACCCTCCGATCGCTGGCGGAACACCTCCAAGCGCGATCGCCCCAACCCGCGATCACCCCAGTGGCCACCAATGCCAACCCCGACCCACTGCCCTTGGCGGCCGCTCCCGTCGATCGGGAAGCCACCCCGGAGCCGATCGCCATCATTGGCTGCCATGGCCGTTTTCCCGGCGCAGAAACCCTTGATGACCTTTGGACGTTGTTGGTCCAAGGGGGCGAGGCCATCACGGATGTGCCGCCCGATCGTTGGGATCATTCCCTGTTTTATGACCCCCAACCGGGGAAATTGGGCAAAACCTACGCCCGCTGGGGGGGCTTTTTGGATCAGGTGGATCAGTTTGACCCGCTCTTTTTTGGCATTACCCCTAAGGATGCTGAGTTGATGGATCCCCAGGAGCGACTGTTCCTCGAATCCGCCTGGTTAGCTCTGGAAAATGCGGGTTATCGCCCGGATACCCTCGATTCGGACGATCCCGATCGCCCCCATGCCACCGGAGTTTTTGCCGGAGTGACCTGGGGCAGCTATCACCTGCTGGCCTTGGATGCTTGGCGTGCGGGGCTGCCCAGTTTCCCAAACTCGTCCTTTTGGTCGGTGGCGAATCGGGTGTCCTATACCCTGAACCTGCAAGGGCCCAGTATGCCCGTGGATACCGCCTGCTCTGCGTCCCTCAGCGCGATTCATTTGGCCTGCGAAAGCCTGCGCCGGGGGGAATGTCAACTGGCGATCGCTGGGGGCGTGAATCTCTATCTGCACCCCGTGAAGTATGTGCAAATGGCCCATCTGCGGTTTGCCTCAACCGATGGGAAATGCCGCAGTTTTGGGGCCGGTGGCGATGGCTATGTGCCCGGCGAAGGGGTGGGCACGGTGATTCTGAAGCCCTTGGCGGCGGCCCTGCGCGATCGAGACCCGATCCAAGCCGTCATTCGGGGCAGTGCCATGAATCACGGGGGCAAAACCAATGGCTACACCGTTCCCAATCCCCAAGCCCAAGCCCAAGTGGTGCGCCTGGCGTTGGAACGGGCCCAGCTCGATGCCCATCACCTGTCCTACCTGGAAGCCCATGGCACAGGAACCGCTCTCGGCGACCCGATTGAAATGGATGGTCTGCAACTAACCTTTGCGCGGGATGCCCAAGTGCAGCCCGGTCATTGTGCGATCGGGTCGATCAAATCCAACATTGGTCACCTGGAATCGGCGGCGGGCATTGCGGGGCTGTGCAAAATCCTGCTGCAACTGCAACATCGCCAATTGGTGCCCAGTTTGCATTCCGATCGGCCCAATCCAGCGATCGACCTTGCGCACAGTCCTTTCCGGTTGCAACGAACCCGATCGCCCTGGGAGGGGCCCAGCCCGCGCCGTGCGGGCCTCAGCAGCTTTGGCGCAGGTGGGAGCAATGCCCATCTGATTGTGGAGGAAGCCCCCGCCACTGTTCGATCGGGGTCAGAGTCGCCGCAATCGGCACCGGCGGAACTGATCATTCTGTCGGCCCGCACGCCGCAACTGTTGCGGATCACGGCCCAGAACCTCGCGAACTTCCTCCAGAACCATCCCACGGTCAACCTGGCCGATGTGGCCTTCACCTTGCAAGTGGGCCGGCGACCCGCGGCCCATCGATTGGCAATTGTGGTTGATTCGATCGCCCAATTGCAGCGGGCTTTAACTGCCTATGGCCAAGGTCAAACCCAGGACGATGGCACAACCAACCGGTGGCTAGGTGAAGTGCAGCCCGGTCAACCCGTTCCGCCCCCGCTAACCGCCGCTGATCTCGCGGATCGGTCTGACCTAGCCGCCCTTGCCCAGCATTGGATCCAAGGCGGCTCCGTGGATTGGACTGCCCTGCCGCGGCCCGTTCCGCCTGTGCGCCTGGCCCTGCCTGGATCGCCGTTCGATCGACGACGCTGCTGGATTCCTCTCCCCGCGACGGTTGCGCCGTCATTAGCTCCCGAGGGATTGGCCCCTGAGAGATTGGCCCCCGAGTCGCTCCCGGTGTTGCCGGACATGACGAATGGGGAACAGGCCCCCGCACCCGATCGTGCCTGGGGCGTGAGCCAAATCATTGACTCCCATCACCCGATCGCCCAAGAGCACCAAGTCAGCGGCCGCCCCACCTTGCCGGGATCTGCCCTGTTGGATCTGGTGGCCGAGACCATTCGCCAAGGGAACGGGGCCACCGCTTGGGGAACCGTCGGCGGGTTTGCTGAGGTTACCTGGATGCGCCGGGCCGAAGTGCCAGACCAGGGCCTGACGCTGCGAGTTGCCTTGACCGCCAGCACCGATCGGATTCGCTTCACCGTGGAGAATGCCCAAGGAATCGCCTATGCCTCGGGTCAGGCCCTCCGGGCGATCGAGCGGCCCCCTGCCCTCCCCGCCGAGTTTGCTGATTTGTTGGGAGCCAAGGGGCAACCGCTACCAATTCAGGAGTTCTACGAAATCTTTGACCAAACGGGTGTGGCCTATGGGCCCAACTTCCGGGGCGTTCAGCAAGTTGAATGGCTCCCGGGCGGCACGCGGGCCCAACTGGCTATTCCGCTTCTCGCCGCGCCGATTTTCAGCCCTATGGCCCAACGGCTGGACGCGGTTTGGCAAACGGTACAGGCGGAATTGCAACGCCAGAGCGATCACCATCAGCTCTGGCTGCCGTTCATGGTCGAGTCGGTGCAGTGGTTTGGCCCTTGGCCCGCAGCCGGAACGGTGCTGGTTCGATCGAGTCCCCTCGGTTCAGCTTCGTCCATAGCGGCTGATGAACGGGCCCTGCGGCGGTTCCACTTGGCCCTGCTGGATCCCCAAGGGCAGTTAGTGGCGATCATCCGCAACTTCTGTGTCAAGGCCGTGAAGGCCAACAGCGCCGTTCAGCCGGTGCAAGCGGTGGTTCCGTCGGCCCTGCCACCCCCCAGCCTGGAGCGGGAATTGCTCACAGTGCTCGCGGAACTGGCCCAAGGGGAGCAATCCCTAGAAGAAACCGATCGCCAACTGGCAACCCTTTTGAGTCGTGCAGTCAAGATAGAGCCGTAACCATGAACCGGGTCGAGATTTTAAGACAAGTCCAAATGGGACAACTGTCCCCCCAGGAGGCAGCTCGTCGCCTGGCTGTTGGGGAAATGAAGGCTGAGGTTCAACCCCAGGGTGCTCCGCAATTACCCTTGACGGATTCTGATCTAACCGGTGTGCTCTATCGTCCGGCTTGGCATTTGCTCCCGGCTCCGACTGTGCCGCCGGCCACCGCAACGGCTACCCCGGTCTGGATTTATGGGGCAGCGGTTGAGGCGGCTCAGGGGATTCCGGGCGATCGACCCCCAATCAACGGGGCCAAACCGGATGTCCATTGCTCCGACCTCAATTCCCTTGATCTCAATCCCCTCGACCCACAGCACCAATGGATTCAGCAGCTCGCGACGGCGCTGGGCCCCTCGGTTCAGTTGCGATCGTGGGCCACTGATTCAGCGTCAGAAGCGGCCTTGATGGCGGATTTAGAAAGGGCGATCGAGTCGCTCACCATTGTTTGGGTCGATCGCGGGCCGAGCACCGACTGGCAGTCACCTGCTTCAGCCTTGGCCACCCTGCAAGGGGAAACCATTCCCGCCCTGCTGCGCCTGATTCGGGCCATCCATCACCAAGGCAAAGCCGCCAACCTCACCCTGAAGCTGATCACCTTCAATACCCACCGGGTGCTGGATTCGGAACAGACCTCGCCCCCCACCTTGCCCATGGGAGCCGTCTTGGCGGGGATCGTCAAAGTCCTGCGGCGGGAATATCCCAGCCTGCGGGTCACCGGCTTTGACCTCGATCTTCACGATCCCCATTGGCAGGATGCCACCACGGCCGCCGCTGGTTTCCAGCAATTGATGGCCGATCCGGGGGATCCCTGGGGCCGTGCGATCGCCTGGCGACGGGGCCGGCGGTTTGTGCAAACCCTCGCCCAACTCTCCGGCCCCAGCGCCACTATGGGCGGCTCCCAGCCCAGTCCCATGCTGACTCCCCGGGGGGTAGTGGTGATTGCGGGTGGTACGGGCGGTATTGGGCGCACCATTGGCCAATGGTTGGCGGAACAGTGCCAATCGCGGGTGGTGTTGCTGGGGCGGCGGGCCCTGAACGAGACCATTCAACAGCAGCTCACCCAGATTCAACAGGCGGGCGGCGAGGCGGCCTATCTACAGGCGGATATGACCGATCCGCAGCAACTGCATCAAGCTTTTCAAACCACGCTCGATCGCTTTGGCCAAATCGATGCGGTCATCCACTCGGCCCTGATTCTGGAAGATAGCGCCCTCCATCGGCTGACGGAGGCGGCCATGGCCCGTGTGTTGGCTCCCAAGGTGGCGGGATCCCTGTATCTGTCTCAGGCGGCGATCGCCTCCGGGGCCAAGCTGTTGGTTTTCTTCTCCTCGGCCAATGTGTTCTATGGCACGCCGGGCCAAGCCAACTATGTGGCCGGCTGCACCTTCAAGGATGCCTGGGCGGGTCAGTTGGCCGGCTCTGGTTTGATTCAAGTGCAGTCCCTGAATTGGGGTTTTTGGGGCGAGGTGGGCATTGTGGCTTCCCCCGACTATCGGGCCCGCATGGCGCAACTGGAGGTGGCGGGCATCGACTGCGCCCTTGGGTTAGCGGGGTTTGCTTGGATGCTGGGCAGTGGTCTGCGTCAGTCCCTGGTCTTGCGCTGTGGGGAGGCGATGCGCCGGGAGTTGGGGTTAACGGGCGATCGCCCTGTGCAGAGTCAACTGCCCGATGCCGGAGCCTACCTATCGGCGGCCCTGGCCCGAATGGGCGATCGGACGGATCCGGTGGCGGATCAGTCCCTGGCTGAATCCTTGGCGGTCTTGGAGGAAGTGAGTCAGTTGGCGCTGCTGGCGGCTTTTCCGCAGCGCTCTGATCTGGCCACCACCCATGAAGGGGCCCGATCCCTCAGCTTGGCCCTGTTTCCCCAGTGGGAAGCGGCGGCGGCCCGACCCGGGTGGCGCGAACAGGCCGCCCAGTGGGAAGCGGTGCGCGATCGGGTTGCCCAGCAGTTCCCCGAACTGACTCCCCATCTCCAGTTGCTATCCGCCTGTGTGGCGCAATATCCCCGGCTGTGGCGGGGGGAAGTGGCGGGCCATGAAATTCTGTTTCCCCAGGGTTCCAGTGAGCTGGTGGCTCCGGTCTATGCCAGTGGGTCTTTGGCCCAGCGAATGAATGCCACGGTGGTGGCGGTGTTGGCAGCCTGGCAAGCGGAACGGGGCCCCGATCGCCCCCTGCGGATTCTGGAAATTGGAGCAGGCACGGGAGCCACGGCCGCCGTCGTTTTGGCGGCCCTGCAAGATCACCCGCAACTCAGCTACGTTTTCACCGATATTTCTCCCGCCTTGGTGCGCCGAGCCACCGATCGCCTGGGTCACTATCGCGGCTGCCAGTTCCAAACCCTGAACATTGAACAAGACCCGATCGCCCAGGGATTCACCCCAGGGAGTTTCGATGTGGTCTTGGCGGCCAATGTGCTCCATGCCACGGCGAATATGGATGCCACCCTGAGCCGGGCGAAGTTGCTGCTGGGCAGCCATGGTCTGCTGATTTTGGCGGAGGCCACCTCCAGCCAGCTTTTCTCGACCATGACCTTTGGGGTCACCAAGGGCTGGTGGGCCCATGACTCTGACCAACAACGCCTGCCCGGGGGCCCCCTGTTGGATCCCCAAGGTTGGGAAGCCCATTTGGTCAGCACAGGGTTTCAAGGGGTTCGGGCGATCGCCCTTGGGGCCCCGACAGCCAGCGCGATCGGCCCGGCCAGTGCGCCCTATCACGTGATTGTGGCGGAAAGTGACGGTTGGATCCCCGAAACGGCCTTGCTCCCGATCGCCCCGTCCGCCCATGCCGGTGCGCACCCTCGCGCTCAGGCCAGTGCCAAGAATGCCGACGCAGAGAGCGCCAGTGCCAATGGTGCAAATAACGCAAATAACGATCCCAACACAAGTGTCCCTGCGGGCCCAGAATCCGGGCGATCGCCCCAATCGGTCGCCAGCCATCGGGCAACCCTGAAGGGAATTTTTGCCCAAGTTTTGAAAATGGATCCCGCCGAACTGGCCACCGAGGTCACCTTTGAGGCGATGGGGGTGGATTCGCTGACGGTGTTGCAGTTAACCGAAGCCCTGGAGCGTCACTACGGGTCTTTGTCCAAAACCTTGCTCTATGAATACCCCACCCTCAGCCGTTTAGGGGCTTATTTCGATCAAAACCATGCCAGTTCCTTGCCCCCGGCCCCCAGTCCTGCGTTAACGAGTCCAACGCCTCCTCACTCACCGTCAACCCATTCGGTGTCAACCCCTTCGATCGCGATCGACTCTACGGCGACTAGCTCCCCGGTGTCCGAAACGCCCGCGATCGCCTCGGCGGCTCCCGATGTTCCCAGTGCGGCCTCTCTCACCGCCGAGGAACCCGATCGCCCCCCGGTGGCCCCCGAGACAGCGGCCATTGCGGCCATGGACTGCCTGCCCGCCAACGGTGACCAACCCTTAGCGATCGTGGGGCTGGCGGGTCGCTATCCCCAGGGCGAAACCTTGGAAGCCTTTTGGCAAACCCTGGCTGAAGGTCGCAGTGCCATTCAAGAAGTGCCCGCCGATCGCTTTGATTGGCAGCAGATTTTTGACCCCCAAGGGGGCGATCGCCAGAGCTACAGCCGCTGGGGTGGGTTCATTCAGGATGCGGATAAATTTGACGCGGCCTTCTTTGGCATTTCCCCCCGGGAAGCGCGGGATATGGATCCCCAAGAACGGGTGTTTTTGGAAACCGTTTGGGCCTGTTTGGAAGATGCGGGCTATCCGCCCCAGCGCCTGAAAGCGGCCGTTCGTCGGGCCAAGGCTGAGGGCGATCGGGCGGCGGGGCGGCGGTTGCCGGGGAATCGCAATGATGTGGGGGTTTTTGCGGGAATTACTTACAGCAACTACCAGCTCTACGCGATCGAGCAGTGGCAACGGGGGCAACGGGCCGGGGCCCATGCGGCCTTTTGGTCCGTGGCCAATCGCACCTCCTGGCTGTTTGACTTCCAAGGGCCCAGCGTGAGTGTGGATACGGCCTGCTCCTCCTCGTTGGCGGCGATTCACTTGGCCTGTGAAAGCATTCGGCGGGGTGAATGTCGAGCCGCGATCGCTGGCGGGGTGAACTTGATTTTGCATCCCCTGCACCTGGTGAACCTCAGCCAGTTGCGGATGCTCGCGCCCGATGACCAATGCCGGGCCTTTGGGGCGGGAGCCAACGGGTTTGTGGATGGTGAAGGAGTAGGGGCCATCCTGATTCGTCCCCTGGCCGATGCCCTGGCGGCGGGCGATCGAATCCGGGGCGTAATTTTGGGATCGGCCATGAACTCTGCCGGCCGCACCCAAGGCTATACCGTGCCCAATCCCCTGGCCCAAGCGGATTTAATTTTGGATGCCTTGGAACAGGCGGAGGTTGATCCCGCCACGATTCAATATGTGGAAGCCCATGGCACCGGAACCGCCCTTGGGGATCCGATCGAGATTCGGGGCCTAACGGAGGCTTGGCGCAAACACACCACAGCCAACCAAATTTGTGCGATCGGCTCCGTCAAGTCCAACATTGGCCACCTGGAATCGGCGGCGGGCATTGCCGGTTTAACCAAAATTCTCTTGCAGTTCCAGCATCGCGAACTGGTGCCTTCTCGCCACAGCGAAACGCCGAACCCACTGATTCCGTTTGCGGAAACCCCGTTCTATCTGCAAACCGATCGCACCCCTTGGCCAACCGAGATTCACCGCCCAAGGCGGGCGGCCCTCAGCAGCTTTGGAGCCGGGGGAGCCAATGTGCATCTGATTGTGCAAGAGGGGCCAGAGTCCGTCCGGCGAGAGTTGTTGTCGGTTCCCGGTTCAGCAACTTTCCTCCCCGCAGGCGATCGCGCCGTTGACGGGGCAGTTGACGGGGCAACCGATGCCGGAACGGGTGAAACCCCAGCAGCCCAAGACATCACCGAAGAAATCATCGTTGTTTCAGCCAAATCTGCCGCCGCCTTGCGGGCCCAAGTGGAGCAATTGCTGCAATATCTGCGGGATTTATCCCCCGATGGCGATGCTTGGCGCGATTTTGCTTGGACGTTGCAGGTGGGCCGGGCCGCCATGCCCCATCGTTTGGCCCTGGTGGCGGCCTCAGCGGTGGACTGCTGTGAACAGTGGCGTGCCTTTTTAACCGAAGCAACCCTGTCTCAGGGGTGGGTGGGCCGCGTTACGCCCCAAAGCCAAGAGGCCGCTGAGGCCCAGGCTTCCACCTTGCCCGACCTTTGGGCCGCGCGGCGCTACGCCAAAATTGCCCGGTGGTGGGTTCAAGGGGGAGATCCCGATTGGGAAGCCTTGCCCCGATCGCAGCCCCGCCGTCTGTTGACCCTGCCCACCTATCCCTTTGAACGAGTGCGCTACTGGCCTGTGGAGGCGGATGAAGAGTTGATGTTTTCTCCCTCTGGATCGTCTGCTGGATCGTCTGCTGGATCGTCCGCTGCCCCTCAGCCGATCGATCAGTTCATTGAACAGCCCACTGATCAAGAAGACTTTCGACTGTTGGTGCCGCGTTGGTTTGCGGCCCCTCGGCCCGTTGCCCCGCCCCAACGATCAGGGCTGCATTTGATTGTTCAGCGATCGCCCTCCCCTTGGGCAGAGGCCCTAGCCCAGCACTATCGCAGTTTGGGGGAAACCAGCCAGGTGTTGACCCTCACTCCGTTGGCGGGAGAAGCCCTGTGGCGCGACTGGCTGGCCCAGACGACCCCGATTGCCAGCATTGACTTTTTGGGGATGATTGATGCCTGCGACTGGCAGGACGCAGTGGATGATTCCTGGGCTTTGTTGCAAGGCATTCAAGTCTTGGCCCACCGTCACGATCCGCTGCCCCTGTTGCGAATTGTGACCCAAAGGGCCCAATCGGTAGTTCCGGGCGATCGACTCATGCAGCCTTGGGCCGCGCCGGCGATCGGCTTGGCCCGGGCCTGCCGCGTTGAATGTCCAAGCCTGCCTGTGGTTTGCATTGATTTAGAGGCAACGGATCCTGCCCAAGCGGCGGCCCAAATTGCCGGAGAACTGCGGGGCGATGGGGCCCTGGAGGTGGCCTGGCGATCGGGTGAGCGTTGGGTACGGGGCATGGCCGAGGCGGAACCGACCCCGGCGACTGCGAATCCCGATCGATCCCAAGGTTCCGCGATGCCGACCCTGCGAGATCGGGGTGTCTACCTGATTGTGGGCGGTGCATCCGGGGTGGGGCTGGAGGTGGCCCAATGGCTGGCGGATCAGGTGCGGGCCCGGTTGGTGTTGCTCGGGCGATCGCCCCAAGGAGAGCGCCAAACCCAGGCGATCGCCCAGATTCGCCAACGGGGCGGCGATGCCCTGTATCTACAGGCGGATGTGAGCGATCGGGCGGCGTTGCGGGCGGCCCTGACCCAGGCCCGACAACAGTTTGGCCCCATCACCGGGGCGATCCATTCCGCCATGGTCTTGGCTAATCATCCCCTCACCGCCATGCCGGCCAAGGCCTATCGCACCGTGCTTGCCCCCAAGGTGGCCGGCAGCGTGGCCCTGATCGAAGCCCTGCGCGAAGATCCCCTAGACTTCGTTTTATTCTTCTCCTCCCTGGCTTCCTTTGCGCCCACGCCGGGCAGCGCCAACTACGTGGCCGCCTGTGCCTTTGAAGATGCCTTTGCAACCTATCTCCAGGACGTGCAAGGTCTGTCTGCCTCGGTGATCAATTGGGGATTTTGGGGAGATGTGGGCCAATTGTCCACGGAAGCCGGCCGAACCCGCCTCGCCCAATGGGGGGTGCAGGCCATGGGGCGCGCCCTGGGCCTGCGATCGTTCGCCATGGTTTTGCAACGGGGCTTGCGCCAGGCCATTCCCTTGCGAGCTTCCGCCAAGGTGCTGGATTTGCTGGGATTCCGCTCGCCGGCCGTTTTGGCGGACTACGGGGCCAACTCGATACCGACGGTGGCCGATCCGGGCCGATCGGCCTGGGGAGCGGCCCAAGACTACGTGGCGCGATCGACCCTGGATGTGCCTCGCTATATTCAAGCCCTCCAGGAACTCGACGACCTCAGCCGCTGGTATCTAATCCGCGTTTGGGTGGAGTTTGATCTGTTTCCGGCCCCGGGAGAGTGGCGGACTCTGGAGCAGTTGCGACAACGGCTCTATCGATCACCCAAATACGATCGCCTTTTGAAGGCCCACTGCAACCTGCTGGCGGCCCATCAAGTGCTGGAGTTGCGGGGAGATGGAGAAGCGGTTCGATCGGGCCCAGCCCTGCCGGCCATCCGGGCCGCCCTCAACCCTGCGGCCCTGACGGAGCGCCACCGGGATTTTGTGCAGCGCTACCCGGACATGGTGGGTTTCACTCGGGTCTTGGAGGCCTGTTTGACCGTGGTGGACTACGGGGCCGTTCTCCAGGGACAAAAATTGGCCACGGAATTATTGTTCCCAGCCTCATCCCCGGATTTGGTGACGGGGATGTATCGCAATAATCCCTGGGTGGATCACTTTAACCAGGTGCTGGCGGCGGCCTTGGGCGGCGGGCTGGCGGCCCAAGCGGGGCAGCCCCTGCGGGTTTTGGAAGTGGGTGCGGGAACCGGCTCCACCACGCAATTTACGTTACCGGTCGTGGCGGCCCTGGCCGATCGGCTGGTGTATGACTTCACCGATGTGTCCCAAAGCTTTTTGCAAGCGGGCAAGGCGGCTTTTGGCCAGACCTATCCCTTTGTGCAGTTCCGGCTGTTTGATCTCGATCGACCCGCCGAAGCCCAAGGCTTTGAATTGGGGGCCTACGACGCGATCGTCGCGACCAATGTGGTTCATGCCACGCGCCAAATTCAGCGATCACTCAGTCACCTTGCCCAACTGCTGAAACCCGGCGGCCTGCTGCTGTTGAATGAGCTAACCCACAAATCGGATTACCAAACCATCACCGTTGCCCTGCTGGATGGGTGGTGGGCCTTTGAGGATGCGGCGGTGCGTCTGGAAAATTCCCCCCTGCTGCCTCCCCAAAACTGGGTGCAACTGCTAGCGGCGGCCGGCTTAACGGTCGGCTCCCCCTCCGGCTCAACGGCAGAATCGGGCCTGGGCAATGCCTATCAACAGCTCTTTATTGCGGCCCGGACTGCGACGGCCAGCTCCCCGAAGGCGGCTCCTGTCTTGGTTGGGCCCGCCGCCGATTCCCCTGTCCCGATCGCCCCTGTCCCGATCGCCCCTGACGATCGCCCCTCTCCCGCACGCATTTTGGCCATTAGTCAAGAGTTGGGGCAAATGATCGCGGCGGTGCTGGAGATGGATCGCCAGCCGGATCCTGAGCAAACGTTTGCGGATTTGGGGGTGGACTCAATCCTGTCTTCCCAAATTGCCCGGCGCATCAATGCCCGGTTTGGCAGCGAGATCGCCCCCACGGACTTTTATCGCTATGCCACGCCCCTGGAAATGGCCACCTATTTGGAATCCCAGGTGGCGGCAACCCCGGCTCCGACAGCACCGGCCCCGCCGCCAGTGGTGGGTTCCGTGATCAGTCCAGCCCGGATCAATCCATCGCTGGGTTCAGGGATGGCGGTGGAGCTGACGGCAGCCGCTCCTGCGGGTATGACTGCCGGGAATTCCCAGGTCGCCACGCCGCAAACCCCGGTCGGAACCGCTCCCGATCGCGCCGGGACAGAGGCGATCGCTGTGATTGGTCTCTCCTGCCGGTTCCCCGGGGCCCGCAATGCAGATGAATTCTGGGACGTGCTGCGATCGGGACAAACTCCCTTCTCCGACCTGACCGAACGGTGGGGCATTGCCAGCGATCGGCCCCTGCGAGGGGGGTTGCTGCCCGATGCCCTGGCCTTTGATCCGCTCTTTTTCCGGCTGTCTCCTCGAGAAGCGGCCCAAATGGATCCCCAACAGCGGGTTTTCTTAGAAGAGGCTTGGAAGGCGATCGAAGATGCTGGGTATGCTCCCGAATCTCTTGCAGACACGCGCTGTGGTGTTTACGTGGGAGCCGCCCACAACTTCTATGGCATTGATAGCCCAGACAACAGCGGCCAGAACGGCTCCGCGAACCGTGAACCCAACGCCATGGCCTCCTTGGGGGCATCCATGGCCATCTTGCCTGCGCGGATTGCCTATCACCTCAACCTCAAGGGCCCGGCGATTCCCGTTGATACCGCCTGTTCTTCCTCCCTGGTGGCCTTGCACTTGGCCTGTCAGGGATTGCTGCAAGGGGATTGTGATTTGGCCCTGGCGGGCGGGGTGGCCCTGCTGTTGCTCTCGCCCAGGGTGCATCAATTTTTGGACTACAGCGGAATGCTGTCGGCCACGAATCAATGCCGACCCTTTGACCAGGCGGCCAATGGGTTTGTGCCGGCTGAAGGTTGCGGGGTGGTGATGTTGAAGCGCCTCAGCGAGGCCCAACGGGACGGCGACGCAATCTATGGGGTAATTCGGGCTTCGGGGATGAACCAGGATGGGCGCTCCAATGGGATTACGGCTCCCAATGTCCAAGCCCAAGCCGAACTGGAACAGGCCCTCTACACCAAGGGGCAAATTGACCCCAGCACCCTGAGCTATGTGGAAGCCCATGGCACGGGTACAAAACTGGGCGACCCGATCGAGCTGCAAGCCCTCACGAAAGCGTTTCGGCATTGGACCGACGCTAAGCAGTTCTGCGCGATCGGCTCGGTGAAGGGCAACATTGGCCATGCCATGGCAGCGGCGGGCATGGCGGGCTTCATCAAAGTGCTCCTGAGCTTGAAGCATGAGGCCTTGCCCGCTTCATTACATGTGCAAACGCCCAATGCCGCCTTTGATTGGCATCAATCCCCGTTTTATGTGCCCACACAGCCTCAGCCCTGGCCGCGCCAGGGGGATCGTCCCCGGCGGGCGGCCTTGAGTGCCTTTGGCTTCAGCGGCACGAATGCCCATGTGGTGATTGAAGAGGGCCCCGCCCGGGAACCTTTGCCTACCAGTTCGTTTAGTTTGCCTTGGCGGGTGATTCCGGTGTCGGCCCAATCTCGCCCGGCCCTGGAGCGCAATTTGGCCCAGTTGGCCGCCTGGGCCGATCGCAATTCGGCCGCTTCCTTGGCGGATGTGGCCTGGACGCTGACCTTTGGCCGGCAGCATTTCGACTGTCGAGCGGCGTTGGTGGTGCAGTGGACGGCGGATTTGGCGACGGCCTCACCCCTGCGGGATCCGGCCGCCGTGCCCGCGTCCTTGCCCCATGCGGCCCAAATCCGGGAGTTTCTGTCGGGAGCGGCGATCGCCTGGTCTGAGGTCTGGGAGGGGCCGCCCGGTCGGCGGATTTCCTTGCCCGCCTACGCCTTTGAGCGAGACATTTGCACCCTTACGCCCCCGGTGGCTCCGACCCTGGCCACCCCAGTGATCCCAGCGGCCCCGATCGAACTAACGGAACCAACTCCCCTCGCGCCGGAGCCACCGATTGAGGATTGGCTCGATCGCACCTTGCACCGGGTGGAGGCCCAAGCCAGCCAGCAGGGAGACCCGCTCGTCGGTTGGGAAATGGTGTTTGAGCGTTTGGATAATCTGGGTGCGTTGGGACTGTTGGCCACCTTCCAACAGGCGGGGGCCCTGCGGGAAGCTCACCGCCCGATCGCCCCCGCAGCCTTGCAGGCCTTGATTCAGCTTTCCCCAGACCATCAATTGCTGTTTGCGGGCCTGTTGGCAATTCTCCAAAACACCGGATGGCTGGTGGAGGTGGCGGGGGAACTGGCGCTGAATCCCGATCGCCCCGAAGGTTGCGCTTCCCAGTTAGCCGCCACGCGATCGCGCTTGGAAGCAGAACTGCGCAGCCAATGCCCAGCTTGCCGCCCTTATCTCGACCTGCTGCAACTGTGCCTGAATCATTACCCGGATTTGTTGGCCGGGCGCTTGGCCGTCACGGATTTGCTCTACACCCCCGAGGTTTTGCCCTGGGTGGAAGCGATTAACCGCGACAATCCCCTTTCGGATTACTTCAATGGGTTGGTGGCCACCGCCGTGGTCACCGCCGTGCGCGATCGGGCGGCCCAGCCCGGATCAGCACCCATCCAAATTCTGGAAATTGGTGCGGGAACCGGCGCGACTACCGCTTCGGTGTTGCAAGCCTTGGTTCCCCTCGGCTCCCAGGTGGTTTATCACTTTACGGATTTGTCGCCGGCCTTTGTCCAACGGGGGCGCAATCGCTGGGGCGAGCAGTTTCCCTTCACCCGCTATGCTCCGCTGGACATTGAAGCGGATTTGGCCAGCCAAGGGTTTGTCCCCGGTCAATTCGCCATTATTTGCGCGGCCAATGTGCTCCATGCCACACGCCGCATTGATCACACCCTGGCCCAAGTGCATCAGCTCCTGGCCCCTGGAGGGTTGGTGATTCTCAGCGAAGTTTGTCACTTCGAGGTTTTTGCGACCCTCACCTTTGGCTTAACCCGGGGCTGGTGGCTGTTTGAGGATGCTCCCAACCGCATTCCCCACTCACCGTTGTTGACCCCGTTGAATTGGCGGCGTTGCCTGGCGGCCCAAGGCTTTCCCCGGGTGCGCACCTTGGGTTTGCGCCATCCCCAATCGCCCGAAACTTACCTGCAAAGTTTGATTGTGGCTCAACGCAGTCCGCAGTCTGCGGCCCCTGCGGTTTCCCCTTCGCCCGATCGAGTGACCGATCAGGTGTCGGATCCATTACCCAGCCCAGCATCTAGCCAATTCCCCAATCCAGGGCCTCAGCCATCCTTCCAGCCCGCACCTGCGGTGATGCCCCCAACGATCGCCCAGCCCGCTTCTGCCGTTCCTGCCTCGGCCCAGGGTGGCCCCGATCGCTGTGAGCAACGGGTTGTGGAATTGTTGGCGAATTATCTGAATGTGCCGGCCGATCGCCTGGATCCCAAGCGCCCCTTTTCCGATTTGGGGGTTGATTCGATCGTGGCGATCGAGCTGATCAAGCTGCTCAATGCTGAGTTGGCCATTGAGTTGCGATCGACGGATCTGTTCAACTACCCCACCGGGCGGCAATTGGCCCGCCACATTGAGCAAGCCTTTCCCGATTGGCGACGGCCCGCCGCACCGCCGATCGGGACGGTTCCTGCTCCCGAGGCCGCACCCTTGCCCCAAGCGGCCACGCCCCCGGTATCCTCGCCTGCGACCAAGCCTCCCGGTCGTCAAATTGCGATCATTGGCATGGCTGGCCGGTTTCCCGGGGCCCAGAATTTGGCGGAATTTTGGCAGGTGATCCAGCGGGGCCAGCCGGTGGTGAGTGAAGTGCCGCCCGATCGCTGGGATTGGCGGGCCATCTATGACCCCGATCGACTGGCTCCCCACAAAACCCCCAGCCGCCACGGGGGCTTCCTCGATGACGTGGGGGCGTTTGATCCGGCCCTGTTCCAAATTTCGCCTCGGGAAGCGGAGTTTATGGATCCGCAGCAGCGCCTGTTGCTGATGGAAACCTGGGCCGCCCTGGAGGATGCGGGCTATCCGCAGCAGCGCTTGGATGGCAGCCGCACGGGCGTGTTTGTGGGCGCGTCGAGTGGCGATTATTGGGAACTGTTGCTGGAATCGGGGCTGCCGGTAGATGGCTATACCTTCACGGGTAACGCGGGGGCGATGTTGCCAGCGCGCATTGCCTACTGGTTGAACCTGAAGGGGCCTACCTTGGCGATCGACTCGGCCTGTTCTTCGTCCCTGATTGCGGTGCATACCGCCTGCGAAAGTATCGAGCAGGGCCACTGCGACTTGGCGATCGCGGGTGGGGTGAGTGTTTTGGCCACGCCTCGGCTGCACCTGCTGCTGGGCAAGGTGGGAATGCTGTCGCCCACGGGAACCTGCAAACCCTTTGACCACAGCGCCGATGGCATTGTGATCAGCGAAGGGGTGGGGGTTGTGATTTTGAAACCCCTGGATCGAGCTTTGGCCGATGGCGATCGGATCCATGCGGTGATTCAAGGGTCAGGCACCAATCAGGACGGTAAAACCAGCAGCCTCACGGCCCCCAGCGGCCCGGCCCAAACCACCCTCATTCAGGAGGTCTATCAGCGGTTTGGCCTGGATCCCCGATCGATCGGCTATGTGGAAACCCATGGCACGGGCACGCCCTTGGGCGATCCGATCGAACTTCATGCCCTGAGCGATGCCCTCCGCGCCGCTGCTCTGCCCCCCGCTTCCATCCCGATCGGCTCCGTGAAAGGGGTGATTGGTCATTCCTTGACCGCCGCCGGGATTGCGTCCCTGTTGAAGGTGGTGTTGGCCCTGAAGCATCGATCGCTGCCCCCTTGCCCCCTGCCCACCGGTCTGAATGGCCATATCCAACTGGATGCCAGCCCCCTGCGTCTGGATCCCTACGGCAGTCCTTGGACTCAGACCCCGCGCCTGGCTGCCATCAGTTCCTTTGGGGCGAATGGGGCGAACTGCCACATGGTTCTGGCGGCGGCTCCCGAGGTGGCTGCTCCTGCCCTGCCCGCCCGCCCGGAATATCTGTTGGTGCTGTCGGCGCGCGATCGGGGCCAGTTGCGACAACGGGTGGCGGATTTGCTCCAGCACCTGACCAGCCAAGATCCGCTGCCCCTGGCTGATTTGGCCGTGACCCTGGCCACCAAACGCAGCCATTTAGCGGTGCGGGCGGCTTGGGTGGCCAGCAGTTGGGATGAACAACTGGCCAACCTGCGACAGATCCACCAGGCCCTGTTGGCGGTTACGCCTCGGGCGATCGCCCCGGAATTCACGCCTGCTCAGTCCTGGTTGATCACCCGATCGGACGATCCGATCCTCACGCCCGATGGCGCACTGAGCGACACCCAGCGGGATCAGGTGGCTCAACTGCTCCAAAGCGGCCGGAGCGATCGCCCCTTCCTGTTGTCTTTGGCGGCGGATTTTGTGGCGGGAACCCTGTCGGATCTGACGGCGCTTTACCCGCAGCCGGGCCGGTTGGTGGATTTGCCGCGCTATCCGTTTGATCGCACCCGCTATTGGGTGCAACGATCGCCCCAGCCCACCCCCTCAGCCCTATCCCCAACCCCAACCCCCGCCCGAGACCTCACCTTTTGGATGAGTCAGCATCATGTGCAGGGCACCGCCGTCTTACCCGGCGCGGCGATTTTGCAACAGATGCTGGAAGCTGGCCAGGCGGCGGGCCACCCGATCGGGGAACTGCGGGATATCGGTTGGTTGCACCCGGTGCAGACGGGCATGGCGTTGGTTCCCCAATGGCAAACCCAGGATTCGCGGTTGGTGCTGCAATTGCAAGCCAGCATGGAGCCGGATCCCAGCGGGGTCACGGCATCGCCCGATCGTCCCTGTGCCACCGCCGTTTGGGTTTCTACCCCTAGCACCCCATCGCCCTCGGAAGCGCCCAGACTCGATCCCGATGCCGTGCAACGACGTTGTGGCAGCACCTGGACGCAAAAGGCGTTCTACGACCTGGTGGATGGTCGTGACGTGGTTCATGGCCCGCTGTATCGCACCGTTGAGCAATTGTGGGCCGGCCCCTTTGAGGCCCTGGGCAAGCTGAAAGCGCCCGCCTCAGAATTGGCCTGGCTGCCTCGGATGGCGCTGCACCCCTCGTTGCTGGATGGGGCGTTGCAATGCGTGATGGGCCTGTTGGCTCCTCGGGCGGCCGATTTGCCCCTGCTGCTGCCGGCCTCGATCGCCACCTTGCAGATCCTGCAACCCCTCACGGAGGATTGCTGGGTTTATGTGCGGCCTTCGCAAGCGCCCATCTCGGAATATTCCTTTGATTTACGGATCACGAACCTGGCGGGCGAGGACTTGATTCGCATCAACACCTTTACCCTCCGTCCCTTGCGCACGGCAGGCAGCTTGCTGGGCGGGTCGCCCAATGGCCATTCTGGAATTCCGCCCTTGGTTCCGGGGGGCTATGGTCAGGGCCTGTCCCGATCGGGGCTGCCCGCTGGGACTGGGCCGGTTCCTGCCCACAACGGCGCACCTGTGGCCTTGGGTTCAGAGGGGCCGATCGCCCCGGCCGGTTCCCCGGCGGCGGCCCCAGCCATTGCCGTTGAAGCCGTGCCCTGCTACCGGCCCGTTTGGCGAGAAACCCCTTGGCCAGAGCCGATCGCCCCCGGATCCGGGGCGGTATTAATGGTTTATGCACCGGGCGATCGGCCCTTGGCAGCGGCCTTGCAAGCACAGCACCCCTCGGCTCCGATCTATCAAGTGCAGCTTGCGGGATCCCGCCAATCCCTGGGCCCGAACCATTGGCAAGTGGGCGCTGGGGCCAGCGATTGGGAGCCGATTTGGCCGCAACTCCCCCCCTTGGAAACCATCTATTTCCTGGCGGCGGGGAGCCGAATCGCGCCCGCCAGCCTTGCGGAACTGACGGCGCTGCAAGATCAAGGGGTGGTCAGCCTGTTTCATCTGATCCAAGGCCTCGATCGGCATCGACTGTGGCGATCGGGAGCGCGGCTGCGGGTCATCACCCAAGATGCCCAAGCCGTGGGAGTCGGGCCGATTCAGCCCTGGCAAGCCACGGTGATTGGCTTCACCAAGGCCCTGTCCCGGGAATTCACGGATTTGGCAGTGACCTGCTTGGATCTCAGCCGGGTGGATCTGGAACTGGTTGAGCCAATCGATCGCACTGATCTAACGAATCAAACGAATCGAACGAACCCATTCGCCCACCTGGCCCGCCGAATTGCCACGGAACCAGCGGCGGAACCGGGGCTGGAGTTGGCCTATCGGGGAACGCGTCGGTTGCTGCGGGCCATTCAGCCCATGGCCTTGCCGCCGGATTCGCGTCCCTTGCCGATTCATCCCGGCGGCTGCTACCTGATCGTGGGTGGCATGACCGGCATTGGCTACGAAGCGGCCAAATGTCTGGCGGCGATCGCTGGGGTCAAGTTGATTTTGACGGGTCGCCGTCCCCTCACCGAAGTGCGAGCCGGCCAACTGCGGGAACTCACGGCTTTGGGGGCGATCGCTCAATACCGATCGGTCGATGTGACGGATCCCGTCGCCATGGCCGGTCTGATCCAAGAGATTCAGCAAACCTGGGGGCCCCTGCGAGGGGTGATTCATTCCGCCCTGGTGTTGCAAGATGCCAGCCTGCGCACCATGACCCTGGCGGCCCTGCAAGCGGCCCTGGCTCCCAAGGTGGCGGGCAGTTGGCTGCTGGTGGAACTGACCCGCCAGCAACCCCTGGATTTTCTGATCTTCTTCTCGTCGGCCAATGCCTTGATGGGGAATGCGGGGCAAAGTAACTATGCGGCCGGTTGCACCTTCCAGGATGCCTTCGCCTTGGCGCTGCCTCCCACGGGGCCTCGAATCCAGATCATTAACTGGGGCTACTGGCGCGAAACGGGCATTGTGGCCACCGAGTTCTATAGCCGACGAATTGAAAAGCAGGGCATTTTGGGCATCAACACCGCTGAGGGGGTGGAAACCCTGGCGCGGCTGTTGCGTTGGGAAGTGCGTCAATGCTTGCCCATGCTGGTCGCCCCGGAAATTTTGGCCCAGTTGGAACTGACGGGCTGGACTACGGAACCGGCAAGGGCGATTGCCCCGCCCGTGCTCCCGGCGGCGGCCCAGGCCATGGCCCGGTTTGTGCAAGAACGCCCGATCGCACCTGAGCCGATCGAGGCCTTCCAACAGCTTGAAGCCTATGCCCACGGGCGACTGCTGGCCACCTTGCGCCAACTGGGGTTGCTGCGATCGGCGGCCGATCGCTGGTCCGTGCGATCGGTGATGACGCAACTGGCAGTGCAGCCCCGCTATGAACGCCTGCTCTGGGCCTTGGGCGATTTGCTCACCCGGGCTGGATTTTTGGCGGAACAGGGCGATGGGTTGGGGTTAACGCCCCTGTGCCTCACACCGGAAATGGATCGCCGGATTGCCAACAGCCCCGCCGAGGCCGATCGACTGCGATCGCGCTACGTGGGCATTGATCCTTGTCTGACCCTGCTCGATCGCTGCTTAGAACGTTATGGCGACATTTTGCGTGGGGCCTGCGATCCCCTCGAGATTCTCTTCCCTCGGGGATCCGCTGCCCAGGTGGAAGGGATCTATCGCGGCAATCCCCTGATGGATTACTACAACGACTTGACCGCCGCCACCGCCGCGGCCACGGTGGCGGCCGCTCAACCCACGCCCCAACAGCCCTTCCGAATTTTAGAGATTGGTGGCGGCACTGGGGGAACCAGTTTTGCGGTGCTGAAAGCCTTGGATCCCTATGCAACCAGTGTTCATTACACCTTCACCGATATTTCGCCCGCTCTAGTACATCAAGCACAGCAGACCTTGGCTCAAGGCCGCTCCTTCTGTGAATTTCGGGTGTTAAATATTGCCCAAGATGTGGCGGCCCAGTCCTTGGTTCCCGGTAGCTATGACCTGGTGCTGGCGGCCAATGTGCTCCATGCCACGGAGAGTGTGACCGCTTCCGTGCGCGAGGCGAAACGGCTGCTGAAGCGCCATGGCCTGCTGGTGCTCAATGAAGGAACCCGGGTTCAAGACTTTGCCACCCTGACCTTTGGACTCACGGAGGGATGGTGGCTGTTTGGGGATGGCGATTGGCGCTTGCCCCATGCGCCGCTCCTGAGTCCCGCCCAGTGGGAAGCCCTGTTACGGGCGGCCGGGTTCCAATCCATTCACCTGGCGAGTCCTGCCCGGCCCGATGCGGGATTGCCGATCGAGACGATTCTTCTGGGGGCGAGCGATGGTTGGATTGAGTGCCCCACGGTGGCGGCGGCTCCCCAAGGGGCCCCCATGGTTCCCGATCGCCCGGTTCCGCCATCGGCTCCGTCCGCTGCACCCTCATCGCCGTCGGCTCCCACCCTGGCCGAAGGGGATTCCCGAACGGTGGTTTTGGCTCATTTACGGCAGGTGTTTGGGCAAGTGTTGCGCCTGGAGGGCACAACCCTATCGCGCCAAGCCAACTTCGAGACCTATGGGGTGGACTCGTTGGTGACCCTGGAATTGATTCGCGCCTTAGAGCAAACCTTTGGCCTGCTGCCCCAAACGCTGCTGTTCCAATGCCCTTCGCTGGATGCGTTGACCCAATGGCTTGAGGCGAATAAGCCTGAGGCGATCGCTGCTTTGGTGGCGGCGGCTCGGCCGGCGGCTCCGTCGGTTGTGGCTGCTCCTGCGTCTTCTGGGGAACTGTCTCCCCCTTTGCCCTCTCCAGGGTTGTCGCCCGCACCGGTTCCCGCACCGCTACCCGCATCCTTATCCTTATCACCGTTGACATCTGCGCCCCGATCGACCACTTCAGCCTCAGCCTCAATAACCTCCTCAATAACCTCAGCCTCAACAACATCGCTTACCCCCGCAACGCTCGCACCGGAATTGGCGGGCGGTGGTCAGCCGGTTGCGGAGCCGATCGCCCCGGGGCCCATGGGCCGATCGAGCCAGGGCCCCAGCCAAGATCGATCGATGGCCTCGACCAACCTGGCGGTGGCCGATGGGGCGATCGCCATTGTGGGGATGGCGGGTCGCTACCCAGGCGGCGCGGACTTGGCGGCCTTTTGGGAAACCCTGATCACCGGGCGCGATGTGATTAGTGAACCGCCGCCCGGTCGTGAATTTGGGTCGCCTGAATTTGAATTGGCCGAGCATCCCACGGCGCGGCGGGCGGGCTGGCTAGGGGTGATCGATACCTTTGACCCACGCTTTTTTGGCATTTCGCCTGTGGAAGCGGCGGGGATTGATCCCCAAGAGCGGCTGTTTATGGAAGTGGCCTGGGCCGCGCTGGAAGATGCGGGTTTAACCCCAGATACCCTGGTGCAATCGCCCGATCCGGCCGCCAAGCGAGCCGTTGGGGTGTTTGCGGGGGTGATGTACGGTGAATATCAGCTCTTGGCTGCTGAGGCTTCGCTGCAGGGCGATTGTGTGCTGACGAGTGCTTCGCCTTCCTCGATCGCCAATCGCTTTTCCTACTTTTGCAATTTTCAAGGCCCCAGCTTGGCCGTGGATACGGCCTGCTCCTCCTCTCTGGTGGCCATTCATCTGGCGGTGCAAAGTCTGCGGCGGGGAGAATGCCGGGCGGCCTTGGCCGGTGGGGTGAATCTGATTTTGCATCCTCGGCATTTGCTGACCCTGCATCGAATGAAGATGTTGGCGAACGATGGGGTTTGCCGTCCCTTTGGGGCCGGAGCATCGGGCATGGTTCCCGGTGAAGGGGTGGGCGTGGTGGTGCTCAAACCCTTAGCCGACGCAGAGCGGGATGGCGATCGGATTTGGGGGGTCATTCGCGGTTCGGCGGTCAACAGTGGCGGCAAGGTGTCTGGCTACACTGTGCCCAACCCCACGGCCCAGGCGGCGGTGATTCGATCGGCACTCCAGGATGCAATGGTGGATCCGCACAGCTTGTCCTACATCGAAGCCCACGGCACGGGCACGACGTTGGGAGACCCGATCGAGGTGGCGGGGCTAACCGAAGCCCTCGGGACCCATGACCAGCCCTACTGCGCGATCGGGTCGTTGAAGGCCAACATTGGCCACCTAGAGGCGGCGGCGGGCATTGCGGGACTCACCAAAGTGCTGCTCCAGATGCGCCATGGCCAGTTGGCTCCCTCGTTGTATGCCACCGATCCGAATCCCCATATTGCCTTTGACCAAGCCCCGGTGCGGGTGCAAACCCAGGCCACGCCCTGGCAAGCTTGGCCCGGCCTGCCTCGGCGGGCGGGTATCAGCTCCTTTGGGGCCGGTGGGGTGAATGCGCACCTGATTGTGGAGGAATATCGATCGGAGTCGGGGCGATCGGGATCGAATCCCGACCCGGCCAGGGCCCAAACCCCGTGGGATCGTAATGGATCCGTCTCAGGGGGCTGGAATCACTTGGGGGCTGAACGTAACGGCTTTGATCGCCCTGTGTTTGATCCGGTGGCAACGGCCCCGTCCACTGCGGGCGGCCTGAGGGTGTCGGAGGAGGAATATGTGGTGCCGGTTTCGGCCCTCGATCGGGAACGACTCGAAGCTTGGGTGCGCCAACTACGATCGGCGCTGATTCACCCCCAAAACTCCCCCCAGCCAGACCCCACCCCTAACCCAGGACTCTTGGCAACGGAAGCCCCGATCGATTGGGTGGCGCTGGTTTGGACGCTGCAAACCGGGCGTGTTGCCCTGCCCTATCGCTTGGCCGTGGTGGCCAAAAATCTCAAAGACCTGTTGAGCCAATGGGAAGCCTTTTTGGCCGACGGGCCGATCGCCCAAGGATTGGTGGGGCGTTGTGGGCCAGACGATCGAGTGATTCGCACTCGGCCCGATTCCCCCCTTGCCCTGGCCACCGCCTGGGTTCAAGGGGCCGAGGTGGATTGGGCCGCCCTGTGGCTGGGGCCCAAACCCCGCCGCGTCACCCTGCCGCCCTATCCGTTTGAGTTGCGCCCCTGTTGGTTTCCCCGGCCGGCCCAACCCGTGACTGCTGCGCTCAACACCGACCGAGCGGAGCCGCTCCCGGCGAGTTCCCCAGCCAGTTCTCCTGATTTACCCTCGGAAAAAAAGTCGCCCTTGCCCCAAGGAGCGATAGGGGTTTTGATTCCCGATTGGCGGGCGATCGCCCCGGAAGCCGTTCCGGGAACTGTGGCCGATCCCGTGGTGGGTGAAGTGCTCCTCTGGATTGGCCCCGAGGCCGAGGGAGCGGCCATGGCCGCAGCGGTGCGGGCCCATCCCGATTGCTGCCGGTTCCAGCGGGTGATTCAGGTGCTTCCGGGCCTGGCCTTTGAACCGCTACCGGGCGATCGCTACCGATTGAACAGCTCGCGGGAGTCGGACTTTGGCGAACTGCTAGCTCATTTGGCCCATCAGGGCCTCACGCCCACCCATGTGCTTTTCCGGGGGGGGGCAACGGCGGCCCCGGGCGATGCGCCCCCGCAGGCGATCCGCCAGGGCCTAACCCAAACGCTCTACCCCCTGTTCTACGGATTTCGGGCCCTGTTGCGATCGCCCGAAACCATTCCTAGTCCGGTGTCCTGGATTTATTTGGGAGATGATCCGGCTGCTCCCTGGACGGCGGCGGCGGCGGCCTTTTGTGCCGCCGTGGGCCAGGAAAGCACCCGATTGCGGCCGGCGGTGCTGTCGGGGGTGACGGAGCTGAACCATCCTTCCCGAGACCTGCTGCGAGCGATCGCCCTGCTGTGGCAGCGTCCAGAACTGAACCATCTTCAGTTCCAATCAACGGGGTCTCGGGTGCGCACCTGGCAGTTGTTGGATCCCGCGATCGCGCCAGGGAACCCGGCCCCGTCCGGTCTCTGGCAAACGGGCGGCTGCTATATCCTCACCGGCGGCTTGGGGGCCATTGGCCAACAGTTGGTTGAAGACGCGATCGGCTCTGCTCCGGTGTCGTTGGTGCTGGTGGGCCGATCGCCCCTAGATGATCGCAAAACCGCGCGCCTGGAAGCTTGGCGGGCCCAAGGGGCCCAAATCACCTATGTGGCGGCCGATGTGGGCGACTGGGACGGGGCGATCGCCGTGGTCAATGCCGCCCGCCAAACGGGCCGGCCCCTGCGCGGCGTAATCCATGCCGCCGGCCTGATTGAAGACGCGCTTCTGATCCACAAAGATCGGCCCACCTTCGGGCGAGTCTTGCGACCCAAGGTGCAAGGAACCGTCTATCTCGATTCCCTCACGCGCCAGGATCCGCTGGACTTTTTCCTGTGCCTGTCTTCCCTCAGTGCCCTGATGGGGGCCCCGGGCCAGGGCGATTATGCCGCCGCCAACGCCTTCTTGGATGCTTGGATTCAGCAACGGGAAACCCAGCGGCAACGGCAACAGCGATCGGGCGTGAGCCGCACCCTCAATCTGCCCTTCTGGCAAGGGGGTGGTATGGCCTTGACGGAGGTTTCCCAGGCTTGGATGGCGGACATGGCGGGACTGCAACCCCTAACCCCCACCCAGGGCCTGGAACTGATCCATTGGGCCATCCGCCAACCCCATCCCCAAGTGGCGATCGCCCCGGGGGAGCCGGAAAAATTCCAAGCGTTTCTTCAGGGCCGCTGCCAAAGCGGCTCCCCAGCCCCCTCCGCAACACCCGTTCAGGTGGCTCGGCCCCTGGCCGCCAATCCGATGCCTGCGGCTCCCCAGGCTACTCAGTCCGCGGCTCCGGATACCCTGCCCGTTTTGCGATCGATCATTTCTGACCTGCTGGGTTTGCGGCCCGAAGAAATTGACCCCCAAGCCCGACTGGGAGAATTGGGGTTTGATTCGCTGCAATTGGCGCGCCTGAGTGAAGCCATTCAAAGACAGCCCTCAGACCGGGTTTTTAATTCAGCCCTGCTGTTTGAAAATCCCACCGTGGCCGCCCTGACCCCGTATTTGCGATCGAGCCGATCGGCGGAACCAACAGAACCCGCATCCAAACCGACACCGGAACCGATACCGAAACCAACCGATTCTTCGGTGTCCCCCTTGGGGTTGGTGGAGGCTCCTGGGGGGCAATTCCCCGGGGTTGAAGTCTCGGTGGTGGAACCAACCTGCGCCCCACCCATTCCCGATCGCCCGGGAGATTTAGCCCAAACCCCCCGATCTCGCCACTTCAATCCCCAGGAACCGATCGCCATCATTGGCATGGCCGGACGCTTCCCCGGAGCCAACACCCTGGAGGACTTTTGGACCAACCTGGCGGCGGGCGCAGATTGCATTACCGAAGTGCCCGCCAGCCGCTGGAATCCTGACCAATACGCCAGCCAATGCGTCTGCCGTTGGGGTGGATTTCTGGATGGGGTTGATCAATTCGATCCCCTGTTTTTCCGGATTTCTCCCCGAGAAGCGGTTTCCATGGATCCCCAAGAGCGGCTGTTTCTGCAAACCGCCTGGCATACTCTCGAAAATGCGGGCTACACCCCCGATCGCCTGCGTCAGGCGGCCGATGGCTCCCCGCGTCGGGTGGGCGTTTTTGTGGGCATCACCTGGGGCAGTTATCAGTTGCTCTCGGCCCAGGAATGGTTGCGCAGTAACCAAATTCTCGGATCCTCCTCCTATTGGTCCGTGGCCAACCGGGTGTCCTGGTTTTTGGATTGCAAGGGCCCCAGTTTGGCGGTGGATACGGCCTGCTCCTCGTCCTTGGCGGCCATTCACTTGGCTGTCCAGTCCTTGCGGCGGGGTGAATGTGCCGTCGCGATCGCCGGAGGGGTGAACCTGCTGTTGCATCCTTCTAAATACATTGCCCTGAGCGGTTTGGGCTTCTTGGCGGCCGATGGTCGCTGCCATAGCTTTGGCCAGGGGGCCAATGGGTTTGTGCCCGGTGAAGGGGTGGGAGCGGTGTTGCTGAAGCCCCTGTCGTTGGCGGAGGCCGACGGCGATCGAATTGAGGCGGTGATCCTCGGTAGCGCCATGAATCAAGATGGCCTGACCACGGGCTACACGGTTCCCAATCCCGAGGCCCAAGCGGAACTGATTGAGCTGGCCCTACAGGATGCGGGCATTTCTCCGGCTACCTTGAGCTATTTGGAAGCCCATGGCACGGGAACGACCGTGGGGGATCCTTTGGAATTGCGGGGGCTAGACAAGGCCTTTCGCCGCTACACGGATCAATCGCACTTCTGTGCGTTGGGATCGGTGAAGTCCAACATTGGCCATTTGGAAGCCGCTGCGGGGGTGGCGGGGGTAATCAAGGTGGTGCTTCAGATGCGCCACCAAACCCTCGTGCCCACGCTCCATTGCACACCGCCTAACCCAGTCCTGGACTTCAGCCACAGCCCCTTTGTGTTGCAAACGGCGCGATCTCCCTGGGTGGGTGAGCGTCGGGCGGGCATCAGTTCCTTTGGGGCGGGGGGCACGAATGTGCATGTGATTTTGGCCAGCTATGAGCCAACCCCCGCCACCGTGGCTCCTGCCTCGGGCGATCAGCCCCAGGTTCCCTTGCTGTTGCCCCTGTCGGCCCGTCATCCTGCCGCCTTGGAACGGCAAGTGCGGAACCTGGCCCAGTATCTGGAAACCCATGGCGCAACGCTGGCCTTGGCGGATGTGGCGGCCACACTCCACCGGGGCCGTGTGCCCATGGAGTGCCGGGCGGCGGTCATGGCCGATTCGGTGCCAGCGGCAATCCAAGCCCTGAAACGATGGTCGATCGGTGCGCTGGCCAATGCCCTTCCCGCCGCGGCCCAAGCTTGGTTGGCGGGTGGCCCGCTGCCCCCTTGGGAGGGATCGGGGAATCCTGTGCCCCTGCCGGGTTATTCCTTTGAGCCGGAGCGGCACTGGCTGGCCCTCCCGTCGGAGCCAACCCCCGCGCCCTCGCCCTCACCGCCCCACCGGTTCTATCCCATTTGGCGATCGGCTCCCCTGGAGCGTTGCGCCTCGTCGTCGGCGGTGCTGTTCTTTGCCCCCAATGCAGAGGTGTTGCAGGCGGTGCGCGATCGCCTGGCTCCCCGGGTGGTGATTGGGGTGTTGCCAGGGTCAGGGCCCTTTGAGCCGTTGGCTGCCGATCCCTTGCCCATGGATTTTCGGATCGATCCCCATGCGGCCGAGCACTATACCCGGCTGTTGGCGGCCTGTCCGCCCGTGCAATGCCTGATCCAAGCCTGGGATCTCACGGAGTTGGCTGCGGACTCCCGATCGAGCCGGGATTTACAGCAAACGCCTTTGCATCGCATGTTTTTGCTCAGTCAAGCCCTGCTGCAAACCCAATCTAAACCCCTGGATATTCACTATGTGTTTTCCGGGGCGGGGGGCGATGTGCCGGGCCGTGTGGCGGTGGGTGGCTTCCGGCGATCGCTCACGGCCGCCTGTGCTCGCCTGCGGTTGCGCACCATTCGCGTGGAAGCGGAGGCCAAGACTTGGCCCGGGATCCTGACCGATGAGGTGCGGACTCCTTGGGTGGATGCGGATATTCTCTATCGTCTGGGGAAACGCTACGGCGAAGACTGGGTGGCCTGGGAGGCTGCCACTGCGCCTGCGGTGACCTTGCGCCCTCGTAGCGTCATTCTGGTGACCGGCGGGGCCGGGGCCCTGGGATCTCAGGTGGCGCTGTATTTAGCCAGACACCATCAAGCGCGGCTGGTGTTGACCGGGCGATCGCCCCTGTCTCCGGCGATCGAGGCGCAGTTGGCCGCCATTCGTCGGGCCGGCGGTGAAGCACGCTACTACGCGGTGGATCTCACGGATCTGATCAGCATGGAAGTGATGGTGGCCCATGTGACCACTGAATGGGGGGCGATCGAGGGCCTGGTTCACTGTGCGGGTCTTCAGGGGCAGGCGGCCTTGGGATCCCTCAGTTGGCCGGAGTTTGCGGCGGTGTTGCGTCCCAAAATCCTGGGCGCTCAGGTGCTCCAAACCGTTCTGGATTGGTCGTCGCTCTCGTTGCGGATTCTGTTTTCATCCCTGGCGGCGGTGGCGGGGGACTTGGGCAGTTGTAACTATGCCTGCGCCAATCGCTATCTCGATGCAATCGCGGAAGCAAACGGCGGCGTGGCGATCGCCTGGCCCCTGTGGGCCGAAGGCGGCATGACCCTCGATCCCCAGTCCCAAGATCTCTATCTCGCGGCCACGGGGCTGCGGCTCCTGCAAACATCCGACGCCCTGCAAGTCTTGGCGGGGTTATTGGCCTCGGAACATGCCCGAGTGGTGATTTGCGATGGGGAGCCGCCTGCCCTGGAGCGGTTGTTGCGTCCTTGGTTGCCCGGGGCGACTTCTGCGGTGATCACACCACCCCCGATCGCGGCAACGATCCCCGAGCAGAAGGCCCCGGTGATCGCCCCACCCACGGCTGCTCGGGTCACCCGTGATTTAACCGATTCATTAACCACCGACCCATTAACCACCAACCCATTAATCACCGAGCAATTAACCCAAGAATTGGCTGAGATGGCGGGAGCTGTTTTGGCGATCGCCCCCCACAAACTCCAGCCCCAGACTCCCTTCAGTCAATACGGGTTTGATTCGATGTTGCTGCGGGAATTTGCCACGCGCATTAACCGGCGCTACGCGATCGATCTGAGTCCTTCCCTCTTCTTCCGGGTGGGAACCTTGGCCGCCCTGGCTGAACATCTGCAAACGGACTATGCCAGCGCGATCGCGGCGGTTTTGGTTCCCCCCGAGGGTAATGGGGCGGAGCGAAATAATGAAAATGCCGTGGTCGCCAGGCCCCCAGCGCCCGCCGGGCCCGGCGCGCCGGCCTTGCCCGATCAAGACTCCGGCGTGGCCATCATTGGCATCAGCGGCCTGTTTCCCGGTTCTCCCAGCTTGCAGGACTTTTGGCAAAACCTGGCAGCGGGCAAGGATCTGATTGTGGAAACCCCGCCGGAGCGTTGGGATTGGCGGGACTGCGCTGCCCAACTGACCGGGACTGGCCGGGAAGAGGCTGCTCGCTGGGGTGGGTTCCTGACGGAGGTGGCCACCTTTGACCCGCTATTTTTCGGGATTTCTCCTCGGGAAGCGGAGCAGATGGATCCCCAACATCGGCTGTTTTTGCAGCAGGCCTGGCACGCCTTGGAAGATGCGGGCATTCGGCCCTCCTCCTTGGCCGGCAGCCGCACCGCCGTGTTTGTGGGGGTGCAGATGAATGAGTACGTGGAGCGGTTTGGCCCCGATGCGGGCCCCCAGGTGGCCACGGGTAACGCCCACGCCATGATTGCCAACCGACTGTCCTACCTGCTGGATCTGCGCGGCCCCAGCGAAATTATTGACACCGCTTGCTCTAGCTCCCTGGTGGCCGTGCATCGGGCGGTGCAGGCCATCCGCTCCGGCGAGGCCCCCTTGGCGATCGCGGGGGGTGTGCATTTGCTCCTGTCTCCCACGGCCGTGATAATGGCGGCGCGGATGGGGGTTTTGTCGCCGGAGGGACGCTGCTACACCTTTGATGCGCGGGCCAATGGCTATGTGAAGGGCGAAGGCGTGGGCGTGGTCTGCCTCAAATCATTAGCCCAAGCCCGGGCCGATCGCGATCATATCTACGGCGTAATTCGGGCTTCTGGGGTGAACCATGGTGGCCATGGCATGTCCCTGACGGCTCCGAACCCTCAGGCCCAGGCTGACTTGATCGCCCAGGTGTATCAGCAAGCGGCGGTGGATCCGGCTTCCATTACCTTGATTGAAACCCACGGCACGGGTACGGCCCTTGGAGACCCGATCGAGGTGGATGCCCTCACGGAGGCCTTTGGTCGGCTAAGGGGCCCGGCCACGCCCGAGGGAGCCGATCGACCAGTTCCCCGCCGTTGGTTGGGATCGGTCAAGACCAATATCGGCCACCTGGAACCGGCTTCCGGCATTGCGGGGCTGCTGAAGGTGGTGCTGGCGATGCAACACCGCCAAATTCCGCCCACGCTCCATCAACAATCCCTGAATCCGTTGCTGCATCTGGAGCGCGGCGGGTTCCAAATCCCGACCGCCCCGCAGCCCTGGGAACCGGCGATCGACCCCTCCGGGCAAGCCGTGTTGCGGGCTGGGGTCAGTAGCTTTGGCTTTGGTGGTGCAAATTGCCATCTGTTGCTAGAGCGCGTCTTGGATTCGGCGGCCACCCCCGCACCGGCCGTGGCCAAGCCGCAGCCGGAAGTGATTCCCCTGTCTGCCAAAACGCCCCAAGCCCTCCGCACTGCGGTGGTGGCCCTGCGCGATGCCTTGCAAACCGAAGGCGAGCGCTATGCGTTGGCGGATGTTGCCCATACGCTGCAAACCGGCCGGGAGGCCTTGGCCCAGCGGGTTGCCTTTGTGGCCTCCGATTACCCGACCCTGTTTGAGCAGATGCAAACCTGGCTGGCACAGGGGCAATGGCCGATCGGGGAGCTGATTGAAACATCGCCCCTCGCGCAATTGGCCCAAGCCTGGCAAGCCGTTCAGGCGGAACTCAGCGCGATCGCCCAGGCCAGCGATCGCCCCATTCCTCCCCAAAAAGTCTCCCTACCCGGCTACCCCTTTAGCCAAACCCGCCATTGGATTCCCCGATCGCCCAGTGCGGTTGCAGCAACGGGGGCTGAGGCGGTTGCGGAGGCAGTTTCAGAGGTGGTCTCGGCAGCGGTTTCCACGGCCGTTTCCGCTGGCCTGGTGACCCCCGCTGGTTTGGCCACGCCTGCTCCCACTGCCATGGCCACCCTTCGATCGCTTCTCAGCCAGACCCTGGGCCTGGATCCGGCGTTGCTCACCGAAGATACCGATCTGAGCACTGTGGGGGTCGATTCCTTGGTGCAAGCGGATTTGCGGCGATCCCTCGAACGGCTATGGGGGCGATCGCTGCCCGCCAATTTGTTCTTGGCGCACTCCACCCTGGCGCAACTGCAAGCGGCCCTTGGCTCCCCGCCTGCGCCCGCCGCGCCCGTCGGAGCCAGCCCCCTAATGGTGTTCCACGACCAAGGATCCCAGCCCGCTTCCTTCTGGATCCACGGTGCGCCGGGAGATACCAACTGGCTCCAGTCCCTCAGCCAATCCCTGGGGCCAGATTTCCCCCTGATGGGCATTGAAGCCAATGAATCCGTGCCCCAAGAGAGCATCACGGCGATGGCCGCACATTACCTGTCGCTGATTGAAACCTTTCACCCCGCGATCGACTATCGCTTGGGGGGATACTCATTCGGTGGAACGGTGGCCGTGGAAATGTGTCGCCTGCTGGAGCAGCGGGGCCAGTCTGTTACCAATCTGATCCTGCTGGATACCTATGCGCCCGGTTCCGAAGACTTGCGATCGATCAAGGAGCACCCCGCGATCGTCGATCCGGCCTTCGCTCCCCTGTTGATCACCAACCTGCTGGTTCACCGCTGGCGTGGTTCTCGCCCCCTGAGTCTCGACGATTTCCAAACCGTCGCCCCAGCGGACTACACCAACCTCATGACCGATCACCTGGCGGCCTGTTCTCCCCTGCGCCCAGAGCAACTGCGGCGACTCTTGGATAAAAATCTGCGGTTGGCCGCTCGGCACGATCGCCTCCTCAGTGCCTATCACCCTGAACCCTTTGCTTGTCGTGCTCGGGTCACCCTGTTTCGCAGCACCTTGGGCTTCACAGCGGCCGATAATCCCCTTGCCCTGCCGGCCATTCAGGTAGACCTGACCGACTCCCCCGCCACCTGGCAAACCCTGCTCCAAACCTCCATCACCACCCACGACATTGCGAGCGATCATTTCGGGTTGCTCGCGGGTGCGGCTGGGCAATCGGTGGCTAATCAGCTCAAGACCCTGCTCGGCCACCGCTCGATCGCCACGGGTTTTGCGGAAACCGCGCTGCCAAAATCCGGCTGAAGCACCCATCCTCCGGCATCAATCTCTTACCATCAATCTTCCAACGCCAACCCTGAAAAACAAACCCAAATGCTCGTCATCCATGGAGCCGGAAATTAACACTTAACTCGCAAGTTGCCTACCTCCCGATCGCCCGATCGCCATGGGGTGATGGAGGTAGGGACTGGGATTGATTGAATCTGGCAACGCTGGCAACCAAAGCATCCAAAAACAGGACACGGAATTATCGATTTCAAATCCCATTCCAAGGATAGGCGATCGCCTGAAAATTACTCCTGGTTGCGATCATTGCTTGAACCTCAGAAACAACTTTGGGATCTGAATTTTTAAAGTATCAAACATAACATTTGATGAAATTTGTAGATCAATCATTTCAGAATACTCTCAAACAAAATTAATCTAATTTCTGCCCACAATTTTTCAAATATTGCGTATACTTTTACTGTCATTGTCAAATCTATTTGATTAATCAGGATCTTAATTAAAATCTTGACTTAAATTCTGATCTGAATTTGTACTAAAGATCGAGTCTAAATCTGAATTTTGAATTTAAAATTCAGAGCTGGATTCAAATTTAGCTCAATTTAGATTTTGAATTGAGTTTAGATTTGGACTTTACCCCCACTAGCGATCCTGACTTCGATTGGTAACGGACTCATCCAATGTTTCCATGAATCACGCTCATGGAATGTGACCATAGAGAATGGACAGGGTCTGTGTTGATCAGTTGCTTGTGTTTTGACCTTTAGGTGATCTCAGTCAGTTCTACAATTTATGCCCAGCGATCAATTGTCAGAGTCTAGCCCAGGTTTCACCCTCCAAACCGCTGAACTAGACAATAAAACCTTCTATTGTGTTAACCCCGAAGAAGTTCCCATTGTCTACAGTCAGGTTCAACAATACTTCAGCTACAATCTGGCCCTAGAACCGGGAGCCGTGGTTTGGGATGTGGGTGCAAATGTTGGCTTGTTTGCCTTTTGGATGCAACAAACCTATCCCGGCGTTCAAATTTATTCCTTCGAGCCGGTTCCAATCCTTTTTCAAGCATTACAACAAAACCTTCCTAATATTGACTCAACCAATATTCAATGTTTTCCCTTTGGGTTGGGGCGTGAAGCAAAAACCGTTTCCTTCGCCTATCATCCCCATGCAACCGCCATGTCCACGGGATATCCCTACACGCCCGAAGAGCGGCTGGAGCTTCAGACCACCATTGGACAAAATCTGCCTCCCGATCAACTAGAAGCTTTTAAGCCAGTGCTCGATCGCTTCTTTGAATATCAACTCATTGAATGCCAGATTAAAACCGCTAGCGAAATCATCGAATCGCAACAAATTTCGAAGATTGACTTGCTCAAGATCGACGTGGAAAAGGCTGAATTGGATGTGTTACTGGGTTTCACTCCCGAAGATCTAGCAAAAGTGCAGCGTTTGGTGATTGAAGTTCACGATATTGATCATCGACTACAAACCATTCAGGAATTGCTCACCCAAAATCAGTTTCAAAACATTGAAATTGAACAAGAGCCGGGCCTTGCTGGATCCAACATCTATAACCTCCATGCTTGGCGTTAGTGGGTGCTCATTGGCGCTCAAATCATCGCTCAAATAATCAAGGGGCTAGTTCATTACTCCTTCTCTTCCTTCAGGAAAATGTCATGAGTCTGTCGGAACAAGAATCCTTTTCTCAAGATGACCAGACCCAAGATCAAGATTGGACTCTTGGATTGCTCGGTTACATCCAGAAAATAGCCCAATTTCTGCAAACGACAGCTCAGGGTCTCTTTCCATGGCTCCATCCCCTGTATTGTCTGCTGGTGTTTCCCCTTCAGCTTGTTTTGTATGGTGGAATTCGTTTAGCGGCTGCCCTGAAAACCAACCTTGCCCTACCCGTCGTCACCCGATACGGCAGTAAGATGCTGTGCCATTTTCCCGATTCCATTCAGGCTTGTATTTTCCTGTATGGCATTTGGGAGCCAGATATTTCTGCATTTATTGTGTCTGAAATGGCACCCACAGAAACATTTATTGATGTGGGGTGTCACGTGGGCTATCACGCCCTGTTGGCTTGCGAAATGGTTGGCGCTGAAGGTCGTGTGGTAGCCATTGAAGCATCACCGAGAACATTTCTCAAACTTCAAGAAAACCTAAAACTCAACCCCAAAAGCAGCAATATCCGTGCGCTGAATGTGGCTGTGACGGAAACACAAGGGCTGATTCCTCTCTATTTAGGCGCGGAGGGAATTGAAGGTTGGTCTAGCACGATTCCCCATCGCTCGCTGAGTGAAGAGTGCGTGATTTCTGGGGAGCCGTTGTCAACATTGCTGACTGCGGAAGAACTCAGAACTGCCCGAATGATCAAGATTGATGTGGAAGGTGCGGAGGCCGCAGCGCTGCGGGGGATGGTGCCAATTTTGGATCAACTTCGTGACGATGTTTTGATTCTAATTGAGTTAACACCGTTGCTGTGGCCAGAGGGCGATCGCGCTGCAAAAATGACCCATGAACAGGTGTTGAGTCCTTTCTTGGAGCGGGGCTTTTACCCGTATCACATCCACAATAACTATGGGCCTTGGCGGTTTTTAAATCCCGATCGAGTGGCCCGTCCCCAGCGAATCCATGGCGCAATTCGGGGGCATCGACTCACGGGACAAATCGATCTAGTTCTGTCCAAGCAAGACGCGGAGTATCTATGAAGATGTGAAGCATTGGCCCAAATCCCTAAGGTCTTCATAAATTGTCGATAATCCGTTGATCAACCAGCCATGACAGCAGTGATGAAAATCGCGACGGCTACCCTTCCGAATCAGGTGCAGTTGCAATGTCCAAATGCGGCAGAAGCCCTGGCAATTTATGAAGATTGCCAATGGTACTTCAAGCATGGTATTAAGCTGGAGCCGGGCGCAACAGTGGTGGATGTTGGTGCGCATGTGGGCATTTTTACGAGCATGGCTGCTGAACTTTGTCAGCGCAAAATGACTGCCTATGTGTTTGAACCCATCCCACAGCTTGCCTCATTGCTGACACAAAATATGGCTCAGTTGGAGCCGGCTGATGTGCAGATTTATAACTGCGCTTTGGGGAATACGACGGGAACAGCGGAGTTTGCTTTTCATCCCGAAACGCCCATGCTGTCCAGTGCTTTTCCCGATGAAACCGATCGGGAATATATTGACTTTCGGGAAACCTTGATTCGCAATTCCAGTGGCCCCGATGTGCCGGAGCGATTGCAGGCGCTCAGCAAAATTCCTCGGTTTCTGCGGGGCTTTTTGCTAGACCAAACCCTGAAGAAGCATTTTCGTCATGAGCGCTTAAGCTGTCCTGTCTATCGCCTAGATCAAATTCCTTCAATGCAGTCCATTCCTAGGATTGACCTCCTCAAAATTAATGCGGAAAAGTCAGAGGAAATGATTTTTCAGGGGTTGGAGCAACTTTGGAGTGTGATTCAACAGGTTGTGGTGGAGGTGCATGATTTGGACGGGCGACTAGACCGACTGCGCAACCACCTCACATCCCAGGGGTTTGCGCATGTTGATTGTGACCAGATGGATATCCTGAAAGGGTCTCAGGTTTATTTGCTTTACGCGACTCGATCTAGCGCAGCGTAATGGTGGCCAAGATCACTGGGTTGAGGGGCGACCAGCGACAGAGCGGCCCGATCGGGACGGCTTGGGCGAGGCTGACCTGAAGCCAGCGCACTTGCCAACCGGTTTGGTGCGACACCCAGTCGAGGAGGGTGGCTTGGTTGTCGAGGGTGGCCAGGGCCACCACCATGCGCCCGTTAACGGCCATGCGGGGAGCACACCAGTCGAGAATTGAACCAAGGCGGCCGTCGCTGCCACCGATGAAGACCCGATCGGGGGCGGGCAGGGGCCGCAGGGCTTCCGGGGCTTTGCCTTTGATGGCGGTGAGGTTGCTGGTTTGGAACCGTTCAATGTTGCGCTCAATGAGGCTGATGCCAGCGGGGGTTTGCTCGATCGCGTAGATGCGGGAGTGGGGGCAAAGCCGCGCCATTTCGATCGACACGGAACCGGTTCCCGCGCCGATGTCCCAAACGGTTTGGTTCGGTTGCAGGGCCAATTCCGCCAAAATTTGCACCCGCACTTCTCGCTTGGTCATCAGTCCGGGGCGATCGGGAAAGCTGCAAAAGTCGCCGTCGGCAATGCCCAAGAGGGGTAGGGCGGCGCGATCGATCCCCTCGGCGTTGGGGATTCGCTCCAAAATCACCACGTTGAGGTTGGCAAACAACTCGCCGCTAATTTCCGTGAGGGCCGCTTCGTCCAGAACCCATGACTGGGTGCGTTCTTCGGGCGCTCCCAGATTTTCACAAACCCAAAGCCGATAGCGCACGGGCAGCCGCAAACTCAGCACCAATCGGGCGATCGCCCCTGGATGACTGACCCCATCGGTCAAAACCGCCAGTTTTTCCACGCCCTGACGCAACAGGCGCACGGCCCCATCGAGCGATCGGCCATGGGCACTGAACACCACCGCATCTTGCCAGGGGAGCTTGACCCGGGCAAATGCGAGCTGCACGGAACTGGGGTGGGGGGTGAAGTCCAGCCAGTGGGCCGGCAGTTTTTCCAACAGAAATCGACCAATCCCGAAAAAGAGCGGATCGCCGGAAGCCAAAACCACCACTAACCGAGGCTCCGATTCCGTTGCTTGGGTGATCATGTGGGCCCGAATGACGGCCACCACATCATCCAAATCTCCCAGCACAACGGTTTCGGCGGTGGCTTGCGGAAACAGGGCCAATTGCCGGGCGCTGCCCACTAGTAAGGTGGCTTCCGCAATGAGCGATCGGGCCTGCTCACTCAGACCGGCGGCCCCGTCCAAGCCAATGCCCACCACCTGCACGGGCGCGGGCGGCCCGATCGGGCGTTCACCGCGCACCGAACCATTCAGGGGGGTGGTCATGGCATTGCCTCCAGAACGATAGAACCAGCGCGAGGACAGACGGTGAGGGCGGAGGGTTAGGACAGGGCCGCCACGGTGGCCGCCTGGCCTGCCGTTCGATATACATCTTCCAGGTATTGGGTCACCACTTTTTGGGTCGATCGATTGTCCGTGGTGCCGTCCGTCGGTAAGGGTAAGGGCCCCAAGAGGCTGAGGGGGGTGTCACCATCGGCCGGCGGCGTAATGACCACCAGGGACGGTTCTAAGGGTTGGTCATAGTCCCAAAACTGCTGGAGGTTCACGGGGACGGTGGCCGGGGCGATCGGGGTTTGTGGGTCGATCGGCTCCAGGGCGATCGGCTCACTGGCGACAACGGGCTCAGGCAGTTCCGCCACCAGGCGCGATCGCACCTCCCGCAATGCTTTGAGCAACTGTTGCTGAGTGCGGCCCCGCAGTTGAAACAACACAAAGGGATCATCACTGAACCGATCGCCCAGCAGGTAATACACCGCGCCGATGTGTTTGCAGGGGTTCGCCTTGTCCGGACAGGTGCATTGGCTGTGAATGTCGCCCAAGGCAAAGGGAAACAGGGACAGACCGTTGGTGGCAAAGGCCCGCTCGATCGACTGGGGCATTTCACCCGCCAACAGCTTGGCCGCAAAACCCGCCTGTTGGGCCAGGGTTTCCGCCACCGCCGCCCAATCCTCATCGGTGAACGGGTCGATCGACAGGGACACACGATAGGGTTCCGGTTCCGTGCCCTGAACGCGGGCAATCACCTTGGCATTTTTAAAATCAATACTGAGCACATGGCCTTGGCGAGCATAGTCCCGGGCCCGTTCCAGCCGCTTCTTGAAGCGATAGCCATTGAGCAGATCTAGCCAACGCTCCACCCACCATTCCCGGGCGATCGAGGAGTCTGCCTCGGTGGTGAGGGTGGCCGGCGAGGAGTTGAAGTGACGGCCGGCTGAGTCTTGCTCAAAATCCTTCAAGGGCATAGCAAACAAGGGGCAAAGAAGGCTGTCCGATGGTATCACCATCGGCCCATACATCCTTTGAAAATGCCCGTTGATTACGGAGAGTACGTTAAAGCTGGTCGGGGTTGATTCCTTGGGCTCGAAGCAGGGCCGCCAGGCGATCGGCCCGTTGGCGTTCCTGCTCTGCCCGTTGGCGTTCTTGGCTGGCCAAGTCCACCGCCGCCTGACGCTCCTGGTCGAGTTCCACAAAACTTAAAAATGGCCGGCCATCGGGTCGAATCAAAGCCAACCGGTCGGCGCTTAGGTGGAATTGCACCGCTGTGCGGGGACTTGTCCAGGTTTGCCCAAACTCCACTTCTGACAGTTGGCTGGTTTCGGGCGATCGCACCCAAACGGTTAACTCATTGCGCCCATAGTCGTAGAGGTAATATTCCTCAACGCCAAAGCGATCATAAAACTGAAATTTCTTGAGCATTTCGCCAAACCGATTGCCCGGCGACAGAATTTCCACCACCACTTGCGGCGCAATTCCCGCTTCTCGCCATTGCAAATAGGAACTGCGCGGGCCCTTGGGCCGCCCAAACACAACCATGGTGTCGGGGGCTTGCCGCTGTTTGGGGTCGCCCTCCACGGGATACCAAAGCAAGTCGCCGGCCACAAACACCTGTGGATCTTGCGCAAACAGCAGCTCTAGGTTGGCTTTGAACTTGGCAATCCAGTCAAAATGCTCAGTGTTCTCAGCCATGGGCTGTCCATCACAGGAAGGGTACTGCCGTTCGATCGCTCGGTGCTCGGCGGGGCTTGGGTTGAAGGCTGGATCTGGACGATCGCCCGGCCGATGAGCGGAGGAAGCCTGGGAAACCTCAGTGCTGATAACCATGCTGATGGCAACCTCTGGGAGATAGGCACAGATTGACTTCATTTTAGCGAGGGGCGAAGCCGGGGGCGATCGCCTTATGATGGGCAGGTTCTGCCGATCGCTTGCCCATGCCCGCTGCTGCCATTGACCTTGACCGTTTGACCCCGACCGATCGCCAGGCTTTGATCGATCATCTCTGCACCTTTGTCACGCCCGATCGCTGGGGGCGAATTCAGTCGGTCATTGCCCAGCGCACCCGCCAAATCACCGTGGTGCTGGAGGATCTTTATCAACCTCACAACGCCAGTGCTGTGCTGCGCAGTTGCGATGGCTTCGGCATTCAAGATGTGCATGTGATTGAAACGCGCAATCAGTTTGCACCGAACCGGGGGGTGAGCATTGGGGCCGATCGCTGGTTAACCCTGCGGCACTACCGAGAAGCCGCGTCGGCCCCTGGCCCCTCGAACACGGCCCGCTGTTTGCAAGATCTCAAAGCCAAGGGCTATACGCTGGTGGCCACCACGCCCCACGAACGCAGCACCACCATTCAGGCTGTGCCCATCGATCGTCCCTTGGCCATTTTGTTTGGCACAGAGCTGACGGGCCTCACGCCGGAAGCCTTGGAACTGGCGGATCACTACGCGGTGATTCCGATGTTTGGCTTCAGCGAAAGCTTCAACATTTCCGTGAGTGTGGCCCTGTGCCTCTATGACCTGACCACCCGGTTGCGGGCCGATCGCCCTGATTGGGCCCTGGATGCGGCAGCCCAGGCCCAATTGCAACTGGATTGGCTCGTGAAGTCCCTGAAGGCGGGCGATCAATTGGTGATGCAATTTGGGCGCGATCGGGGATGGATTTAGGGGAGGTCGATCGGTCGCGGCCAATCTTGCTCCTGTACCATTGACGATCGAGCGGGGCGGTGACCCCAGGGCCACCCGCAACGCCACTCGATTCAATCTCTTCCCAATCCGCAAGCTTTTCCAGAGTTTTTCCATGGCTCCCGAAACCGAAACGCCCCCCAACCTTTCCCCCTCGGAACCACCGCCTAGCTACGTGAAGTTAGCCATGCGGAACATGGTGCGCAAGGGGGGCAAATCCCTCCAGCACTTTGCCCTCACCACGATCGTCCTGTTGGGGGCGTTGGTGGGCTTGGCTTATCTCACCCGCTAGGATTCGCTCTCCCGAGGCCCAAAACCATGCGTGAATTTGAAATGGAGCTGGCGGAAGTGGACGACGACGCACCGATTTATGTCTGTGTGCAGGATGAGCCAACGGGCTACAGTCCCCTAACCGTGACGATCGCGGACAGCACTTGGCAAAGTTGGTTTGAAACCTGGTTGGCTCAGTTGGATGCCCGATCGCCCCAGGACATGCCCTATTTGGCGGATCAGGCGGATGAGGCGGGTCAACTGCCGTCGCTGGAACTGAGCCTGCGATTAACGGGCGATCGGGAAATCCATCAACTGAATTCGGAGTTTCGCCAGGTCGATCGACCCACGGATGTGCTGGCCTTTGCGGCCTTGGAGTGGGAAGCGCCCGAGGTGGATTTTGCCGACCTCGAAGAGGTGGACGATGCAGAGTTGGGGGACTGGGCGATCGAGCTGGGCGATGTGGTGATTTCCGTGGAAACGGCCCAACGCCAAGCCACCGAAGCGGGCCATGACCTAACCACGGAGTTAGCCTGGTTGGCGGCCCATGGATTCTTGCACCTGTTGGGTTGGGATCACCCCACGGAGCCGGAACTCAACCAAATGCTCGATCGGCAAACGGCCCTGCTCCAAGCGGTTGGATTGACCCCGCAGGTTGATCGCGCCAAGCTATTGGCCGGATAACAATCCATGGGCCAGGTTCCGGGCAAATTCCGCCCCTGGACTGGCTGATGGGTGGCTCGCCGACCGGTTGCTCCTGTTAATTTTTGATCTTGTTGAGATTCCGCCGACTCCTGCTGTCTGTTTTCCGTCGCGCCGCCTTGGATGTTCCGTCGCGTGCCCGTCGGTTTCCCCGTCATCCGTCGTCAGCCTTGATGAACGATTCACAGAAACCCCAAAAACCTTCACCATCCGCCACCCGCCGCGACCAAGCTTGGAAAATTGCCCCCAATCTGCTGATTAGCTTTCGCTATGCCGGTGCGGGGTTGGTGCATACGTTTTTGACCCAACGCAATTTCCGTCTCCATACGGTGGTGGCGGTGGTGGCGATCGGGCTGGGAGTGGGGTTGCAGCGGCCCCCGGTTGAGCTGGCCTTGGTGGGTTTAACGATCGGGCTGGTGTTGGCGCTGGAGTTGTTAAATACGGCGATCGAGTCGGTGGTGGATCTGACCGTGGGCAAGAACTACCACGACTTGGCCAAGGTCGCCAAGGACTGTGCAGCGGCGGCCGTGTTGATGGCGGCGATCGTGGCGGTGTTGGTGGGAGTGGTGTTGTTGGTGCCGCCGCTGCTGGTTACCTTGGGCTGGTGGGGAGTCTGAAAACCAGTCTCACTGTCAAAGCGCCACGATTAGACTCTGAATTTCCAAAACCAGTAATTTCCAAAACCAGTAATTTCCAAAACCGGCAGCTAACCGTTGGCTGGCCGAACAACTAGCAATCGGCCGCCGCCAGCAGCGCATCCACATGATCGATCGAGAGGCCCTGGTCAAGATAGCGCGGTTCCGTGGGCTTGAAAGGGGCCATGGCCCGATCGACCGCTGTAATCGTGGCATCAGGCGGCAAAACCGGCACATCCGGATCAAAAGCCGTGGGGCGCATTAGGGAGCTAGAAAAGCCCTTAAACACCATCACCTGATCCGGCTCGCCATCCACGATCGCATGGACAATCCAAACTTCGGTCGATCGCCCTTGGGTGTAGCGTTCCAGTCGTTGCAACAGGGTCATAGGGGGGTCTCCTGTGAATGGATCTTCTGGAGAAGCATTTCAAGAGCGGCAACCCACATCAGCAATCATCAATCAATCAATCATCAATCAATGAAGTGCTTGTGAATTGCTCGAACCCATGAAGTCTTGAGATTGGGAAGTCTTGAGATTGACTCTAGCCGCCAATGCCCAACCGCCCGGCCAGGCTGGGGGTGAGGGGCAACAGGGTCGCCACCATCAAAAACAACATCAACAGTCCCAACGCAGCGCGGGCATCGTCCGGCTCCGACAGTTCTTCCAAGGCGGGCCGCTCCAAGTCGCGCACCAAAAAGGCAATCACCAAGGCCCAATAGAGCGCCAACGGCGTGGCCAGCGAAGCTAAAGCCAACACCACCACTGTCCCGATCGTGGTGCGGCGGGCGGTTTTGCGGCCATAGATCGCTTGGACAATGCGCCCCCCATCCAATTGACCAGCGGGCATGAGGTTAATGGCCGTAATCACCAACCCTAACCACCCGATCGCCACGAGGGGGTGAATATCCACCAAGGAGTCCTGGAGCTTGGCCCCCAGCACCAGCTTGGCCAGGGTTCCCACCAAAATGGAGCCTTGGAAAAATTCCGAGGAAATTTGGAAGGGGCTGCCCGGCCCCGACAGCTCCAACCCCACCAACAACAGCAACAGGGACAGGGTTCCACCCGCCACCGGCCCCGCCAAGGCAATATCACAAAGGCTTTGGCGGTTGGGCAGCAAAGATTCAAACCGGTTAAAGGCCCCAAAGGAGCCGATCTGCCAAACGGGGAGGAAGTAGGGCAAGCTGAGTTTGACGTTCAGTTTGCGAGCCAGGATTTGGTGACCCAGTTCATGAACGCCCAAAATTGACAGCAGCCCCAGGGCGATCGGGAGGCTATCCATCACCCGATCGGGCGTGGAGAACAGGTCAAACCCTTGCAGCAACCCGGCCGACTCCAGACAGGTGGCGATCGTGGCGATCATCAGGGCCACCGCAAACAGCTTTTGTCCCAAGGAAGCGGGTTTGGGATCCGTGCTGCTGGGCAACACCACAAAGGTTGGCCGCTCGTCGGGCCCTTCCACCAAAAACAGCCGGTAGCGATCGCCCAGGCGTTCTGCCAGCTTTTGGCTTAAGTGGGCATGAACTTTCGCCGGTTCCCCGCGTAGGTTGCCCTTCAGGATTGCACCTTCCTGGTAGGGCACGGTTTCGGTGATGAAAAATGTGTCAATGCCAAAGATGCCTTGAATGGTTTTTAGGTCTTCAGCGGGGATGGGAACCACCTCCGGCATTCCGGGCAGGGGTGGCGTGGGCGGTTTGGGGGCGGCGGCCCCTTCGATCGCGGCCGATTCCGCATCGGGGGTGGTTTCCGGATGGGCCAAGGCCGAGAGGTTTGGGGGCGGTAACTCCTTCGCTGCGGCCCGCAGTCGGTTGCCCAGGAAGATATACAACCCCGTGGACAGGGCCAACACCAACAAAATGCCCGCCAGGTTGAGATAAACGCCGGCCGCAAACAGCGCAAAGAAGGCCAACCAGGGCAACATCAGCGCCACCGATTGCAGCCAAGCCAGAATGCCCAGCTTGCCGAAGGGGCGGGCCCGGTAAAACCCCCAGCCGAGAATGACAAGGGCGGCGAGGGCGATCGCGCTGGTTGCCAAATTTTCGGAGGCAAGGGGCATGGCGGTTTCCGGTCTCAGTTCAGGAATGCAGTACGCCCCATCCTATCGCAGTTGCTTGGCCGGGGCGGATCGGGATTGCCGAACCGTTACGCGGGGCTGCTGGCGCTTTGAGCTAAGGTCACGGCCTGCCGCAGTTGGCCGCCCCCTTGGGTAAGGAACTGTTCTGCTTGGGGTCGATCGACTCCGGCCCAATGCATCAACAGGGCGGTTTTGACGCGGTTGCCCGATCGATCCAGCAGATCTTCCGCCTCGGCACGGTTCAGGCTAGCCAAGTCGCGCACCATGCGCACCGCCCGATCGCGGAGCTTACTGTTGGTGACTGACACATCCACCATCCGATTGCCATAGACCTTGCCCAGCTTGACCATGGCCCCGGTGGACAGGATATTCAGGGCCATTTTGGTCACGGTTCCTGACTTCAGCCGGGTGGAACCGGCCAAGATTTCTGGCCCCACCAGCAATCGCAAATCCACATCCACCGAGCCACTGGGCGGCGGCACTTGGTCGATCGGGACGCAGGCCAAAAAGACCGTTTTCGCTCCCCGGCGGGCCGCTTCGATCAACGCGCCTTGGACGTAGGGGGTTGTGCCGCCGGCCGTGATTCCCACCACCAGATCCCGATCGCCCACCGATCGCTCGGCCATGGCTGCGGCCCCATCTTCTGCCCGATCTTCCAAGGCTTCGGAACTGCGCAATAGGGCCGGCGGCCCCCCGGCAATGATGCCCTGCACCAGTTCGGGATCCGTGCAAAAGGTGGGTGGACATTCCGACGCATCCAGCACCCCCAGCCGGCCGCTGGTGCCTGCGCCGATATAAAACAGTCGCCCGCCCTGGGCCAAGGCCGCTGCCGCGAGGTCGATCGCCCGGGCCAGGGGTTCCCGCGCTTGGGCGATCGCTGCCAGGGTTTTGGCATCTTCCTGGTTAAACAAATCCACCAGCTCCAAGGAAGACAGTTGATCCAGTGCCTCGCTGTTGGGGTTAGCCTGTTCCGTCAGCAAATGGCCTCGGTCGATCGCAGCAGCACACATGGCAAATTTCCACCCAATTCTAGATATCCCGCAATCATATGAAGTGAGCGGCCCAGCGGGGAATGATCAGGGGTTAATCAACTTCTGAGGGGGCCAGCTCATGGGCGATCGTTTCGCCCCAAGCATTCACAATCGCCAGAGCCGCCAACGGAGCCGTCACGGCCCGCAAAACCCGCCCACCCAAAGAAACCACCTGCCAACCGGCCGCTAAGGCCTGGTCTACCTCCGCTGGAGTCCAGCCTCCCTCTGGCCCCACTGCCAGGGCGATCGCCCGTGGAGATTGGGATTGCGCTGAAGTGGGGGCTGAAGTTGGGTTGGGCACAGAATCAGCCAGCAATTGCAAAGCCTGCCAAAGGTGGGGAGCCGATCGCCGGGCCACGCAAAGAAACCGCCCGTCGTGTTCGACCATCTGGGCGATCGCGGCGGGCCAAGCCAGCGGCTCGGTCACCGTCGGGATTGCGGCTCGCTCGGATTGCTCGGCGGCCTCTCGGGCAATGCGTCGCCACCGCTCCAGCCGGTTGCCATTGGGTTGCATCAGGGTGCGATCGCTCAGCACCGGCACAATCTCCGTTACGCCCAACTCCGTCGCCTGCCGCACCACCTCATCAAACCCCGATCCCTTGGGCAAAGCCGCCAACAGCGTGAGGGTTTGGATGGGTTCGATCGGCTCCGGCAGGGGTTTCAGGGCGGTGGCTCCCGTGGGTTCGAGACCAACCAACCACCAACGGCTTTCCCCGATCGGCTCCGGCAGCAGGGCCACCAGTCGATCGCCCGGTTCCAACCGCAACACCCGCCGCAGATAGCGATCTTGGTCGGCGGTGAACTGAATTTGGCCCTCATGCCATTGGGCCGGGTCGATCGCCAAGCGTTGGAGTTCCTTCATGCTGAAAAAGGCTTAATTGGGCGTTGTCTTGAAGGTGGATTGAACGTTGATTGAGTGCGGATTGAGCGCTGATTGAACGCTGAGTGAACGTTAATAGCAGTTAATTGCACATCAATAGCAGTTAATTGCACATCGATCGAACGTTGATTGTGCAGAGGGTGAAACGGGATTGAATCGCCAGAAATTGCCTGAAAAAGCGTTGATGAGGAAAAGATCGAGCGAAAAGAGATTAAAAATGATTGCTAACTCAGAGCTAATTTATAAAGAGAAGCTAAAGCCGACTTGGCAGCTCTAAATCCGGTTTTAGGCTAGACCTACCCGAAGCATCACCCAGCTCATGAGTCGTCTCCCGGTCATTGCCAATCCTACCCGCAAA
>NZ_JAZAQF010000087.1:0-440 GCF_043235035.1 Limnothrix redekei LRLZ20PSL1 | reverse complement strand
CGATTTTGCAGAACAGAGCTTCTAGACTGAGCATGGCGGGGTTGGGCTGAGTGTTGTTTTGGTTAATGCCTCAGCTTAACCAGCCCCGTCTTTCCTTCGCTCCCCTTATCCCGAATTCACGTTAAATTTGCTTAAATTCAATCTGAACTTCTGTTCAAATCTTGATCTCAGCCCTGACCCTAATGATTGAAACCTTTTAGAAACCTTCCTTTGTGAACTGTGATCGTTCTGAAAATTCTGCTCCGCTTTTAAAAATTGACCATGATGATTGAGCGGTTGTTGGAAATTCTTGAGCTGGTGGGGTTGATAATTCGGTAGTGCCTGTGAAGTAATGATGCTAGTCTAGCAGCAGTCATTCACCGCTCCAGTTCATGCCTGCTTGCCCCCAGTGCCAATCCAGCCACACGGTTAAAAATGGTCGTATCCACAACGGCAAGCAA
>NZ_JAZAQF010000054.1:0-815 GCF_043235035.1 Limnothrix redekei LRLZ20PSL1 | reverse complement strand
CAAAATCTTCCCGAGCCAAATAGGTCACCACCGGAAATCGATCGGGCGCAAACCGCTCCGGTGGCTGCTGGTTCTACCCTTGACCTGAGTGGCAATACCAATGGCATAACAATAAATAAAACAAATTCATCTGGTGCGGGTACTGGAATGGGTTACGAAACCATATTAGAAATGGTTCTCAACGCTACGCCTACGGTTGCTGACGCAGCAGCTACCTCTGCAACCACACGCCATATTACCCTCACAAGTGGCACCCTAAAAATTAGTGGTACAGCTACCTGGGCAACCCAGGGACCTAATGTATCTGGCTTGTCAGTTCCAGCAAATGCTGGGTTGTGGTTAAACAACTCAAACGTGACTATCCATGGTGGTAACTATTCTATTTCATACGATGGGTACATGCGTTTTTCTGCTGGTAACTACAATGTAGGCACTAGCTCTGGGAACGCATTAACAATCCAAAATTCATCTGGTGCAAACCTGCCACAGTTTATCATTGATGGTGGAACAGTGGACATTGCTGGCAGGTTTGAGTGGAATCAAACAGGCCCCATTTGCCTTTTTGCCATGTCTAGTGGAACTCTTAATGTTGCGACAATCGGTAGTGCAAGTAGTAATCCCACCATGCGCCTTAACAACGGTAATGATGCGAACCGTTTAGAGCTAACAGGCGGTCAAATTAACATCGTTAGGCAAACCACGGGTGTAAGCTGGGCCTGCGACTATGACCTAAGAGGGGCAGGAACCATTGTCCAGTTTGGCTCTTCCGCTTCACCTTCGGCCCAGGCGTTTACCATGGCAGCAGCTGCCACAAC
>NZ_JAZAQF010000039.1:0-443 GCF_043235035.1 Limnothrix redekei LRLZ20PSL1 | reverse complement strand
CCGCCAAGGTCACCGATTCGACGGATGAGGATATCCGCGTCGCGGCGATCGACTTTCTGGAAATGGCCCCGATACCGGGCGTGAAGATCCTGCAGCTCGACTTTCTCGATCCGGACGCTCCGCGCCAGCTGATCGAAGGCGTTGGCGGCACGCCGAACCTTGTCATCTCGGACATGGCGGCGCCCACCACGGGCCACCAGAAGACCGACCATCTGCGCACCATGCATCTGTGCGAAGTCGCGGCACATTTTGCCGTCGAGGTTCTGGCCGAGGGCGGACACTTCTTGGCCAAGACCTTCCAGGGCGGCACGGAGAAGGATCTGCTCAACATGCTGAAGCAGAATTTCCGCCAGGTGCTGCACATCAAGCCGGCCTCGTCCCGCTCGGAATCGGTCGAGATGTTCCTGCTCGCCAAGGGTTTTAAGGGCCGCAAGGGCGGTGCC
>NZ_JAZAQF010000006.1:0-173186 GCF_043235035.1 Limnothrix redekei LRLZ20PSL1 | reverse complement strand
CGCAGTCCAGTCAGTGGCTTTGTGCATTTGCTCAGTGGGCTGATTGCTTACTGCCATCAGCCCAAGAAGCCCACTCTTGACCTAGCGACACTAGGCATTGAACTCCCTGCTTAACCCGAATTCACGTAAATTTAACCTAAGCTTAAATTAGATCGACAATATAGATTCGTTTTGTTCAAGACGTGAGAAAATTCTGTTGACTGAAAAATTTAGTATCCTCGATCAACAGACCGCCCAGCTAGCCAGATCAGTCAATACTGAAGGATCAGTCAAGCACTCATGGGGCCAATTTCGATCATTTTGTGATGATCAAGTCATGGTTCTCAGTCATTATCCAAGCCTGATGTTCAAACCCTTTTAGGTATCTTGCAAATTGGCGTTCTGGGTTCTGGATCAACGCTCGGCCGATGGTGATTCAGTGTTTAAGGGAATGGATCCCCGCGTTCTTTACATCCAATGACCAACGTTGCTGCGGCTAATGCATCACCCTTTTTGGGCCAATTATTGGTCTTGGAACCTGATGAAACGGATCAGTTAAAATTTGCTCACTGTTTTCAGCGCTGGCCCTGGCTGGGTGAAGGGCATGTGGTGGCTTCCATACAAGCGGCGATCGCCCATTTGCGTCGGCAACCGGTGGAGATGGTGCTGCTAAATGGCTGTGCGATTCCCCCGATCGAGGCGGTCTTGGAACCGTCGGCAGGAGTTGAAAGCCGTCCCGCCAACAAGCCTGAGGACTTTTTTGATCGCAGCCACCAGCCCAGCGATCGCCCCGTAACCCCGATCGCACAGGATCAACCCGACCTCCTCGACCAAGCCGCGCCCAGCTTTCGGGAACTCTTGCAGCTCCTGGAAGCCCAGGCGGTTCTCTGGCTGGTGATGGTTCCAGCGGATGCCGCAGATTTGGCCCTGGCGCTGGTGCAACAGGGCGCGGCCGATTATGTGGTGAAAGATGCCGCCGGAGCCTATCTCAAACTATTGCCCATCACCTTGCAAAAAAGCTGGCAAACCTATCAGCAACAACGCCAATTACAGTGGCTAAATCATACGGTTCAAAGTTTGCCCGATGGTGTCTATGTGGCTGATTCCAGTGGTCAATTACTGTTTACGAATGATGCGCTGAAGGCCATTTGCGCGATCGAGCAGCAAAACCTGCAAGGGCAACCCATCACCACCCTGGGTCAGCCCGCTTTGACCCGCTGGGTGCAACAACAAGCCCCGATCGCTTCCGATCTTCAGCAACCCTATCACCGCCGGGATGTGGAATTAGCCATCCAACAGCCCGATCGGTCAGCCCTCAGCATGTTGCTCTCGGAAACGTTCATTGATGATGGTTGCCAGGCCATTCGGGTGGGCGTGCTGAAAAATGTACATTTCTTGAAGGAAGTGCAGTCTTCCATTCACAATGTTCAAAACAGCTTAAATAGCATTATTCAATCTCGAACGAACCAGCTTCAGGAGGCGATCGGGGAGCTACATCGCGAAAACCAAGAACGTATTAAATCAAAAATTTCCCTACGCCTTAGTCGTGATTTTATTAATCGTCAACAGGTTTTTTTACGATCCGTCATTGACAACAATCCCAATTTGATCTTCGTCAAAGATTGGGAGGGTCGGTATGTGCTCGCCAATCAAGCCATGGCGGACTATTACGGAACCACCGTTGATGAACTGCTGAATAAAACTGACGAAGAACTACTAGGGCCATCGGAAGCCACTGCTCGGTTCTTGAGCGAGAATCGCTTCGTGATTGAAAATCGCCAAGAACTCTTCTTGCCCGAGGAAATGGTGGTTCGCCGCAAAATTGCTCAACCAGGCTCGATCGCCTCAGTGGAACAGGACGATGCCCTCCTCGATGCTTCCCCAGAAACTGACTTAGGAACCAACGTCTTAGAAACTGTCTTGGAAATCACTTTACCGGGGGCTGCTGGTTCTTCTGGGGCAGATTCTTGCAACGGCCAAGTTGATGATCCATCTGAAACAAATTCAGATATTCAATGGCTGCAATGGCACAAGTCACCGATTTTTCTGCCCGCCAAGGGTGAATATGGCGTTTTGGGCGTAGGGGTTGATATTACGGCTCGTAAACAGGTGGAACTGGCCCTAGCAGAACAGGAAAAAAGTCTTTCGACCCTGGTGGCCAATTTGCCCGGCTATGTTTATCGGGTGGCTAATAATCCTGAATACACCGCGCTTTTTGTTAGCGATGGGGTAACGGCCATTACGGGCTATGAAACTCGTGAATATTTGGTCGATCGCACCACCAGTTGCGGTCAAGAAATTCATCCCGAAGATACCGATCGCGTTTGGCAAACCGTCCAGGCTGCCATCCAAAAACAGGAACCCTATGAATGCGAATATCGCATCCTTACCAAATCCGCGCAAGAAAAGTGGGTTTGGGAGCGGGGTAGCGGTGTTTATTCCGATGAAGGAAAATTGCTGTTTTTAGAGGGATTCGTCACGGATATCAGCGATCGCAAGGCCGCGGAACAGAACCTGCGCCAACTGAGCGATCGCCTGCAAGAGTCCCAGCGGATTGCCAAGCTCGGCAATTGGCAAATAGATTTACGAAGCAACAAGCTCTATTGGTCTGATCAAGTTTTTGAGATTTTTGAAGTGGATGCACAACAATTTGATGCATCCTATGAAGCCTTCATGGCCACCATCCATCCTGACGATCGGGAAATGGTCGATCAAGCCTATGAACGCCATTTAGCTGACCACGAACCCTATTCCATCACTCATCGGTTACTGTTGACAGATGGACGGATTAAATATGTTCATGAACAATGCGAAACAATCTATGCCGAGGATGGAAAGCCCCTTTATTCCCAAGGAACAGTGCAGGATATTACCGATCAACATTTGGCAGAAATGGCCCGAGAACAGGCCGAAAAAGCTTTGCATCAAGTAATTGAAGGCACAGCCACGGTGACTGGAGCACAGTTTTTCCCCAACTTGGTGCGGCATATTGCGGAAGCCCTGGATGTGGATTATGTGGTGGCCACGGAGTTACGGGGCGATCGATTACAAACCCTCGGTGTTTGGGTTGATGGTCAACTGGGCGATGATTTCGATTTGGACTTGGAAAACACACCCTGTTTCTACATTTTGGAGTATGGCGAACTCTATTGTGAAACTGACGGACAGTCCTGTTTTTTCATTTCCCGTTCCCTCTTTCCTGGAGCAGTGAATGGGCTGTTGGGCGTTGCCTTACAGGATGATCAAGGACGGGCGATCGGCAGTCTTTGCATCCTCGATCAACAACCCTTTTCTGAAGAAAAACGCCAACAAGCCATGGGCCTTTTGCGGGTGTTGGCCTCCCGGGCAGGGGCCGAACTTCAGCGCAAACAGGCCAACGATGCCTTGGAGCAACTGAACCAAGACTTGGAAGCGAGGGTATTGCAGCGCACCTTGGAACTGCAAGCTCAAGAAGCACAACTGAGGGATTTGTTCGACAATGCAACGGATTTAATTCAACGAATTGATCCCCAAGGGCAAATTTTATTGGTCAACCGGGTTTGGAAAGAAACCTTGGGCTATGGCGATGAAGATTTAAGCGATCTATCGATCTTTCAGGTTGTCCATCCTGCGGACTTAGAAGACTACCGCCAATATTTAGATCGCCTTTGCGCCGGGGAAGCTTCTTTAGACATTGAAACTCGCTTCCTCAGCAAAGATGGCCAGGAAATTTTGTTGGAAGGAAATGCCAATTGCGATTTTCAAGGGGGAAAACCGATCGCCATTCGCAGCATGTTTCGGAATGTGACTGAGGGCAAACAAACCCGCAAAGCGCTTCAGGAATCGCAGCAATTTTTGCAAACGGTTTTGAACACATTTCCGCTCTTTGTGTTTTGGAAAGATCGCAATTCGGTTTACCTGGGGTGCAACCAAAACTTTGCGGCGGCGGCGGGGCTGCCTTCACCGGAGGCGATCGTGGGCAAGACGGATTACGACTTGCCCTGGGGAGTCAGCGAAGCCGAGCTATACCGAGCAAACGATCGGGAAGTGATTGAGTCTGGTGTGGCCAAACTCCATTTCATCGAATCCCAAAAGCAATTGGATGGCTCCACAATCCAGGCTGAAACCAACAAGGTTCCGCTCCGGGATTCGTCAGGAACGGTGATTGGGGTTTTGGGCATCTATCAAGACATTACCGATCGCCAAGCGGCGGAATTACAGTTGCAGCGAACAAATCAACAACTGTTGCGAGCAACGCGCTTAAAAGATGAGTTCATGGCCAATATGAGCCACGAATTGCGCACACCGCTGAATGCCATTTTGGGGATGGCCGAAAGCCTGCAAGAGGAAATTTTTGGGCCAATTACACCCCAGCAAGACTATGCGCTCAGGACGATCGACCAAAGCGGCACACACCTGCTGGAACTCATTAACGACATTTTGGACATGGCCAAGATTGAGTCCGGCCAAATGGAGTTGGATTGGTCAATTACGGACTTGGTGCCCATGTGTCGATCGAGCCTGGTTTTCATTCAACAGCAGGCCACGAAAAAGCGGATTGAACTGAACCTCAACAGCCCGGAAGACTTGCCAAATCTTTGGGCCGATGAACGACGACTGCGCCAGGTGTTGATTAATTTGCTGAGCAATGCGGTGAAGTTCACGCCGGAAGGGGGCAAAATTACCCTTTCGATCGCCGTGACCAGCGAATCATTAACCACCGCCTCGGAATTAGTGCGATCGCGCTTTTCGTCCAAAATGCATCTCCACGGCCTGGTGAAACAGCCCCCAGCCCCCACCGCACCCGCCAACCAACCCACAACCTTCGTGCGCATTGCCGTAGCCGACACCGGGATTGGCATTGCCGCCGAAAATTTACCCAAGCTCTTTCAACCCTTCATCCAAGTGGACGGGGCCCTGAATCGCCAATATGACGGCACGGGATTGGGTTTGGCACTGGTGAAGCAAATTGTGGAACTGCACCAGGGCTGTGTGGATGTGGTCAGCGAAGTGGGAGTGGGCAGTTGCTTCACGATCGAACTTCCCCTGCTAACCCCGCCGCCCCACTAGATCTCCTAAGCAAGGCGCAAATCAGCAAGGCGCAAATCAGCAAGGCGCAAATCAGCAAGGCGCAAATCAGCAAGGCGCAAGACCACCAGCCAGACGGCATTCGGCCCCGGCGCGATGAACATCAGCCCAGTAACTAGCCCAGTCTTGTAGGTTGGGTTGAGGTACGAAACCCAACAACAGCAAGATTCCTGGTGATCTAGCCCAATGATTCAGACTGATGATCAGCCCTAAATCCCAGCCCCATCAAAGAACTCTTCCAAGGCCCGATCGCTCAACCGGCAGCGCTTTCCCGCCGGGTCATCACCACTCACAAGATTGAGTTGGCCCAGTTGGCGTTGGGCCGCCGTCACCTCCGCGGCCACCTTGGCAATCCGTTCCCAATCGCAAAGGGTCAAGTCTTCGCAAGGGCGCTCCGGCGCACCCACGGCCACCGGCACTTGGGCCCGTTCCGCTTCCATTTCCTCAATCCGCCGCTCCAGGGTTTCGATGCGATCGAGCAGGGCCCGAATCGCCTGGGCTTCCGAGTCCGGCAGCTTGCCATGCTCCAGTGGATCCACCCGCACACCCGATCGATAGACCACACGACCAGGCACACCCACCACCGTGCAATCGGCAGGCACATCCCGCAAAACCACGGAACCAGCCCCAATGCGCACGTTTTCGCCAATATTCAGGTTGCCGAGCACCTTGGCCCCAGCTCCCACCACCACGTTGTCACCCAAGGTGGGGTGGCGCTTGCCGCTTTCCTTGCCCGTGCCCCCCAAGGTCACGCCTTGGTAAATCAAGCAATAGTCGCCCACAATCGCCGTTTCACCAATCACAACGCCCATGCCGTGATCGATAAACACACCTTGCCCGATCGTTGCGCCCGGGTGAATTTCAATCCCGGTCAGTAGTCGTCCAATGTGGGAAATCAGCCGAGGCACAAAGGGTAATTGGTGCTGTTGCAGCCAATGGGCCAGCCGATGGAGCATCAACGCTTGCAACCCCGGATAGCAAAAAAGCACCTCTAGCCAATTGCGGGCGGCGGGGTCACGATCGAAGATGATGCGAAAGTCAGCAATGAGAGCGTTTAGCACGGTTGGGCGGCCTGAAAGCTTCAAGGTTGTATTGCATCGATTACAAAATCATTTTTAATCCTACTGCCTACCGACCGAGACGCGGGGGGGTGGGGCCACCGAACCCCAACCGAAGCGAAGCTTTTTCACTCAGTCCACAGACTCCACCCAGCGCCATGCCCCCCGAGAATCGAAAAGAGAGCCGGGTGATCAGGACGGGACATTTCGGTTGCGGTGGCAACAACCCACTCAAGGTCACCAGAGTTGCGGTTTTCAGGGTCGAAATTTGGTAAAATTTGCGACTTTTAAAACATTCAAATACGGACATTTGTATATCGATCAAGTCGTTGATCGCACTTGCTCAGAAAGTCAACTCACGGATTATCTTGTTGATTCCTGATTGCATTTCTTAATGCCATTTCAAGGGAGCACCTGATAAATTGGGATCGACTTTGACGGCTGCCTTGGCCTTTTAAAATGACACAAAAAAGATAGTGAATTCACGTTTCATCCCTCATGAATCGTTAAATTTATCCATCTTTCAGGGTTTGCATCAATCCATTGAGGTTACAAGCAAACATAATCAGCCCACGGCGTAGGGCTGTTGCGGTTGGAGCTGCCCTAAAATTCACAATCAATGAATTTTCCACTGCCCTCTCCTCACTCGACGGCAGCGATGTCCCACTCCACGATGAAGATCAAGATCAAGGGGCGATCGCGCTGGATCGGCTATTGGCAACAACGCATCAGCAATTGGCACTTCAGCCAAAAGATTGCGTTGGGCTATGTTTTGGCGATCGCCACGGGGGTCGTTGGCTCCTTGGCAGGCATCGCCCTGGCGGATCATTTCCAAGGGCGCGGGGTAGCTCAACTGCACGACGCAACCACACAAGTTCAATTACTCAGTGATTTACGCAGCAACTTGCAGGCAGCTCGCCTCGCCATTGATGAAGCGGGGGATGATGAAATTCCCGCAGCACAACGGCAACTGTTTCAGCAGGACGCGATCGCGGCCATCCAAGCAGCCCGCGACTTAGCCAACGAGCTAACCGCCTATCTCAAGCAAAATCCCCAATGGCTGGCCGATCGCCCCGATCGCCTGTTGCACCTGGCCAATCAAAGCGTGGCGGATCTTCAGGAATATGCCAATCAGCAAGTGCTGATGCAGCAGGCGAACGAGGCCAACCAATCGGCCGCCCAAAAGGAAGCCAAAGAGGCAGCGGAGGCCCTGGAGTGGAAAGCGCTGGCCGGGGCCGATCGCACCCTGGCCCGGCTGGTGACGACGGCCCATGGCCAAGCGGAACAGGCGGAAGTTTTGCTCGAAGAGGCCCAAGGTCTGGAAAAGGGCATTGTGATCCTGAGCCTGTTGCTGTCGGCGGCGGTGGCGGGGGTGATTGCAATGCGGGTCACGCGGGCGATCGTCAATCCCCTGGTGCGGGCGGCCACGGTGGCCCAAGGGGTGGCGGAAACCGGCGACTTCAGCCAACGGGTGGGCATCACCAGCCAAGACGAAGTGGGATCCTTGGCCCAAGCCCTCGATACGTTGATTGAGCGGGTGGCCGAGCGCAATCAGGAGTTGGCGGACGCGGCGGATTTGGCCAGTTCCCAAGCCCGCACCCTTTACAGAACTCTGATGGATTTGCGCCGCACCCAAGCGCAACTGATCCAAACAGAAAAAATGTCGCTCTTGGGGCAAGTGGTGGCAGGGGTAGCCCACGAAATCAATAACCCCACCAGTTTTATCTATGGCAACCTAATCCACGTCACGGAGGGCGTGAGCCATCTGCTGGAGTTGCTGACGCTGTATGAGGCGGGTCATGGCCCCCACAGTCCAGAGATTCGATCGCTCGTGGAACAGTTGGATTTGGAGTTTGTGCGGGAAGATTTGCCGCAACTGATGGCTTCCATGCGATCGGGCGCGGAACGCATCCGGGCGATCGTTCTGTCGTTGCGGTTGTTTGCCCGTTTAGATGAGGCGGAGGTGAAGGCGATCAACTTGCCCCAAAGCCTGGACAGCGTGCTCACCATTTTGGGGTCGCGCCTCTGTGCCCAAGCTCACCGCCCTGCCATTGTGGTGCAGTTGGACTACGGGCCTTTGCCCCCGATCGAGTGCTATGCGGGCCAGCTCAATCAGGTATTAATGCACATTTTGACGAACGCGATCGATGCGATCGATGAGGCCTTCCGCCAACGACCCGATCGGCCCCTGACCCTGAAGCTCGCCACTCGCACCCTTGACCCGGATTGGGTCAGTTTGGCGATCACCGACAGCGGCTTGGGCATTCCCGTCAGTGAGCAATCGCGGATTTTTGAGTTGTTTTACACAACCAAACCCGTGGGCAAAGGCTCGGGCATGGGTCTGGCGATCGCCCAGCAGGTGATTGTGGAAAAGCACGGCGGCACGATCGATTGTGAATCGGGCAATTGGGGAACGACGTTTACGCTGAAGTTACCGGTTCGACTCGCGATCGCCGATCCAGCCCAACCGCAAGCAACCCATGTGGCAGTGCTGGGGGATCGGCAACCCAATCAACCTGTCGAGGACTTTGCTGATCAGGGGACTGGTGATCAGAAGACTGATGGCCGCCAAGACATGAATCACCCCAAAACGGCCGAAGCGTTCGATCGGGACGATCAAGCCCCGATCGAACCACTCGCGAGCGACGGCTTAACCAGGCCCTAGGGAGTCGTCACCGGTTCCGGCGCTTCCGGAGCCGACAACAGCGGCGAATCTCCGTGATAGGCCCGCAACAACAGCGTTTTCAGCTCGCTGATCATCGGGTAACGGGGATTGGACACCGTGCATTGATCGTCAAAGGCGCGATCGGCCACATCGTCCAACTTCGCCAAAAACTCCGCCTCGCTAATTGACGTGGCTTCCCGAATCGATCCGGGAATTCCCACCTGCTGCTTCAGTGCCTCGATCGCCCCAATCAGCCGATCGATCTTCTCGTCCTCCGTCGTCCCCCCCAAATTCAAATAGTCCGCAATCCGGGCATAGCGCCACTTCGCATTCGGATACTTGTATTGCGGGAACGCCGCCTGCTTAAAGGGCGCATCCGTCGCGTTGTAGCGAATCACGTGGGAAATCAACAGCGCATTGGCTAGACCGTGGGGAATGTGGAACGCGCCGCCAATTTGGTGGGCGATCGAGTGGCAAATGCCCAAAAAGCCATTGGCAAAGGCCATCCCCGCCATCGTCGCCGCGTAGTGCATCTTTTCCCGCGCCTTCGGATCCGCCGCCCCATGCTCATAGGCCGAGGGCAGATATTTGAAAATCAGCCGAATTGCCTCCAGGGCCTCACCGTTCGTGAACTCCGAAGCCAACACCGACACGTAGGACTCCAGGGCGTGGGTCAAGGCATCAACGCCCCCAAAAGCCGTCAGGGACTTGGGCATATCCAGCACCAATTGCGGATCGCAAATGGCCATGGTCGGCGTGAGGGCGTAGTCCGCCAGGGGGTACTTGATCCCCGTGCGCTCGTCCGTCACCACCGCAAAGGGCGTGACCTCCGACCCCGTGCCCGAGGTGGTGGGAATCGCCACTAGGATTGCCTTCTGGCCCAAAGGCGGCAGCTCATACACCCGCTTGCGGATGTCCATGAACCGCATCGACAGCCCCTCAAACTCAATTTCGGGATGCTCGTACAGCAACCAGGCAATCTTGGCCGCGTCCATCGGGGAACCGCCCCCGATCGCGATGATCGTGTCCGGGTTGAACGATCGCATCTGTTCCAAAATCCGGTTCACCGTTCCCAGGCAAGGATCCGGCTCCACATCGTAAAAGGTGTCGTACTTCAGTCCAACATCATCCAGGACGCTTTCCAGACCCGCCGTGATCCCCAGGTTGTAAAGGGGTTTGTCGGTGATGATGAACGCCCGATCGCGCCCGGCCAACTCCCGCAGCGCCACCGGCAGCGAGCCGTATTTAAAGTAAATTTTTGGCGGAATCCGGAACCAGAGCATATTTTCCCGTCGTTCCGCCACGGTTTTGATGTTCAGCAGGTGGCGCGGCTCCACGTTCTCGCTGATCGAGTTGCCGCCCCAAGTGCCGCAACCGAGAGTGAGGGACGGATCCAGCCGGAAATTATAGATATCCCCGATCGCCCCTTGAGACGAGGGCGTGTTAATCAGCACCCGCGCCGTTTGCACCTGATCCTCAAATCGTTTGATCCGATCGCGGTTGTCTGGCGACGTGTAGAGCACCGCCGTGTGGCCCCGCCCGGCAAACATCACCAACGACTCACTCAGTTCCACCGCCTGGGCAAAATCCGCCGCCCGATACATGGCCAGCACCGGCGACAGCTTCTCGTAGGAGAACGGTTCCTCTGGCCCCACCACGCTCGCTTCCCCGACGATCAGGCGCGTGCCCGGCGGCAGTTGAATCTCCGCCATCGCCGCGATCTGTTCCACCGATTGGCCCACGATGTTCGGGTTCAACCGCCCATCAATTAGGATTTGCGCGCCCATGCGGACTTTCTCTTCGGGATCCAGGAAATAGGCTCCCCGATCGCGAAACTCCTGCTTCACCTGCTCGTAGACCGCATCCACCACCACCACCGATTGCTCGCTGGCGCAGATCATGCCGTTGTCAAAGGTTTTGCTGAGAATAATCGACGACACGGCCATTTTTAGGTGCGCCGTTTCGTCAATTAGGGCCGGCGTGTTCCCCGCGCCCACACCTAAGGAGGGATGACCGGACGAGTAGGCCGCCCGCACCATGCCCGGCCCGCCCGTGGCCAAAATCAGATTCACATCCGGGTGCTGCATCAACTGCTGCGACAGGGGCACGGTGGGCTGATCAATCCAGCCGATGATGTCCGGCGGGGCCCCGGCTTCCACGGCCGCTTGCAAAATCACCCGCGCCGCCTCGATCGTGCAGTCCTTGGCCCGGGGGTGGGGCGAAAAGATAATCGCATTGCGGGTTTTCAGGGCAATCAAGGCCTTAAAAATCGCCGTCGAAGTGGGATTCGTGGTGGGCACAATTCCCGCCAAAATCCCCACGGGTTCGGCAATTCGCTGAATGCCAAAGGCCTTGTCCTCTTCGATCACCCCGCAGGTTTTATCGGCTTTGTATTTGTTGTAGATGAATTCCGAGGCGAAGTGATTTTTGATCACTTTGTCCTCGATCGTTCCCATTCTCGTTTCGGTTACCGCCAGCTTGGCCAGGGGGATGCGGGCCGCGTTGGCCGCCAAGGCTGCTTTTTTGAAGATCAGATCCACCTGCTCTTGACTGAAGGTGGCATAGGTGCGCTGTGCGGCTTTGACCCGCGCAATTAGGGCTTCGAGTTCGCGATCGTTGGTAACGGTCATAACGCACCTCGCAGGAATGGCGTTCTGCCTTTACGCTAGGTTGATCCCCTTATTTTGGTTAGATTTGTTGACAAGTTTTTAGGTTTTGCTGGCCCGAGTTGCAACGAACCTTTACGAAGTCTCACGGAACGCTCGGCCGCCGATCGCTCAAAACCATCGTTCAGCTTGGTGACCATTCCCCTAGTCCAACAGGCCCGATCGCTCCAAAATCCATTGACTCCACAGGCTCGATCGCTCCAACACAACCTGACGGCGATCGGCATTTGGCCACAGCACCGGCCAATCGGCTAACCACTGAACAATCTGCCGCTGAATTGCCACCAGCTCGATCGGCACCGGTAAATCGGTCTCGTGGGCTGCCCATTCAATAAACCAACCACTTTCCCGCAGCAAACTAGAAATAAGCTGCCCATGATCAGGGTTTTTACCAAAGGATTTGACCCGCGCCAAATTTGCCGCAATGCCACCTAAACGCACCGCCAAACTATCACGCATATACCGCTCTCGTCGCCTTAGAAAATCATTCATGAATCTCAGCTTATGACTCGGGCTGTTCTAGACCCAGGCGATCGTAAGCATCCGCCAAACTCAAGCGCGATCGATCCGTCTTGCGCTCTTGCAACAGGGCCATCAGTTCTGGATTTTGAGTAATTTGCTGAACCTCCGTGGTCAAATCCTCGGCCGAATTTTGCAGTCGCTCAACGGAGGTCAACACAAATTCGCGACCATCGGACAGCTTCAAAAGCAGAACATCATCTTGAGCTTGGGCAAAGAGATTCAGAAGAAACTGAATAACATGGGTTAGATAAATTACTTTCATCAGTTGTAGAGCTTTTACAGTTTTTACCTAAAACGGTTAGTACGCCGTATTGCAGATGCTATGAAGCAATTATTAGGTGGACAGTGCCCACCCTACAGGCTGTTGTAGAACTTCTTTTAAATAAAGCGTTGATGATGAACTTTTTCACTGGATTAATACCCATTTTGATGGAATCGATCGCCAGTTGCCATTGATTGTTATGAATAACTAGCGATCACTCCATCACGTCACCAGCAAGCAGATTTAAGCGATGTCGGCGAGGGCGGCAATGTTGACCAGGGCGGTGTTGGGGCAGGCACGCTTCAGCAAACCCGTCAGCACCTTGCCCGGCCCCACCTCGATCGCCTCCGTGCAGGCCACCTGGTTCAACATCACCATCGTTTCCCGCCAGCGCACCGAACCGGTCATCTGCTTCGAGAGCCGTTCTTTCAAAGCCGCGCCGCTGGTTTCCGGGGTGGGGTCAGTGTTGGAGAGCACCCCGATCGCCGTGTCCGCAAAATCCGTGGCCGCCAAAATTTCGTTAAATTCCGCCGATGCTTCCGCCATGTAGGGCGAGTGGAACGCGCCGGACACGGCCAAGGGCACAGCCCGCTTGGCTTTGACGCTGCCCAGGATCGCATCCACCGCCTCGGGCGTTCCGGAAATTACCACTTGGGCATCGCTGTTGTCGTTGGCCAGCACCACACCCTCGGTAGCGGCGATCGCCTCGGTTAGGGCCGGACGGTTGAACCCAATCATGGCCGCCATTTTGCCGCCGGAAGCCGCTTGCATCAACTCCGCCCGCCGCTTCACCAACTTCAGACCCGTTTCAAAGCTGAAGGCCCCGGCCGCGTAGAGGGCCACGTATTCCCCCAGACTGTGACCTGCCACCCAATCAGGCATCTGACCGGCGGCTTTCAGCGCATCAACCAAGATCGCCTCGATCGCGTATAGGCAAGGCTGGGTGTATTGGGTTTGGGAGAGTTGCGCCTCGTCACCGTTGCAGACCTCCGCCACCGACCAACCCAAAATTTCATCCGCGATCGCCAACTTCGCTTGGGCGGCCGGCGAGTCGAGCAGGTCGGCAGTCATGCCAACGGCTTGGGAGCCTTGGCCCGGGAACATCCAGAGGGTTTTTGCCATTGTGTTTGCTGTGATTCACATCGGTATAGACAAGGTGCTTATACCAAGCGGCCGGCCCGTTGCGCTAGCGGGGAATTTCCGGCAATCCTCCCCTGACAGCAGCCGGTGGGAAATACGACAACCGGTGGGAAATACGGCAACCGGTGGGAAATCGTGACTCTAGTCATGGGCACTGATGACCGGCGGCAGTCGTCGCCGTGGGAGCGATTTTTTAGAGTGATGGGGTGGCATTTGATCCCGGTTTGGGCAACGTCGATGCAACCTGCAATTCGGTTCAAGCTTCAGCAATGGCGGCTATGGGCTGGGGGCCTCGGTGCTCTGGGCCTTTTGGGCGCGATCGCCCTGGTGATCCCTCACCCAGCACCTGCCCCCAAGGTGGATCTTACCCAGGACACGACCCTGGTTCGGCGGCAAGATTTGGTGGTGCAAGTCCAGGCCAATGGGGTGGTGCAGCCCCTGCGTAAGGTCAACTTGGCCCCCAAGGAGGCCGGCAAGGTGGCGGCCTTGTTTGTGCGCGAGGGCGATCGAGTGCGGCCCGGGCAAGTGGTGGCCCAAATGGACAGCGAGCAACTACAAGCGCAGGTCAAACAATCTCAAGCGGGCCTGGCGCGATCGCAGGCGGAACTGCAACTGAAATTAGCGGGAAATCGCCCTGAAGACATCACCAAGGCCCAAGCTGAGGTGCAACGGCAGCAAGCCCAGTTGCAAGAGGCCGAAGGAAAGTGGCAATTAGCCACCCAAAAACTGCAGCGCCGCCAACTTTTGGCCACCGAAGGCGTACTGAGTCAAGATGCCTTGGATGAGACTTTGACGGAAGCCCGCAACGCCCGCGCCACCGTTGAACAGGCTAAAGCCAGCTTGGCCACCGCCGAGCAGGAATTCCACAAGCAGCGCCAAGGGTTTCGCACCGAGGAAATTGCCCAAGCCCGCGCGCAGGTGGCTGAGGCGCGATCGCAACTGCAAGTCGTGCGAATCCAGCTACAAAACACGCTGATTCGATCGCCCTTTGAAGGAGTCATCACTCGCCGATTTGCCGATGTGGGGGATTTTGTGGCACCCACCACCACCGCATCCAGCAGTGACGGGGCCACCTCCGCCGCCATTGCCGAACTCTTCAGTGGTTTAGAAGTCGAAGCCAAAATTCCCGAAACCACCATCGGCCAAATTCGCCAGGGCCAAGCCGTCGAAATTCGTAGCGACAGCTATCCCGATCGCACGTTTCAGGGGCGGGTCAATCGCATTGCACCCCGGGCTGTGCCGGAGAACAACGTCACCACCTTTCGCATCAAAGTTTCCTTGCAAACGGGACTGGACATCTTAAAAGCCGGCATGAACGTCAAGTTAGGGTTTTTGGGCCAGCCGATTCGGAATGCGTTGGTGGTGCCGCTCGCGGCCCTTGTCACCCAAAAGGATGGCCGCAAGGGCGTATGGCGGGTGGTGCCGAACCAGGAAGCACGCTTCCAAACCGTGGAAATTGGCGCAGAAAGTGGCAGCCAAGCCCAGGTGCGATCGGGTCTGCAAGCGGGCGATCGCGTCCTGCTGAGTCCTCCGATCAACCAAGTAATTCCGGGTGTTGATAATCCCGAAGGAAGCGGCTTCTAATGAACCCTCTAGACACCTTCAACATGGCGATCGGCACCTTGGTCAGCCATCGAATGCGGAGCCTGCTGACCATGCTGGGCATCGTGATTGGTAATGCTTCGGTGGTGGCCACTGCGGGGCTGGGTCGGGGGGCCCAACATTTCACGGCCGCCCAGGTGGAATCCTTGGGTGCGAACTCCCTATACGTTTTTTTGAGTGAGCAACAAAGCAAGGAACTGACCGGTGAAGTGCCGCGCTTGCTGTTGTCCGAAGCTGACTTGATCGCCACCCAAGCGCCCGCTGTCCAATGGGTGTCACCGACGATTTCGAGTTCCTTGGTGATCGGCCATCGCAGTCGCACCGTGACGGCAACGGTGCAGGGAGTCACTCCCGCCTTTCTCAAGGTGCGGAATATTCGCATGGCCCAGGGGATTTTTTGGGACGAGGCCGCCCAACGTCAGGATCGCAAGGTGGCGGTGTTGGGCGGAGAGCTGGCCCGGAAACTGTTCGATCGCACCAACCCGATCGGCCAAGAAATTCAAATTAACAATCAGAGCTTTCAGATCATTGGCATCATCCAAAGAAAAGGTGCATTTCTCGGTGTGAATCCCGATGCCAATGCCTTTATTCCAATCACAACCATGGCCCATCAAGTCGTGGGACGACGAGTCCCCCAAGGCCTGCTGATCGATGAAATTGAGATCACCGCCCGCGACCAAGCCCAGATTCGATCGGCTGCTTTTCAAGTCACGAATCTATTGACGCGCTTACATGGCAAACAGGATTTCTTAGTGGTGGCGAATAAATCCATTCAGGACTTGTTGGGGCAAATTACTAGCGCGTTGGGAACAATGCTCACCTTGATTGCGGGGATTTCCTTGTTGGTGGGCGGCATTGGGATCATGAATATCATGCTGGTTTCCGTTGCCGAGCGCACCCAAGAAATTGGTCTCCGCAAGGCGATCGGCGCTCCACCCCAGGCCATCTTGCAGCAGTTTTTAATTGAAGCCACGATCTTGTCCGTGGCTGGTGGTGTCGTGGGCATTTCCCTGGGCGCGGGCGGCATGGCCCTGATCGGAACCTTGACTCCTTTCAAGCCCACCGTTCCTGTGCCGGTCGTGGTAGTAGTCACGGCTATTTCCGGTGCGATCGGTCTGGTTTTTGGGGTGGTTCCAGCTCGCCAAGCGGCCCAGCTCGACCCGATTACGGCCTTGAAAACGTCCTAGTAGCGCGCCAAGCTTATTTTGATTGGTCAAATCAAATGATTGTTACCGTCACCAGATCGTTAGGCAGCAAGGAGCTTAAGCCCCTTGTTACGACGACTGACTTCGCGACTTTGACCCAATAGACCTCTTGCATCAATCAAGAACCTCATCCAAAATCCCGCTCCCAGATCCCTGATTGACTGAAAAAACACTCAAACACTGGGTTGTTCCGTAGGTTGGGTTGAGCTTTGCGAAACCCAACTCGATCACTGCAAGCCTTGCTGCTGTTGGGTTTCGTACCTCAACCCAACCTACGAAATGATCGTTAATTAGCCTATCTTGATCAGAGGGTGTTAATTCGTGCAAGAAGTCTATTCTCCAGTGGGAATTGCCCGCTGCATTGCAGGATGAAAGCTCTACGCAGCTACTTTGGCTCCTCTTTTTTGAAATTACGGCCCATGATGCGCTATGCAGAATGGATCTTGCTCTTAATGTATGGCTTAGCCTATGGCATTGATTGGTATTTTTATAAATTGCCGACCTTGCCCGATTTATTCAGCAGAGTTTTGGTGTTTATTACAGTCTTTTGGCTGCTGAGTTGTTTTTTCCCCATCAAGCAACCTCATTGGGTACGTTACACCTATATTGGATTGGAAATATCACTGGTGCTAGGAGCGCAATTATTACTAGTCGATTTGCATTTGCTTTTATATTTAATTTTAATCAAAAGTTGTTTTTTGTTTAACCGAAAAGCCATTGTTTATCTCGTGACAGGATCAGGAATTAGTTACTTGCTCTGTGTCTGGTGGACGATTCCTATCATTGAAAAGTTGTTCATTGAAACCGCGCGATCGCAACAGTGGGAGGAGATTTATAAACCACAGGCGATTATTTTGTCGAGTTCGGTGGAATATATCAGCATCAGTGCGTTGGTGATGGTGATTGGTTTTTTGATTATGGCTGAGCGTCGCAGCCGCCAACGATCGGAAGCCCTAGCCCAAGCCATGGAAACCCTAGCGGCGGACTTGGAGCGATCGCGCATTGCTCGCGAAATTCACGACTCCTTGGGCCATGCACTGACTACCCTTCGCCTGCAACTCGAATTAGTGCAAGTGATGCAAGGGCGCGATCGCGATCAAGCGGCCACCGCCCTCAACCATGCCCAAACCCTAGCCAGTCAATGCTTAGAGGCCGTACACCAAGCGGTTCAAACCACCCGTGATCCCTCCTTTCAGCTCGATGGGGCTTTGCAGCGGTTAATCAATCAGATTCACAACACCCAGTCACTGGTCATTACCTCAAGACTGAACCTACCGGCGATCGATATCCAAACGAGCCATCAGGTTTATTGCATCATTCAAGAAGCGTTAACCAACGTCCAAAAACATGCGCGGGCTTCGAGGGTTGATTTGCTGGGCAACTACACAGCATCCACACTCACCTTGGACATTACGGATAATGGCCAAGGCTTTGATCTGGGCGCGGCCACAACTGGCTATGGATTGCGCGGCATGCGGGAACGAGTGCAGCTCCTGGGCGGACAGTTTGCGATCGCTAGCGCACCGGGAAAAGGCACCACCCTACGCATCACAATTCCCCGATCATTAGGATTAACCCCTGAGGATTGAGCCGCTATGATTCGGCTGCTATTGGTTGATGATCAAGATCTCTTTCGGCAGGGCTTGGCCACATTGCTGGCCCTAGAAACGGATCTAGAAATTGTGGGTCAAGCGGACAATGGCCAGAGGGCGATCGCCCTGGCCGAGCAGCAGCAACCCGACATTATTTTGATGGATATTGAAATGCCCATTTGTAATGGAATTCGGGCAACGCAGGAAATTCATCAGCGATTTCCTTGGATTCGAATTTTGGTGCTGACCACGTTCGATCGCGAGGATTATATTTGGCAATCACTCCAGGCAGGGGCCTTGGGCTACATCCTCAAAAACGCCCCCTCCAAACAAGTGGCCGATGCAATTCGCAGCGTCCACCGTGGCTATAGTCAACTGGGCCCCACAATCGCCCCTAAAGTTTTCGCGCATTTAGCCACCCATCCACCGATCGCCCCGACTGATCTAACCCAGCGTTTTAGCGATCGCGAATTGGCGGTGCTCAGGCTGCTGGGCGAGGGCAAAACCAATCAGGAAATCGCCCAGATTTTGTATCTAGCCCACGGCACTGTCAAAAACCACATCAGTCGCATTTTGAGTGAGCTACAGGTAGCCGATCGCACCCAAGCGGCCCTCTGGGCCCAACAGCACTACCGGCGCTAAATGCCTAGCCCCTTAACCCGCCGACTGAGCGGGCCACGATCCACTGCTCTTTGGCCTTTAGCGGGGGATTTCCGGCCAGGGCAGGGGGCGGCTGTCGTTGCTGAGGTCAGAGGACTTGAGGGCCACGGGGCGACCCTTAAAGGCGACGAAGGTGGCTCGATCGCCCGTCCCCGATCGCCGCAATTGCTCGAATTTTTCGACCAGCGGCGAGTGACACTCATAAATCGACGTGAAGCCACAGTGCTGCATCAGGTTAAACAGGGACGGGCGCGTTAACCAAAAGCTGTAGTCGTTGTCCAAAGAAGCCCAAAGAATTTTCAGGCGATCGTCCGTGGAAGCTTCCGGCGCATGCTCCACATAGCGGCAACCCGACAGTTCCAGCCCCGCATAGGTATGTTGGGTTTCGGCGGTGCGGCTGACGTGCGTATCCACGATCGCCAGCTTGGTGCAAACGGAGCCGATTTGCTCCATGAACCGAAACACGTCCGGCGCATCCAGGTGGTAATAAATCCCCAAGCACAGCACCACATCAAACTGGCCGTAGCGCTCCACGGATAGGTTCCGCACGTCGTCGCAGTAAAAGTCGATGTTGGACAGGCCGAGGGTGTCTTTGACGAAGCGGGCTTTGGCCAGGTTGGCTTCGCGTCCTTCAATGCCCACCACCTGTGCGCCCTGCATGGCCAACTCCAGGCCATACATCCCTTCCAAGCAGGCCAGATCAAGAATTCGCAATCCTTCCACAGACCCGCCGCACCAGTCCATGACGATTTGGGTCATGCGGCGCAATTTGGGTTCGGAGGGAGTGGGTTGAGGGGCGATCGTGTAGCACCCGTCAGCAAGGCGCATGTTGTGGTTCGTCCAGTCACCAAATTCCGCAATGACTTTGGCTTTGGCGGCTTCGAGGGCGGCGATCGCGTCGGAGCTGGTTACGGTCATGGACAAGACATAGCAACATCGCCCTCAGAATATCGGCATCGCGGCTAGGGGTTTGGTACGCATGTGCCAACTTGGGCAGTTGCCGGGTTCACGAAACCACAAAATTACGGCTGACAAACCGACTCAAGGTTAGTGGTCAAGGTTTTGAGGATGGCTAATACTCGATCAAGATCGCCCGATCGCGTCACCCAAAATTCATCGGACTCAGCATAGATCCATTGGTCTTGGCAGCGCTGTAGCTTCAAGAATCGATGATGGCCGCCATTGGTTAGTAATCCAAATACCGGGCGATCGGGCGTGGGATTGGCCAACATATAACCCAAGATTTGAGCAAGTCCATTTTCTAAGCTAAAGCTCATTCGTTTGGACTCAATCACCAAAATCCAAAGGCGATCTGGCACCACTAAAGTATCCATCCGGCCCCGATAGACAATTGCCCCTTCATCGGCGTTGACAAGCTCCAAGGCAACGGGTTCTTCAAACCGACTTTGAAACGGTGCATCAAACAAACCGGCCGCTTCGAGCAAGGGCGCAACCAGCATCACTTTGATGCCCTCTTCGATCAGCAAATCGTTTTCGAGGTAGTAGCGATAGCGTTGCCGCAGCCGCTGACAAAGATCGCGATCGGCGGGCTGGAGGGTATTGATCGCCCCTCGCCACTCGGGAAAAAAGGCGGCTTCTTCGGTGTAGGTTAGGCCGAACTGTTCCCGAAGCGATCGCAGGGTGAGTTTTTCAGCGAGGGTTGGGTTAGGAGTCATGGGGCCATTGTCCTAGGCGATCGGGCTGGGGGCGGCGTAGTGCCAGGTGTTTTCCTGTTGGATGGCGAGGCCGAACCATTCGAGGCGATCGAGGTTTTCGCGAATAGTTTGTCTGCGTTTGTCGGTGATTTTGCCTTTGAATTGGGCGGCGATTTGAATGTGACCGTTGCATTCTTCGGCGGCGCGATCGTCCGGGGTCATTGGGGAGTCGGGGCCTAAAACACCTATCGCTTATCTTACCGATCTGAACCGATCGCCTGGGTTGCCAACCGTCACTCGCAACCGATGCCATCAGACTGGCCCTTGAAAACCCGGAAGGGGCCCAGAAACCATGCGTGGTCTAGGCCCCTCCATTGGATGAACGGGAAGTTTGGCAATGCTGAGGAACTTAGCTGGGGTCGGCAGGCGAAGGCGCAGCATTCGACTCACTGGCGGCTTCGCTGGCCGCTTTGGCTTCGGCGGCGGCGGCTTTTTCCAGGGCCCGTTGTTCGCGCTTGCGGCGTTCGGCCTCCAGCATGTCTTCGTAGGTGATCCGAGCCTGGGCGATTTTCTCCAGGTTACCGCGATAGAGTTCCAGATCCTTTTGCAGCTTCTCGATCGGGAGGTTGAGGGTTGTCCCTAGGCGATCGATCCACGCTTTGATCTGCTCGGCATTGCCAGCCAAGTCAGAGGTGGTGGACTCCAGCAGGGTATATAGCCCAATCCCAAACAGGCGGCTGTATTTGAAGGGTTGACCATTGGCGAGCACGTCGGCGGCTTCGCGCAAGGCCCCACCACTACCCTCGGCCCGGTTGAGCGCGGCGGCCAGGTCGTCGGCACTGGCAACTTTTGCCGCTTCCAACAGGCGATCGGCCCGGTGGCGATAGTCATCCACATTGCCGCCCACGGACTGACAGAGGGCGTTGAAGATGGAACCCAAGTCCCGATCGGGTTGGTAGCCTGCCATGAAGCGATCGAACGCCGTCACCACCCCGAGGGCATAGATGGACTCGAAGCGGAAATCGACGCTGACGGAGAGCAGGTGCATTTCCACCATCAATTCCTCAACCACTCGTCGGTAGATCGCGTTGATCGGCCGTTGGTGGAGCGAATAGAAGGTGCGTTTGGTTTCTGAAACGGTGCGGATTTCGTTCACGGGAGGCGCGTTCTATGGCGATCGGCTTGTCTATTTTCGGGCCGGGCCGGGCCTTTGCCAACGGGCAACCCTTTCGCGATCCCCGATGGCCTGTTGTCGTAACGCTGAATTGCTTTTGGATTGATCCTGAACGGGCCTGGAATTTGCCCAAAATCCCTAGAGACGGCCCCTAGAGACGGCCCTTAAAGACGGTAGGTGAGCCAAGCCACCCGATCGGGTGTGGATTGGGTCAGGTCAGGCCGCGCCAGTCGCCAGGTTTGGCCGCGGGCTTGGCGTTGCAAGTAAACCGAAAAGGGCTGCGATCGGTGCTTTTGGGTCTTGGGTTGCGGTTGCCGGGAGGCGGGGGATCGATCGCCCTGTTTTTCTCGAACATGGCTCGAATTTTGGCTCCCCGCTTGGCTCCAATCGTAAGTACCGCTCAGTTGCCAGCCGGGTTTGTCGTTGATGGTCACGGCCTGTTGGGTTTGGATGCGCAGTCGATCGACTCGTAATCCTGGTTCCGCCGCCAAGTCATCCAGGGTGATCACCGGGCGATCGGCCAACATTTGTGGATCAAAGTGGCGACCGGTGGCCAGCGGAGAATCACCCAACTCTTGCAATAGATCGGTCTGGGTTTGCAGCAACTGCAACGCCACCGCCCGTTGCACCACGGCCGTTGGTGGCCCATCCCAGGGCAGCGTCCCGCAACCACCCAAAAGCAAACTCAAGACCAAACTTAAAACCAAACTGAAGCTCAAACTCAGAAATCCCGAGAGCAAGCCCCGTCCCCAAGGCGATCGCTCAGTGGTGGCGATCGGCCATCTTGGTTTGCGGGCCGCCGTTACGCGATCGGCGGTTTTTGTCCGGAATCCGCCGCCACAGAACGATGGGTAATCCATGGGATCAGCAAGCCACACCCCGAGTCAGTTGTGCTACTATCAGTCCCAATTGGCTCCGACGCTTCGCAAGCTTTGTTTGCAATTCTTAATAATTTGCAATTAATTGCGGTTTTGTCCGATGGGCAAAGTACTTGTGCTCAACGCTTCTTATGAGCCGCTCAATATTACCAGTTGGCGGCGGGCAGTCGTTTTATTGCTAAAAGGCAAGGCGGAGCAAGTCGAGCATAACGGCCGAGTGGTTTACCGCAACATTCCGTTGCCCACCGTGATCCGTTTGCGCCATTACATCAAGGTTCCCTACAAAGAGATTCCCTTAACGCGGAAAAACATATTGCACCGAGATAGCCACTCCTGTCAATACTGTGGCTACACGGGCGATGATTTGACGCTGGATCACGTTGTTCCCCGATCGCGCGGGGGCGGTGAACATTGGGAAAATATGGTCACGGCCTGCGTGCGCTGCAACATCCGCAAGGGCAATCGCACCCCCAAGGAAGCCAACATGCCTTTGCGCCAGCCGCCCCGCCGTCCCCACAGCAGTCTCTACTTTGAAGTGACGAAGCATGTGAAGAGCGGCGTACACCAGGAATGGCGCAAGTACGTGATTGGCCTCTAAAGCAGTCTGAGTTGACCCGATCGGTCAATGGCTGGAGACTGAACAGCTCGATCGGGGCCATTGGTGCTGGGTGAGGTCGGTTCGCCATCGTGAGCATCGGTGGCCAGCTCGGCGGTGGATGTTGCTGCTGGGTTTTGGCCCGGGCTGGATTCTGGATCTGGGAAATCTGGATTGGCAGTCTGGGCCGTGGCTGGCTCCGGCAGATTCACCACAATGGCCGGACTGGCATAGCCCAAGAGATCTCGGGCGGCCTCGATCATGTCGTCGGCCAGGTTTTTTAAGTCTGATCGCTCTCCCAAATAGGCCTCTAGGGCCAACAGCGGGTCCAGGGTGGTGGCATCCAAATTGGGCAGGCGAGGGCGTGCCAGTTGGCTAATCAACTCCGCTTGCAGGCTGTAGGTGTGGGCGGCAGCTAGTCGATCGCGCACGGCCGCCAACTCGATTTGGTGAAGCTGTTCTGCCCGCACGCGATAGACCAACCGGACGACAGCCCCTTCAATGGCCGCCGGGTCGATCGCCCCGAGCAGTTCCGCCAACGGATTGTCACAGTCAGCCAAATCCACCCGCAATGTCCGAAACGGTCGGGCCGGTAGGGGACAAAATTCCCATTGTGTTTGGCGTTGTCCCCGCTCTCCTGGCTCGATCGTTACTAATACATAGCCCTTTTCTTCATTTTCCTCGCTGAAATCCACCCGCTCAATGCTGCCGGGATAGACCACCGGGGGTTGATTGTTGGGGTTCAGGTTTTGGTGTTTGTGGACATGGCCCAGGGCCACATAGTCAAACTCGGGGCGCGTGATGGTGCTGAGGGGAATCGAAAAGCCTTTGCCCACGCCCAACATTCGCTCGGCTCCCAATTGTGCCCGATCGCTCATCAGGTGGGCCAACAAAATGGCGGGTTGGTCGGGATCGAGCTTCCGAATTTCACCTTCCAGGGCCGCCTGGAGCCGATCGAGCAGCAACGCCCCCACTTCCGCCAACGACAGGCCCTCCGTTTGCCGCTTGGTGAGCAGGGTTGATCGGGTTAACCAAGGCAAAGTCAGCACCTGCGCTGGCCCCTGGCTGGTTTCCAGTCGATGCAGCACCAGCGTGTCTCCCACCACAAAGCCCGGAACCCCCAGCGTGCGGTAAATGCAAAGGCTGGCTCCTCCGCGGCCTTGGGCATGTTGATCATGGTTTCCCACCAACAGCACCGTCGGAATTTGCGCATCAGCCAGCCGCCGAAACTGTTGTGCAAAGGCTTCTTGCACCATGGGCAGCGGCGTAGCATCGGGAAAGGCATCGCCCCCAAACAACACCAGATCCACCGGTTCCGAAATTGCCCGATCGATGCAACGCTCCAGGGCCGCCGTAAAGTCCAGCAGCCGAGTGTTTAAACCCGTTTGCGGATCAATGCGCCCATGGCTGAACCCGCTGCCCATGTGAATGTCCGACAGGTGCAGAATTTTGACCATGGTTCGTTGCTCCGTTGTTGAACAATCGCGGAAAGGAATTCTGCGGGCAAAATTTAGAAAATCCTGAAAATCCAGAGGCAGTGCTTAGAGCCGGGCCCGGATGGGGAAGGAATAATCGCCGCCCGCTTCTAGTTGGTAGTCGTGGGTTTCCAGAAATCGGGCCAGTGGTTCCCGAATCAGGGCCCGCCCCATGGACGGCTGAACCCGCAACCCGCCTTGGCGAAAGTGCCAAACAAATTCCCAGGTGAATTCCCCGGCGCTGACTTCGCCTTCTAGTTTGCCCTCATTCCAGGACTGGCGGGTAATGCGCACAAGGGCGATCGTTTGGGGCAACGGATTTTCTCGACGACTCACGGCACAGGCCGACAGTGCGGAATTAGTAGATGAACCGTGGACAGGCGGGCAGGATCAACAGGGTCAACAGAACCCACAGGATGAGGCTAGACCGCTGGATACTCGGCTAGGAAACCGGTTGCGGATCCTGCGGGGCCCGATCGGGCGTTTCCGGTGTTGCGGGCGCGGGGGCCGGTTTGGGCTGGGGTGGAGCCACATCGCGATTGTTATACAAGCTGGCGGCTTTGGCCACGCCATCTCGGAGCGATCGCTCGATCGTCTCCACGCTCAACCGCAACAGGGCTTGCACCGTGGGTTGTTCATCGGGCGCAAACTTGCCCAACACATGGGACACCGTTTCGCCGCTGACCACCCGGGGCCGCCCAATGCCCAACCGCAAACGCGGAAAATCCTGAGTTCCCAGATGGGCGATCGTGGATTTCATGCCATTGTGACCGCCGGCCGAGCCGGTTTCCCGCAGCCGCAACCGTCCCAAGGGCAGATCCATATCGTCGTAGATCGTGAGGACTGATTCCGGTGGCAGCTTATACCAATCGATCGCGGCGCGGATGGCCTGGCCCGATCGGTTCATATAGGTTAGGGGTTTCAGCAAATAAATCTTGCCAAAGGGCGATCGCCCCTCTCCCGCAAGGGCATTGAACCGGCGATTTTCGCTCAGGGAAATGCCCCACACCTTCGCCAGCTCATCAAGAACTTCAAAGCCAATGTTGTGGCGGGTGCGATCGTACTTGGGTTCTGGGTTGCCCAGCCCCACAATCAGCTTCGGAATTAGGGGTTCTGATGACGATGCGGATTGGCCTTTGGGCATGGCTTTGGAATCGACTTAAGCGCAGACGACTTCAAGGGTTAATCAACAGAACTCCAACCGGAAACACTTCAACCGGAAGCAATCCAGGCGGAAACACTCCGGCCGGAAGCAATCGAACCGGAAGCACTTAAACCGGATCGACCGAATCCACCGCATTGGTTTTGGTGACTGGGGCCGGCTCCGCTTCGGCGGGGGTGACTGGGGTGGCCGGCTCCGAACTGGTCAGGGCAGGTTGCGCAGGCGGCTCGATCGTGGCGGTCATGCTGGTGGAAGCGGGGGATTCGGCCCGATCCATTTCTCGCTTCAGTTCCGATTCAAATTCCCGCGAGGCTTCCTGGAAGGATTTCAGAGTCTTGCCCAGGCTGCGGCCAATTTCCGGCAACTTTTTCGGGCCAAAGACCAACAAAGCGACAACGCCAATCAAAAACAACTCTGCTGGGCCAATGCCAAAAATGTTCATGGGGCGATCCTTGCAATGGAAATGACCGGGGCGATCGCAAGCAAACGATCAAGCAACAACGCTGAAACAGAACCAATCAAACAGACCCAATCCACAAGCAGGAGCTAGCGAACGAGAACGAATAGCTGACTAGCCACTGGTCAACACCAATCATCGAACAGTAATTTGCAAATTTGCACGTTCAGATTATTCCATTCCAAGGCCCCGTCGCGTAGGCATCGGGTCGGTCTGACTCAGGAACAAGCCAAGATTGGGGCCCGTGGGATGGGAAATGTTGCCCATAAAAAAGCCCGGATACACCGGGGCTGTGGGACTGGGCGATCGACCAGTTGATGACTTAACTCTCAAAGATTTGTAGAATCCAACGCTCAGAACTCAGCAATTCTCTAGCCGTTAGCTCTTCAAACCAGTCGATCGGGCGGGCCACTCTTGGGGTGGAAATCTGCAATCTGTTGATGCAGACTCATCACCCCAATCAATTCACCCAAATCTATTGACCCAGCGACTTCCAATCGACATTAACGCCTTCAATCAAGATCGAGGTGTTGTACACCTGCAAGATGATCAGCAGGAACACAAAAAACAACCCCATGAAAACAGCCATCAGCGGGGTCGTCCCCCAGCCGGGAGCCACCTTACCGTATTCCGCATTTAACGGGCGCAAAATGTCGCCCAGGCGAGTCCGTTGAGCCATCTTATCCCTACCGTAGTGTTTCGCAACAATGGAGTCTTGCAGCCGTTGAAGCAACTGGGCGTTGCCGTTGATGTTGCTTTTTATTAAATAGTGCAGCAATTGCCGCACGAATGCAGCACGCCGCCAATGCTATTTGATTGGGTATTCTATCAAACGGCTGTGCCTGCTGTTTGGGGAGTTCCGTGGGGACGGGCTAGCGGTGGCCCGAGAACTAGGGCTAGCGGGCAGTGGGCGATCGGGTGGACTCCCTGAGAAGTTTGCGATTTTACTTAACTAATTGTTACAATTTGTGGAAAATGGGCCAGTGGCCCCGCCATCGAGACCCTTAAACCATGCTGGAAGACAACTCTGCTTTAACATTGGGAATTGCCCTCGGCACAATTCTGGTTGCCATCACGGGTTACTCGATTTATGTGGCTTTTGGCCCGCCATCTGAGAATCTGTCGGATCCCTTTGAAGATCACGAAGACTAGGCCCAGAGGATTGAGCCAGAGGATTGGGTTTGTTCGTCTCATTTCTCTGACGATCGCCCCAATTCACTCGCCACGGCTCCCATGTCTTCAGCGGGCCTGGATGGGCTGATCGGGCCGGTGGCGATTGGCAATCCATCGGGAATTTTTGGTTGGCTTGTGGGCAATGGGGCGCGGCAACTGCTCGATCGAGAGTTGACTCAGCAAATACAGCGGCAACTCTGGCTGAGAAACGGAATTGGCCCATTGGGGGGTGAGATGGTTCGCCATGGTGTGATCGTTCCCCAAATATCGCTTCAAAAACGCCGTGATGAAGGCTTTCGTGTAATCACGAGCCAAGTCCGGCCGGGGCCCCACCAAGCTAGCCGGGAGCTGCACGGTTTCATCGCCCGTGGCCCCCAGCGTTGAAAAGTGCGTGCCGCCTCGCAGCACCAAAAGATACTTATCTGCGATCGACATTTGGGCAAAGGGGCGCAACTGTTCCGACAAGGGCAGGGCGATCGGGTCGTTACTAGCCGATAAAATCGCTGTGGGCACTTGCAGTTGGGCAATCCCTTCGCGCCCAAACAGGCTGGAAGTAATTGGGCTAATGGCCACCACGGCCTTCACCCTGGCATCTTGCAGGGATAGATAGTCCGTGTCAGGCGTGGGGCGCACCACCAAAGCCCGACATTGCAACAGCAGCGACGTATTCCAAAACAAGTCGTCGGAGGCGCAGTCGGTTTTCAGCCGTTTGAAATTCAGCGGGGCCCCGGCGCTGGCCAGGGCGGTGTATCCGCCAAAGGACTGCCCCACTACGGCCGTGCGATCAAGGTCAATGACCCCGGTGAATCCCCCAGGGGCTTGGGGATTGGCTTGCAGTTCGTTGAGAATATCGCGTACATCGGCCGGCCGCGAAATGAACTCCCTGGGGTCGGCGGCTTCGCTGGCCTCGCCGTTAATCAGGGCTTGGATGTAGCGGCTGTCGCTGCCGGGGTGCTCCAGCAGGATGGCAATAAAACCATGGGAGGCCAAGTGTTCGCCCAGGTAACCATAGGTACGCCGATCGGATCCGAGACCGTGGGAAATGACCACCACGGGGCGATCGCCCGTCGCGGCCAAGGGCCAGTAAAGATCGGCCGCAAAGGGACGACGATCACGCGGCTGAATCACACGATTGGTTTTGGCGGTCGCATAGGGGCCCGATTGTCGCAACTCAAAGGGGGGCGGCGTAATGGGAGAGCCAGCTTGGGCCGCAAAGGCCGTTTCCACGGCGGCGGTGGCTTGGTCTTGGTGAATGGTGGTTTCCTCAATCTGTCGCCACAGGCTCAGGGCTTGGGCCAAGTCCACTCGCATACTGGGAGTGGGATAGTAGCGCAGCAAATTTAGGGGGGTTAGCCCTTCCGAGTCGGCGGCGGAACGGACGATCGCGGCACGCAGGGCCGGCACGCTTTGTAAATTGCGCCCGGTGCGGATCACTTGGGCCAAGCGCCGCAGGATAGTTTCCCCTTGGGGCGAATTGAAAAATTGCGACACGGCCAGCAAATTGATATCCAGGCGATCGGTCAGGGCCGATCGCACCTGAGCCAATTGATCGGGAGTCAGAAACCGGGTATAGAACTCCAGCTCATCGGAAATTTCGCCGGTCGCCACAAAGTCTTCCAGGGACTTCATTTCGATCGACAGGCCCAAGGCCCCAAAGGTCAGCTCAATCCGCTCAGCGGCCTGGGCCAAGGTGGGCGTGAAGCCACCGGCCAGCAGACTGGCCCCCAAGGCCACCAGCGATCGCCCCAACCGCCCTCGCAGTCCGAAACCGGAAGGACTGACCCGATTTAGCTGGGTTGCCGCCGTTGTCATCGATCGCACCATCACCCTCTTACCTCCAAATCTTGCCCAGAATTACTTGCCCAACGTTACTACCCCAGAACTACTTGTCCAGCCCGAGAATTACTCGCCCAACGTGACTACCCCAGAACATCTAATGAACCCCCTTTATGCCTCAAGAGAATGTTTGCAGGGTATCTTTTGGCACGAATCAAGGATCAACAATCCAAGCATCCATAATCGTGAAATAAGGAATCGTGGAATATCGTGGAATAAGGAGCTTAAGCATCTTGTTTGCCTCGATCGATGAGACCTGCAAGGTAGGAATTTTGGCTTTGGAAACAGCCTCCTAGGGTTGTCGAGGGCGATCGCGCCGGAAACCCCGATGAGTTGGCTTCGATCGAGCAGAAGTGCCCTTCCCGATCGCTCGGTTATAAAGGGCTTCATTCTCCGCCGCCGACTCAAACAAATCCACGATCGCCCCTGGATAATCACGGCCAATTTGTACACCGAACCGCTCCTGTTCCACGGGCAACAAAGTCCAGGGATGATGCACCTTGCTGGCAGGCAATTGGCGCAATTCCGGTAGCCAATGCTTAACGTATTCTCCTTGCGGATCGTAATCCTTAGCTTGCTTCAAAATATTGAAAAAGCGAAACCCTCTTGCATCATTCCCCACCCCAGCTGTGTAGTTCCAATTACCCCAATTGCTGCACACATCATAATCAATCAACCAAGATTCAAACCACTCGGCCCCCATTCGCCAATCAATTCCCAAATTCTTGGTTAAAAAGCTCGCCACATTTTGACGACCCCGATTCGACATGAACCCTGTGGCGCGGAGTTCTCGCATGTTGGCATCCACCAAGGGATAGCCCGTTTGCCCATTACACCAAGCGGCAAAGGCCGCCGCATCCCGTCGCCAAGGAATTGCAATTCCCTGCAAACCTGCTGCTCGAAAAACCCGATGGCGATGTTTAGCCACCATCCAGCGGAAATAGTCGCGCCACAGCAATTCAAAAATGAGCCAATAGGTGGATTCATTACGAATCACTTTCTGTTCATAGGCTTGCACTTCGGCCCAAATTTTCCGAGGCGAAAGACAGCCCAGCGCCAACCAAGGCGAAAATTTCGATGCATCATTGGGCTGCAACATGCCGTTGCGCGTTTGCTTATAAACCCGCAAGTGATCGCCATTCCAAATGTATGCCTGAAGCCGCTGGAAACCCGCCTGTTCACCGCCCGTAAACGAAATCAGCGCCAAGGGGCTGGGTTCCGGTTCCGCCAACCCCCAATCGGCCAGACGGGGCAGCTCACCGGGGTTCAGACCCGGCGGCACCGGTGGCAGGCGATCGGGCGGGGGCAAGGGGGGATCAATGGTCGATCGCGCTTCAACGGTTTTCCGAAATTCCGTAAACAGCTCTGGAATTTGACCAATTTCAAAGGGCAAATTATCCGGGTGATAGAGTGTGTGGCCCCAATAAACCTTGCTTTGAATGTTTCCCTGAACCGGTCTGGGCGCTTCTGGAGCTTTCAGGGCTGCTTCCAGGGCCAATTCAACCGCTTGTTCTTCGGTTCCCACCTCTTCGTGATAATAAATAGCCTGTGCTCCATGTTCTGCTGCCAAGGCCGGCAACACCACTTCTGGTAGCCCCGATCGCACAATTAAATCACTGCCCTTTGCTCTCAAGGCAGCTCGCAGATCTGCAACGGATTCCAGCAAAAATTGAGCGCGGAAGGGGCCCGTTTTGGGAAAACCAAAGGCAGTTTCCGCAAACTGTCGCGGGTCAAAGCAATAGACCGGAATCAACGCCTGATGATTTTCGGCAGCAGCCAAGAGCGGTTCATGATCATGGAGACGTAAATCAGTGCGAAACCAAACGATCGCGCAGCTAGCAGATGGAGAAGCAGCAGCCATTGAATCACCTAGGGATAACCTAAAATCGAGGGATGGGGGAAGGTGCTGGAGGATTCACACCGGCCTGCAAATTCCAAATGCTTAAATTCTAGAGAATTTCAGAGAACTTCAGAGAATTTTAGAAAACTCTAGAGAATTTTAGAGATAACGAAATGGCAAAATTTTACGAACAAATCACACCGGAACTGGCCGCTTTTATTGAGCAACAGAAGCTGTTTTTCACGGCATCCGCTCCCCAAGTGGGCCGGGTGAATGTGTCGCCCAAAGGAATGGACACCTTTCGCTGTTTTGAACCCAATTTGGTGGGCTATTTGGATGTGACCGGCAGCGGCAACGAAACCGCAGCCCACGTGACGGAAAACGGCCGGTTAACCCTCATGTTTTGCAGCTTTGTGGGTGCGCCGTTGATTTTGCGGCTGTATGGCCAGGGGCGCGTGATTCGGCCCCGGGATCCCGATTGGCAATCCTGGCTCGATCGATTCAAGGCTCTGCCCGGCACACGCCAAATCATGTTGCTGTCGGTGGAGTCGGTGCAAACCTCCTGTGGGTTTGGGGTTCCGTTGTTTGACTATCAGGGCGATCGCACCCAGTTGGTGGAATGGGCGGAGCGCAAAGGCCCCGACGGTCTGCAAGCCTATTGGCAAGCAAAGAACCAAACCAGTATCGATCGGCTCCCCACCTACCTGCTCAGTGATCAAGTGAGCGACGATGCAGCAAACGGTGATCCAGCAAGCGAAGCAAACAGTTGAACCGCAACGCGCCCGATCGATCGCCCCGCCCCTTGAGCAAACTGCTAGCAAACCGCTAGCAAACTGCCGCCGGAACCCGAGCGGGCAATCCCCAATCGGCCGGCTCAAAGGCCTGCAAGGAGGGCAAAATGGCATCGGCCTGGGCCACACTCGATCGTTCCAAGGCCGGATCCGGAATCGCAATCACCGACATTCCCGCCGCCCGGGCCGCCTCAATGCCCGCTGGCGCATCCTCAAACACCAAACAGTGGCGCGGGTCAGCTCCCAATCGTCGAGCCGCTTCCCGAAACAGATCCGGCGCGGGCTTGGCCTGACGGACTCCCGGATCATCACTCAGCACCGTGCAGTGAAACAGGCGAAACCAATCCCGGTGAGGCGCGGCCTTCCAACCAAAGGGGCCACGGCTGGAACTAGTGGCGATCGCCTGGGGAACGCCCGATCGGTGCAGGTGATAGGTCAACTCCACCGCGCCCGGCATCGGTTTAGCCACCGGTTGCCACTGGGCCACCAGCGATCGCCGCTGTTGCAACATTTCCTCGGGACTGATGGGCAATCCCAACCATTCCACCAAAATCGCCGATGACGTGTGGGCATCGCGCCCGGCGATGCGTCCCCGCACCGCTGGATCGTAAGCACAACCGTAGCGATCGGCGATCGCCCGGTTCACCGCTTCATTAATTGATTCCGTATCCAGCAACAAACCGTCGAGATCGTAGATAACGTGGGTGATGCGAGGGCGAGCTACCATGGCGAAATTTCGAGGGGCGCGATTTCGAGGGACTGTCTGAACGGTAGCAAAAATTGCACAATCCCCGGTGATTGCAACCCACTTTCTTGAAGAATCCATGGTGAGCTAATGGCGAGTTAAGGGCGAGTTGGTATAGCAATTCGATCGGCCGATTACTGCACCCGAAAACTGGCGATCACCTGTTGTTGCTGTTCCAAGCGATCGCTCAGTCGCCGCCAAATTAATTCACAAAGATCAAAAATCAGCGGATCCACAATTCGGTAATAGGCGCTGGTGCCTTGGGATTGTCGAGCAACCATGCCCGCCTGAGACAAAACTTTTAGATGCTTGGAAGTATTAGCCTGGGTCAGGCCCGTTGCTTCCACAATTTCCGCCACATTTCGGGGCCCCTCCCGCAAGCAGCACAGCACTCGCAATCGATTGCGTTCCGACAAAACCTTGAGATAGTCCGCAACGAATGCCAGTGCGTCTAACTCATGGTCAAGGGTATTAGCCATAGAACTCGATGTCCAAGCGAAGGGAAAAGGAGAGTTGCGGAGGGGTGCCATGGATGCAGAATCAGGGCTTGACCGAGGGCAGAAGCGAACAGGAAAGGAGAGATCTCGCCAGAATGTAAGGATTCTGATCCCCTTGCGAAGGCAACTCTACCCCATTGGATGGCTCAATTGTCCCTGAAGGAAAGTATTGGGCAAAATCAAGGCAATCGAGCATTTTGGTGGTAACCCGATTCCAGAGGAGCTGGGTGACGACTAGCCCCCCAGGCTAACGGGGCTGGTGAAAAATGGGGGCGATCGGGTGATAAATTTAAAATATGAGTATATAGTTATATTAATCCAGCAAGCATAAAAAACTCAAAACCACTCTCGGGTCACATTCCGCTGCTTGCTACTTAAATTTGCCTTCTAATTTGCCCAACACTTTTAACTTAGGAACTGCCCTATGTTGTTTCGGCAATTGTTCGATCGGGAAACGAGCACCTACAGTTACCTGATCGCCGATCGGGACAGTCGCCAAGCGGTCTTGGTGGACTCGGTTTTGGAACAGGTCGATCGAGACTACAAACTGATTCAGGAACTAGGTTTGACCCTGGTGGCTTGCCTAGAAACCCATGTTCACGCGGATCATGTGACCGGTGCCGGTCGGTTACGCGATTTGACCGATTGCCAAGGAATTGTTCCCATGGGGGCCAAGGTAGCCTGTGCCGATCGCGCATTGGACGATGACGAAGTGTTTTGGGTTGGCTCGGTGCCGATTCAAGCGATCGCCACCCTGGGCCACACAGACAGCCACTTAGCCTATTTGGTGAATCAAACCCATCTGCTGACGGGAGATTCCCTGCTCATTCGCGGCTGTGGTCGCACGGACTTCCAAAGCGGCAATGCCGAACAGCTCTATCGGGTGGTGACAGAAGTGCTGTTTGCGCTGCCCGATGAAACCTTGGTTTATCCAGGTCATGACTATCGTGGCTTTTCGGCTTCCACAATCGGGGAAGAAAAACGCTGCAATCCTCGGTTTGTGGGGCAAGATCGCGCAACCTTCGTGACCCTGATGCAAAATTTGGGGCTGCCGAATCCCCAAAAGATGGCGGAAGCCGTGCCCGCCAATCAACAATGTGGGCAACTGGTGACGGTCTGAACGCGCTGTTCACCTTGGGGGCCCTGAGTTTCCTCCCCTTTTCTCCCTGTTCCCAAAATCTTCCCAGGATTTAGATCGATGACCCCTGTTCAACCTGAAGTCAATTCCCCGTCTACTCAACCGCCCGCAACCCACCCTCCAACAATGGCGGTCGATGATTTTGTCCAGACAACTGAGCCGATGCCGATGGGGCCGGTGCGCCAACGGGTTTCCGTCACTGAGCTTCAGGCTTGGTTGACCGCCAATCGGGCGATCGTGGTGGATGTGCGCGAGCCGGGAGAATTTGCCGGGGAACGCATTCCCGGGGCGCTGTCGATGCCCATGAGCAAGTTGGATTTGCAGGCAGTGCCGGTTTCTCAGCCCGATCGCTGGGTGGTGCTCTATTGCCAAACGGGCAATCGATCGACAGAAGTGGCACATCAATTAGTGCAGGCGGGCCGCACTCCAGCGATCGACCTGATCGGCGGTCTTCAGGCTTGGAAGGCCGCGGGCTTGGAAGTTTTGGTCGATCGCCGGGCCCCCATCAGTTTGATGCGACAGGTGCAAATCGTGGCCGGTTCCTTGGTGTTCACGGGCACGGTGTTGGGTGCGTTGGTTTCCCCCTGGTTCTTGCTGTTGAGCGGGTTCGTGGGCGCTGGGCTGATGTTTGCGGGCATCACCAACACCTGCGCTTTGGCCATGCTGCTGGCGAAGTTGCCCTATAACCAGCGTTCTGCCTAGGCAACGAGCAGCGAAACTGCACGACAACAGGCTTTAGAAACAGGCTTCAGAAGGCCCTGCCAATTGCCAGGCGAAATGGATCAACTCCGATCGCCCATGCAATTGGCCGAATTTGCAGTGGCTTTCCAAGATTCTCAGTCGATCGATTAATCGCGATTGATTAGATCGCAATCAACCGATTAAAGATCACTTCTTAGAGGCTGTCTGAAAAGTATCTTGAGGCACTTGAAGAGCACCAATAGTCGCGGGGGCAAGGGGCTTAAGCCCCTTGTCTAAGTCGATCACTGGGGCAAGCAGAGTATCAATTCTGACTTTTTAAACATCCTCTTAAGGGTCAGTTCTATAGATGGTTCTGTGGATGGGTTTATGGATAGTTTGATCTGGGCGATCGGCCATGGCTTGGCGGTGGTGATTGGCATTGCCCTAGGGCTGTTGGGCGGGGGCGGCTCGGTGTTGGCCCTGCCAATTTTGACCTCGGTGATGGGCGTGCCGGTGAAGCCCGCGATCGCCATGACGTTGGCCATTGTGGGAGCCGTGAGCCTGTTGGGAGTCATTCCCCACTGGCGGGCGGGGCGAGTGCGCTGGCGGGTGGCGGCAATTTTTGGGCTGTCCACGGCGATCGGGGCCTTTGGAGGCGCTAAGTTGGCCACCCAACCTTGGATTACGCCCCCCATTCAAATGATGTTGTTTGTGGGAATGATGTTGTTGGCGGCGATCGCCACGATTCGTCGCAGCAACAAACCGGCCCCAGCAGATCCATCACCAGATTCGGCCCTGGCAGCCTATCCCCAGCCCGTTTGTCGCTATTGCTGGCTGTGGCTGCTGACGGAGGGCATCGGCGTGGGAATGCTGACCGGGCTGGTGGGCGTGGGGGGCGGTTTCGCGATCGTGCCAGCGTTGGTGCTGCTGGGCAATGTCCCGATGAAACAGGCGATCGGCACGTCCCTGGTGATTATTGCGGCTAACTCGATCGCGGGTTTGGCGGGCTACGCGGGCCATGTGGCGATCGATTGGCCCCTGACCGTTTCGTTCACGGGGGCGGCGGCCCTGGGAACGTTGCCCGGAGCCTATCTATCAAAATGGGTGCCCGCCGATCGCTTACAGCGCTGGTTTGGTTATTTTCTGCTGGCGATCGCCTCGCTGGTGTTCTTGCAAAATTACCGAACCCTGCTGGGGCCAAATCCCCAAACTCAGCAACCACCAACCCGCCCCCTGTCGCAACTGAATCGTTCCCATCACCCCCAACCGGCCAGCCGACAGACGTTCGCCCGATCGGCCCGCCTCCGGTAATGCAACCGCCCATTCATCGGCATTGGGGCGCGATCGCTCCGTCCAGTGCTGTTGACCGGCCCTACAACAACCCATCCATCAAAACCAAAATGCGGCGGCCCTCATCCGTCAGGGTTTGGCCGTCAGGGGTGGCGTTGGGATGTTCTGCCAACCCTTTGAGCGCAATCAATTTCAAGCTATTTTCCGCCTCCGTTTGGGCGATCGCCTCCGCCCCAGCCAAATAGCCGATCGCCCCCACATCCCCCATTAGGGCCCGCCGCAACTGTAAATCGGGCCCCCGCAGAGCGGCCACCAGTCGCTCGCCCCATTGGTCATCCCCCGTGAGCTGATACAGGGCCCGCACTGCCGCGTATTGCACTTTAGGCACGGAATGTTCCGTAAAGGGGTGAATCATGTCGATCGCCCCCTGAGCCTGCAAATTTCCCAAGGCTTCCAGAACCGCATCATAGGGCTGCACCAAGTGGGGCTGGCCCGGCGCGACCACGGCCGCCGCCACGCCTCCATCCAACAGGGCCAACAAACCGGGAACAGCGCGATCGTCCGCTAACTGCCCGAGGGATTGGGCCGCCGCCTCCCGCACGTAATAATCAGGCGAAGTGAGCGATCGAATCAGGGCCGGAACCGCCGAGCGATCGGCCAATTTTCCCAAAGCCCGTGCCGCGTTGCGCTGAAGCGGCAAGCCTCCCGCCTCAGTGCGATCGCCCTCGTAATCCAAGGCTTCAATCAGCGCCTCAATCACATCCGGCTGCGAAACCCGAAACCGCCCCACCCACCAAGCCGCGTAGTAACGCAAGCTGGCATCTTCACTACGCAAATTGGCGATCGCCTCTTCCAAGGTCAACGACTTTGCCGAAATTTCCCCATCCACAGCCACAATCCCCACCCAACTCAACAGCAGCGAAATCCAGCCCCCAAGGGACTACTTTCCGGGCAAATCTTTGGGAATGAATTCCCGCGAACCATTGTCCCACAAAGGATTGAGCAAACGTTGAGGCTCCATGGGACAAGGGCGATTCGGGAGAAATTACGGCAGGCCAGCGAAGTCATGGGGGAAGCAATAAGAGTTTTTACTCATGGATTCGTAACGAAACGTTGCAGTAAACAAAAAATTGCGTTAAATTTTCTGTAGAGCAACTTGACACCAGGACGCTCGCCCAACTCGACTTCTATCTATTCGCTCGAAACCCCTTTTTGGAGGTCTTCAACCATGACTGAGCAAAAGGCTAAATACGGCTTCACTGCCTTCGCCGAAACCTGGAACGGTCGTCTGGCAATGCTGGGCTTCGTGATCGGTATCGCTACGGAATTCATCACCGGCCAAGGCATCCTGTCGCAACTGGGCCTGCTGTAATTGGCTCGATCGAGTCTCAGCCTGGTTCCCTCGGCAAGATTCTTGGTTCAAGACCGCCGACGCACCACCGATATCATGATCTAGCCGCTTGGGCGATCGTCATCGATAGTCAACGGCAAGCGTCCGCAAACCTTTGATTGGGTTTGATTCAGCAATCAAAAACCGCACGGTTTCCACAAGCCGCTGCGGTTTTTGCCATTTCAGCCCTGAGCTGCCGATCTGGAATTTCTTTATAAGGTCTTGGGCATTTCTGGAGCCTTTATATTCTCAGTATGAGTTTTTGGTATTCATTGCTGTGGGTATTCAGCAAAGGTCTGAAAAGTATCTTTTGGCCAGGGCCAAGCATTAAGAGCCATGGGGCAAGGGGCTTAAGCCCCTTGTCTGTGACGATCGATGAGGCCGGCAGGGTAACAATCTTGGCTGCTCGGACATCCGCTTAGCTTTCAATATCAGTTTCGATCGCCTGGCCACAGTCCCTCGCAAAAGCAAGATGCTAAGATTGCGCCAAACTTCCAGGCTGCTGCTTGAAATTTGACCCTTTTGGCTGATTTTGGGCAGCTTGCTCGATCGCTCCGCCACCAACCCCAATTTTGTTTCCACATCAGCGATCGCTAGAGATCCCGTGATTATGCTGTCGAATCCGCGCAAGGTACTGCGTTACTGTTTGCTGGTGTTAGCGGCGGCACTCTTGATTGCGGTGGGTGCATCTACTTCCGATGGAGTTTTGCCGCCTGATGGCCGGGCCGAAGCGGCCCTGAAATACGCCAAGACCGCTGATCCAACTCAGCAAATTGGGTTACCCGGGTTTGCAATTTCTAATTATTTAGCCACGGGATCTCTGTCGCGGCGGGACTATGAAGATCGCCCGACCGATCGCCCCGTGGATACGATCGTGATTCACCACACGGCCCTGAGTGGGCGACGGCTCTCGATCGCCCAAGTGGCGCGATCGTGGCAAAACGACCCGGCTGAAGTCAGCGCCCATTTTATTGTGGGGATGCGCGGCGACATTTTGATGACTGTGCCACCCAGCAAAACGGCCTTTCATATCCTGAAGCAGGCAGCCTATCCCGATCCGCAAACCAACCGCCCGGTGAATTGGATCAATATGCGATCGATCGGGATTGAGTTTCACTACGACCCAGACAGCGAGCGCCCCAGTCGTGAGCAAATTGTGGCCGGTGGGCGCTTAATTGGGGCCCTGCTGAATGCCTATCCCGATTTGGACGTGGCGCGAATCGTTGGCCATGGGATCCAAAGCTTTTCGGAAGGAGGGCGCAGCCGGGCCCTAAGCGAGCCAACCTATCTGTTTTTGATGCCGAATGCCCAAGTTGCGCCCAATTTCTTGATTTTGCTGAACAGTGCGGCTGAAATTTCGCCCCGATTGGCCAGCGCGATCGAACAAGCAGGCGGCTTGAGACAACTGGCAACCCAACTTCAACAGCGGACGATCGCGGGGCAGCGCTTAACTTTTGAAATGGAAACCACCTGGAAACAGGATTCCAACATGCCCATTTCCCCGATCGGGCCCCAAACGGCGATCGCGGAAGCAACCCGACTGGCACGCGAGCTAACCGGAACCGCCAGCGAACCGCCCAAGCCCACGCCGGAACCGCCGCCCCTGCTGGATCTCACGCCGCGCTTGTTCCTGGATTCTGACTTTGAGCCGAATAGCCCAACCCAGTAGCCAGCCTCAACCTTGGGCAGACGAGCTTAGGGAAACAAACCGCTCAACAACAACTGATTCAAAGGCAATCAAAAAGGGGTACAGAGTGGAATGTACCCCTTTGTCTTCAATGTTTCCAAACCCTCAGAATCCGGTTTCTCGAGAATTTGAGAATTTGGGACATTGAATATTGAGTTTTGAAGAGGGCGAACGATGGGACTTGAACCCACGAATGGCGGAACCACAATCCGCTGCCTTAACCCCTTGGCTACGCTCGCCACTGTAGTGGGTTATTATAACAACTTTGTGCTGAAAAGCATACCCACTATAGACAAATTTCTTGGGAGCCTGATTTTGGCGGGGGCGATCGCACCGGCAACGGCCGCTCGATAGGATGGAGTCCAAGGGCCAAGATCATCCAGATTGACGGATCGAATTCAAAAACGGAATTCAGGATCGGCGGCCGTTGAATTGTTCTTTAAGGTGGCGGATGTGAAAGCGATTGTGGTGGTTAGCGGTGTGATTGTGACAATCGGGGCGGGTCTGGCCGTCACCAATCCCAACCCCGATCGCTATGCGGATTTTGCTGCGGACTACATCAGTCAAGAGGTGCAGGAGGGCACTTGCCAGGAAGCTCCCGGCTTTTTGCAGACGGCTTGCCAAGGAACCGTGGGCCAACTGCGTCCTGCCATTCGCCAGGTAGTTTTGCAAAACACCGATCGCCAGAATTTTTGGCTCTTCAGTCTGTACCGCACCGAGTTGAGCCTTCAGGAGTTAGTTCCTGCCCCCTTTGGCGACAAGCTCCCCAGCTACGAGGCTGAAAGCTTGGCGATCGGGACGCGTATTTTGCCCTATCGCACCGAAACCCGCAAACCTTGACCGCATCGATCATTGAAACTTTGAACCTATTGAAACTTTGAACCATTAGCCATTGGGCATCAGTCGCTGGATATCTATCAGCCATTGGGCATCAGCCATTGGGAGACTGTTGCAGTGTGGCCATCAAACACAGCAGCAGCGCTTCAGTCCACTCCACGATCGCCCCGTAGGTATCGCCCGTTTGGCCGCCCAATTGTCGGTTAAACCAAGCACCCGTCAGCAGGGCGATCGCCCCGCCTCCCAAGGCCAGCCCCACCGCTGGCAGCCAACTGCCCGGAAACAACACCCCATAAAGCGCACTGAAACTGAGGGCCAGCGCCCAACCGGGCAACAAATTCCAGGGCGATCGAATCGCATCCTTGTGCATTCGCCCCTTCCCCTTGGGTCGTAGGTAGGGATAAGACAAAATGGCCACCACCTGCCCCCAGCGGGCCCAGGCCGCCACCGCCGCAATCACCAGCCAGCGGGCCTGCGCCAAATCCGCCAGGGCCACCGTTTTTAACAACAAAATTGCGGCCGCAGCCATGGCCCCAAAGGCTCCGGTGGTGCTGTCGGCCATCACGGTCAAACGGCGTTGGGGATCTTGCACCGCCAGCCCGTCGGCCGTGTCGATCGCCCCATCGAGGTGCAACCCTCCCGTCAAAGCCAGCCAACCCAACACCGCGATCGCACTGCGCGTCAGGATTGGTACCCCAACCCAGCCCAACACGCCATCCCCCAAACCCACCAACAGACCCAAAAACGCCCCAATCAACGGCGCAAGGCGAGCAATGCCCCGAAAGTCCAAGGATCCTTGCCAGGGAACAGGCAACACCGTATAAAACGCCAACCCCGCCAGCAGGTGCAACCCTGCCGATCGCCAGGGTTGCCACCAAGGGTCACGGGGCGATCGGGGCGATCGGCGCGGTGAGGGTTTAGAGGAAGACTTGGGCGCAGGGTTAGGCGCAGGGTTAGGCACAGGGTTAGACGAAGAATTAGCTGCCGAGTTAGCCGATCGTCGGGGTTCCGTCATAGGGAGCAATCTCCATTCATTTCAACTCCGCTGCGGCTTTGGGAGCCAGCTTTGAGCAATCGACAGTCAAACTGGGGACGATGGGCCATTTCCCCTGCTCGTCCATCAGGTTACGCGCTCGGTGAGTGGTAAGGGCCCGTTGGTAGTTGTTACCCTGGAAATTACTGAGCGTTTTTGCTTCTTTCTCTCTCCGTAGAACTACGGTTCCATTTCGATTAAAACTATCGAAATAGATGAATCATCATTCCGATTTGGTTTGAGATTGGGTTTGAGCGGTTCCGATCGCTTTCGATGGGCTTTCGATCAGTGCAAAACGAATCATTCTTGGGCATCAATTTTGCTGCTGCTTCTCGCGGGGAAGCAATACGGAGATCGGCCCATCGATCGGTTCAATCATCCTGATTTTTTGCCAGTTGGCGATCGCTCTCGATCTGAGTTAATCTCAAGCCAACAACTTCAGTAATTTTCTCAGCGCACAAGTGAAGACCTTCCGATAAGATCGAGCAAGATATCTTTAGGCGTGCGCCTCAGCTTGGGTTGTCATGAACAAACGTCCATCTACAACGCAATTACCGGCTCCCTGCATTGTCGATCGTGGCATCATTGCCAACAAGCAGGATATGCAAAAACTGCTCGCTGGGCTGAATCGGGTGCGCTACACGCATATCCAGGACGGCACAACCACGAGCACTGGAGAAGGTCTCGTCCTTGATGTCTTTGCCGATGAGCATCAGGCAACGTTGGTTGCGAACCGAACGCTCTACCTGAATGTTTGTAGCTTTGATTATTTAGAAATTGGCCAAACAACGGATCTGGAACCCTATTTCTATTTAGTTCAAGACCGTAGACAACTACAGCTCTATCCCCTATCGAATCCGTTGCAAGAGCAGCGATCAACGGACTTTGACGATGCGGCCCTTGATGCCGTATTCGATCGAGTCTTGCTGCGAAACTTTGAAGCTGTCGATGACGATGAAGAGCGTTTTTATCTGTGAGGTTGATCCATCAAGAAGATCAGCCTTTCAGTAAACGCTTTTACACCGATTTTCGATTTTTTTCGAACTACGTCTTCATCATGTCTTCATAATTGATGAGCCTCCAACCCACTGACCGATTGAGTTAGTGCGTGAGTCCTGGCCTCGGAGCGTCAATCGCTTCACGACCAACGTCTCCGAGTTGAGCCGCTCAATTGTTGAATCAGAGCACCAATCCCAGGGACGAGGGGGGCTTGTGTCCCGGGCTTGGCGGCTTGCCCGCAAAACGGGCTGGTCATGAGCTGGCCGCAAAATGGGCTGGTTAGGTTTTAGGGGTCGCCGGTCATGAGGCCGAACCGATAACCCTTGCCATAGACACTGTGAATCACTGGGGGTTCGCCCACGGCTTCGATCTTGCGTCGCAGCAGGCGAATTTGGGCCGCCAGGGCGTTGCTGCTGGGGCGATCGCCCGTGGGCCACAAATGGCTATAGATCTGGTCATGGGTCAGCACTTGTCCCGGATGCCGCATCAGGTATTCCAATAGACAGGTTTCCTTGTCAGAGAGTTCAATTAGCCGATCGCCCCGATAGGCCAACTGGTTATCGCAATCGAGGCCAAGATCCTGCCACTGCAATCGGCCGGGGCGATCGGTTCCTGTTGGGGCTTCTGGGGCATCGTCCGGGGTGGTTCGGGGCCGTCGCAACAGGGCCCGCACCCGCGCCAGCAACTCCCGCAACTCAAAGGGTTTCACCAGGTAATCATCGGCTCCGGCATCCAACCCCGCCACCCGATCGTCGATCGTGTCCTTCGCCGTCAAAAACAACACCGGCACACCCTGACCCCTTTGGCGCAGGCGCTGGCAAATTTCTACCCCGCTGATTTCTGGCAACATCCAATCCAAAATCAGCAAATCGTAGGTGTTTTGGCTGGCCAGTTGATAGCCCGCTTGCCCATCACTGGCCACATCAACGCTGTAGCCCTCGCGGGTCAAAAGCCGACTGAGCGGATCGGCCAACGCTTGCTCATCGTCCACCAGCAAAATTGTGGCAATTTCCGCCTTCGGATCGCTGGTTGGGGGCATGGGGGTGATGTGTTCCATGGTTGTTGCCAGTTAATGCTTGCCAGTTGATACTTGCCGATTAATGCTTGCCAGTTGATACTTGCCGATTAATGCTTGCCAGTTGATACTTGCCAGTTGAAAATCACTGCCTGAAGAAGGCCAGTGGCCAACGCTTGCTAGGTTAATCAGCTTTGCCAGGTTGCTGCCTTCCTGAAAAACGTGCTAGCTTGAATGGCAATCAGGCCTAGTCCGCCATTTAACGTGAAACAGCGGGCATTCAGCTTTCGGGCAATGTCCAAGTTTTAGCAGTTGGCTCAAGGTGATTGAGGCCCTTTGAATAAAGCAGGAGGTGATGCCCATGGGTAGTAGCAGTAGTATGTCTCAGGGTTTTCAAGTTGGAGGATACTGGCTGTGTACCGGGCTGGTTGCCTAGGTAAGCCCTCCCTCTTCAAAAAGGGTCACGTCACTCGACGGGGCGGTTAAAGCTTTCGCAATACCCGGCAGTTGAGTTTCAAGTTGATAACCCGCTAGACCGCTCCTATCCGTTGTTTCGGGTAGGAGCGGATAGTTTTTGGGGGGGTTGAGCGTGTTTTGATTGAGGGCTGCGGGGCGATCGCGCTGGGTTGGATGCCCAGTTGCCTTGGATTCTTGCGCTGTTGAGGTTGAGCTTGAGATTTAGCTTGAGGTTTAGCGTTTGGGGTTTAGCTGTCGCGGCGATCGCGCATGAGCCAAAAGCCCGCAAAGCGCTCCTCATCGGGGTTAGTTTGCACCGCCAGAAAATGCACTCCTTGGGCCCCTTGCTTTTGGGCTTCAAAGGTTTGTCCCTCGGCTTTTTGGGCCGCATTGGGCAAGGTCGAGAGCACCCAAGCATCACCAATGCCGGTTTCCAAAATCACCCGATCGGGAAATTCCTCCCGATCGCTCGATAGGCTGGAAGGCTTCACCTGTTGTTCAATCCGCACAAAACCCATTTCCAAACCCGACATCCAAGCGGAGATGGCCATGGCCCGAGGCGAAAAAATCAGCAGCCCAGGAACAGGTGTGTCGGGCGCTAAATTGACCATGGACAAGGGAAACGCCTCGCCAAAGTCGATCGCCCATTCATGCAGCTCGCCAAAGGCCGACGCTTCCAGGGAAACAAAGGCCCACTTTTGCCCCAACAGCGCATCGGGCAAGGGCTGGGCGGCCGGTGGCGGCATGAACACGCCTGCCGTTTGGGCGGTGGCTTGGTAGCCCGGCTCTTGGGGATAGACCGTTTCGAGCCGATCGGCAATCCAATCCTTGATGGCGTGGGTGCGGTGGCTGAGGGCACAGGGCAACTCCGCATCCTGACAGGCTTTGACGATCATGTTCTTCATGGCCTGCCGGAAAAAACGAATCCGGCTGGGGGCCTGGCCTGCCTCGGCGATCGCCTCTTCGATCGCCTGCATCAGGGTCACGGAATTGACCTCGCTGTTGGAGCAATATTTGCTGTAGCGAAACAGGGATTGCCAATCGGCCCGCGAGTCAGTGGGACTCTCACAAATCAAGATTTCCCAAACCTTTTTTTGGTCTGCATCTAAAATCGGACGCGAGTAAAAATCCAGTTCCCAGATAACGGCCATTGCTAAAAAATTTGCCGGACGGCTAAGTTGAGGCTTGCGGTTGGTCAGCAACCGGGGCAGAAGCTGGGCGATCAGGCGATCGGCCCCATACCAAACCCCAGGACACCAAAATTCCAAACCGTCTCAACTGTACCGTTCCGTTGAAACGGGCGATCGCTCAAAAACGGGTGAAATCATCCCTTGCGGCATGGGCTGAACCCAAGGCAACAGCCCTAACCGTTGACTAACCCTTCACGCCACTGCCCGTCTCACTGGGCACAATGTAGTTTTGCATCACCAAAAAGAAAGCCAAAATTGGGGCGATCGAAATGACCGAACCCGCCGCAATCAAGCGCCAATCTAGGGAAAACGTGCCCGACAACCGCGCCACCCCCAGCGGCAATGTGTAGTAATTTGGGTCATCCAAAATCAGCAGCGGCCAGAGAAAATCGCTCCAAGCCCCAATAAACACAAAAATTGCCAGGGTAATCAGCGCCGGCCGCACCGATGGCAACATCACATGCCACCAAATTCCCAACTCAGAACAGCCATCAATTCGGGCCGCTTCTTCCAAATCCTTCGGCACGCCCATAAAGGCCTGGCGCATCAAAAAAATGCCAAAGGCCGAGGCGATCGCCGGGAAAATTAAGCCAATAAAACTATTTCGCAGCCCTAAATTCACCGCCAAAATATAGAGCGGAATCATCACAATTTGGAAGGGAATGGCAATGGTGGCCACGATCGCGCTAAAAATCCATTCCCGCCCCTTAAACGACAACCGCGCCAAAGGATAGGCCGCCAAGGAACAGATCAATAAGTTCAACGCCACGGTTAACCCCGCCACCAGGGTGCTGTTGAGCAAATATTGTGCAAAGGGGGCGCTCGTCCAGGCTTTGACAAAATTTTCCAAGGTCGGCGCGGCGGGAATCAGCCGAGGCGGAAAGGAAAAAATATCTTCCGTGGGCGACTTCAAAGATGTGCCCATCAGCCAGAGCAAGGGCAACAACATCACCAGGGCGATCGCCCCCAAAAGCACATATTGAGCCAGGGTTTTCCAGGGCGATGCTTTGGAACCAAAAGTCTGGGGAGTGGTTTGATCAATTTCCATGCGCGGTTGCCCCCAGTTAATCCAGTTGGCGGCCTGTCAGCTCCACAAAGATATCCTCTAGGTTCGATGGACGCACCATCAACCCGGTTTTTACCGCCTGGGAATCTAAGTATTGATTCGCTTCCAAAAGGGTGGGGAAGAATTTGTAATCCCAGCGATCGGCCGTTTGTTTCATGACCAATCCTTCCCCATGTTTGGTGCGCAAATCTTGCAGCGTTCCCAGCTCAATCAGTTGGCCCGCGTCCATGATGCCGATGCGATCGCACAGATACTCCACTTCGTCCATGTAGTGCGTCGTCAGCAGCATCGTCATGCCACCGCGATTGAGGTCGCGAATAATTTCCCACAGACGGCGGCGCGTTTGCGGATCCAACCCCACCGTTGGCTCATCTAAAAATAAAATTTCCGGCTCATGCAACAGGGCGCGGGCAATTTGCAACCGACGCTTCATCCCGCCCGACAGGGTTTTCACGAGACTATCGCGGCGATCGCCCAGTTCCACGTAGTCCAACCAGCGATCGATCCGCCCTTGGCGCTCTTTAGCGGGAATGTGGTGCAGCCGGCCGTGGAATTCCAAATTTTCCCAAACGGTTAAATCACCATCCACGCTGGTTTGTTGCAACACCACGCCAATTTGTTGCCGCACCTGCTGCATTTGGCGAGCCACATCAAACCCAGCCACCTGAATTTGTCCAGCCGTGGGGCGAGTGAGGGTGGTGATCATCCGAATGGTGGTGGACTTGCCCGCGCCGTTGGGGCCCAGCAGCCCAAACATTTCTCCCGCTTGAATCTCAAAGCTGAGATCGTTCACCACGGGGCGATCGCCATAGATTTTTTGTACGTTTTGCAGGGAAACCGCCGCGCCCATTGTTTTCTTGCCTGTGAATTGCCCAGCCTGTAACAGCTTTGTAACACTGGCTTCTACTGTACCTGTTTGGGTTGAACAACGGTTTCCGAATTCCACAGGCGGCGGCTCCCATTAACGCCAATTAACGCCAATTAATCCGTATCCTGATCCGCCGCCGGGTCATAGAGCACCACGTTTTCCTGTTCGTTGGGGTCATTGCGGGCCACCAACGCCTGGGCCGGTTCGCTGGTGCTGAGGTTGTGGGGCTGGTGGGGAACGCCAGCGGGAATGAAAATAAAGTCGCCCGCTTCATGGATGATCGATTGTTTGAGCCCTTTGCCATAGCGAGTTTCAACCCGTCCTTGGAGCAGATAAATCGCTGTTTCATAGTCCCGATGGAAGTGGGGTTCGGCTGCACCCCCGGGCGGAATAATCACCAGGTTCAGGGAAATGCCTCGGGATCCTGCGGTGGCTTCTGAAATGCCCACAAAGTAGGGCAATCGCTGGCGCGTGAGGGTTTCCGCGTCGGGGCGAACGGTCACAATTTCACCGTCAATGGCTTGATCAATGGTTCGCTCAATGGCTTGATCAATGGCTTGATCGACCGGTTCCGGTTGCGTGGGCTGAGCCACCGAATCGCGTTGATCGGGCCTAGGGGCCGATGGTGACGAATCGATCGAGGCGGTAACGGGCATCCCTGATTGATCCATAGTTCCGAAGCCGGCTCGGCCGGTTTGAACGGGTTGCATTTGAACGGGTTGCATTTGAACAGATTGAGCGAGACCAGCCCAGCAAATTCAGCGCAGCAATCAAAACGATTAAAGCGATCGACAGTGGCTAGTGGCTAAGTTGAGGGACGATCGGGCGCGGGGCGAGCAGGGGTTGAGGATTCCAAACGCCACAGATGCCACCAACTGGCCCCAAAGGGAACCAACCGCTGACCCCGCTGCTCGATCGCGTTGGGCAGTTTCTTGCCAGGAACAAGCACAAAGGTATTGGGGCGATCGGGCCAGTTCAAGTTTTGAATGCTGGGAGCTAACCAAAAAGTGATGTTACGAGCCTTCAGGCGATCGCTGGCATAACTCAAAGACAGGGCCGAGGAAGAATAGCCAGGAACCGCTGTCATCACGATTAACGGGCGATCGACCTCTTTCAAGGCCTTGGCAACTTCCACCCAACCCGGCCCCCCCTTGTTCCACCAGAATAATTGCCAGGAGCGGGCTTTTGCCGCATTCAAGTTAGCCACGACCAACAAAATCGCCAAGCTACTCGCAACAAGTTGAGGCATCCAACGCCAACGGCAGAGATAGAACCACAAAGGTTGGGGTTGGGGCCATTCCTGACCAGGCTTGGGAGGGATCCGATCGCAAAGCGTGGCAATCCAATCGGCTAAGGCCACTTGAACACCAATGATCAGCGGCAATTGATAGCGAATGATAGTCGCCATGGCGCGATCCATCACGATGGCTGGCAACCAAAGCAACAGGAAAAACGGGGCAATGGTACTAAAGACAAATCGCTTAACCATTGGTTCGCTCGATCGCCCACAATGCACCAGCGCCCCCACAGACAACACCAAGACCCCTAGTCGAATTGGATCCACAACCCTGGAAGTTGGGATCCAAATATTCGGCTGGTTATCCCACAGGGTGGCCGCGAACGCACGCATGGCCGACCAACGCTGCATCCCGGGTTGGTAGGTTTGATTCAACCACTCCAGAGATATCACAGCCCCCTCTCGCACTTGAAACAGTGTCCATAGCCAAGGGGACATGGCCAAAAGGGTTCCACTCACCGCGATCGCCCAAGGGATAACCCGTCGCCAATGCCGATCGCCCGATCGCCACCACCAAACCCCAACCCAAAGGCCATGGCCCAGCAACACCAACCCCCCAAGCAAGTGGCTGTACCAATTGAGGGTGAGGGTGATGCCATACAGCAACCAGTGAACTCCAGTGGACTTTTGCGCAGACTTTTGCGCAGACTTTTGCGCAGAATTACGCAGCGATCGGGCTAAAAATCCACTGGAAAGCACCACAAAAACCAGCCAAATGGCATATTCTCGCGCCTCTTGGGCATAGAGAATTTGTAGCGGTGACAGAGCCACCAACACCGTACCAATCCAAGGCAAACTAGGGCGATCGCTCAATTGGCGTAAGAGCCAAAACACACTGGGCAACAACGCAACTCCCATCAGAGCCGTCATCGTGCGGAGGCTGACAATGTTGTTCCCAAACCAGTGGGCCCAGCCTCGGGCTAGCAAGTAATAGAGGGGTGGGTGATGGGCATTGGCGGCAGCCAAAGACTGAACCGTATCCCAAGCCGTTTTGCCCGGTTTTGCAGCAAGACTGCGCCAGAGATCGGCCATGACCTGCTCGCGGCCTCCCCATTGTTGAAGGAGTTCAGGATCCGTCTGGTTCGCAATATGCCGCAGGGTCGAAAATTCGTCGTACCAAGGGAGGAACTGTCCTAGATTAGAAAATCGCAGCAAGCAACCAATGGTGATTAGTCCGATCGACCCCCAAACTAGCCAACGTGGTGCTCGTGCGTTTGGATCAGCCATGTTTTTGTCAATCTTTCGCCATTTTTCTGGTTATAGCCTATGAATCATGGGCCCAATTTGAGCCAGTTCGGTGCGAAAGATCTACACAAGAAATCCATGTTGTTCGCTCTAGAAAAGCGATCAGCGGTGGCTAAGTTGAGGGACGATCGGGCGCGGGGCGATCGGGCATGGCGGATTGCAATCGCCACAAATTCCACCAACTAGTTCCGAAGGGAATCAACCGCTGACCCCGCTGCTCGATCGCCTGGCGGAGATCGGGGGATGGACTAAACACAAAAGTGTTGGGGCGATCGGGCCAGTTCAAGCCTTGAAAACTGGGAGCCAGCCAAACAGTAACACCGCGAGATTTCAGGCGATCGCTGGCGTGGCTCAAGGCCAAAGCAGAAAGGGAATACCCAGGGATATCGGTCATCACCAACAGGGGGCGATCAATTTCTTTCAGGGCTTTGGCGATTTCGACAGAAACGGTTCCCCCCTTGCTCCACCAGGACAATTGCCAGGAGCGTGCTCTAGCGGCGTTTAGGTTAGCAACCACCAGCAAAATCGCCAATAGCGCCGCAAAACAGTGAGGCATCCAGCGCCAGCGGAATAAATAGAACGATAGGGGCTGGGGCCATTCTTGGACAGGCTTCGGGGTGATTTGCTCACAGGTCGTGACAATCCAGTTGGCCAACACCACTTGCATTCCCAAAAGCAAGGGGAACTGGTAGCGAATGATGGAAGCCATCGTTCGATCCATCACAATCGCAGGCAGCCAGACCAGCAAGAGGAACGGGGCCACTGCACCTAAAACAAACCCCTTGAGCAAGGGTTCTCCCGATCGCCAACATCCCACCAAGGCCACAATCATCCACAGGGTCACCATCAGGCAGGGAACATCGGTCGCCGTTGGGAAGGAAGCCCAAAGATTCGGTTGGTTATCCCACAGGGTGGCGGCAAAGGCCCGCAGGGCTGCCCAACGGTGAATTCCTGGGGGCCCCGCCTGACTGAGCCAGGCCAGGGAGGCGGCTGATTGGGTTTGGACTCGATAAAGCACCCAAATCCAAGGGGAAATGGCCAGCAGGGTTCCAATGGCGGCGATCGCCCAAGGGATTGCCCGTCGCCAGTTTCGATCGCCCGATCGCCACAGCCAAACCCCAACCCAAAGACCATGGCCCAACAGCACGAATCCCCCCAGCAAATGGCTATACCAGTTCAGGGTGAGGGTAATCCCATACAGCAGCCAGTGGGGCCAAGTGGAATGACGTAGCGATCGGGCTAAAAATCCGCTGGACAGCACAAAAAAAATCAGCCAGATCACGTATTCCCTTGCCTCCTGGGCATAGAGAATTTGCAAGGGAGACAGGGCCACCAACACCGTGCCCACCCAAGGCAGGCTGGGACGCTGGCTCAGTTGCCGCAGGAGCCAAAAAACACTGGCCAGCAGGATCACCCCCATGATCGCCGTGGCGGTGCGGAGGCTGACGATCGTGTTGCCAAACCAGTCGGCCCAGACGCGCACAAACAGGTAATACAGGGGCGGGTGATGGGCATCATGGGTGGCGAGGGATGTGACCATATCCCAGGTGGTCTTTTGGGGTTTTGTCGATAGGCTGTGCCATAGGTCGGCCAAAACCTGTTCGCGCCCCTGCCACAGTTGGGTGAGATCCAATTCCGATTGGACGGCGATGTGCTGCAATGTCGCCAGTTCGTCATACCAAGGCAGGAAATGGCCTAGACCGGAAAATCGCAGTAGGCAGCCAATGGTGATTAGCCCAATCGATCCCCAAACCAACCAACGTGGTGCTCGCATTGCTCGATCGGTCATGGTTTCTGGGTCATGGTTTCTGGGTCATGGCGTTGTCGATGTCTCGCCAGTTTTCTGGTTATAGCTCATGGCCCTTGGGCCCCAAGCCTTGCCAGCCGGGCGCTAAAAGTCCGGGTCGTCGGCTAGGGTTTGCAGGTGCTGCAAAAACTGCAACAGTTCCCGATCGGTCAGTTGGGCCCGGGTGCGCTTACCAAAGGCCATTTGTAAATATTCCACGCCCTGTTGCTTGTTCCAGCCCAAACGCTTCATCAGCACATCTGTTTGGGCGATCGCGTCGGATAAGTCCGTGGGAGCAGGCGCGGGCGCAGGGGCCGGTGCGGGCACGGGGGTAGGGGTGGGCGCAGGCGGGCTGGCGGCGCGGCGCGATCGCTTGGGGGCGGGAGCCGGGGCTGGCTCTGGTTCCGGTTCTGGGGGCCATTCTGGCTCCATGGTGGGCAAAGGGTCGCTCGCCCCATGCTCAACCTCGTAGAGATCGTCATAGCCGGGCGATGTGGATGCCAGGGCTGGATTCAGGGTTGGATTCAGGGTTGGATCCATGCCCGATCGACTGTCAAATCGATCGGGCGATCGATCATCAAATCGGTCATCAACCACATCAACCATCGGCGCGGCCAGGGGAGCCGGAATCGGGGTCGAGATTGGGGCTGCAATTGGGGTCACCACGGACAGGGCGGCCGGAAGTTGGTAAGTGGGGGTGCTGCTGATCAGTTGGGCCTGCCCCCGATCGGCCGGTTCCAAAAACAAACCCACCGCTTCCAAGGCCCGCAACCGGGCCCGATCTTCAGCTTCCTCCAGTTGCTCCGAAGCGCCAAACCCCGTGGCCAACACCGTGCCTTCCAGGGTGACGGCCGCCCGCACAATAAACTTTCCCTGATTCACTTCAATGATTTCGGATGTGAGGCTGCCGTTGGGATAACGGGCACGGAATTCGGCAAACATGGCACAAACCGATCTCGGTTAGGTGGGCGGGTTGAGCAAACGGGGGGATGGCGGCGATCGTGCGGCTAGGGTAACCTGCGTGTCAATGATTGACAAGGTGCACGCCACGCTCTAGCGTAGATGGGCCCGAGCGCAGCCGCTCCCTCCAGTGTGTTCTTGCATTGATTTGGTGTTTGGAGTGTCTTTGGACGAGGGTTCCCATCGACCACCCCCCTCCCAATGCCACAACGCTGCAACTTCGATCTTGCCGGTTCAAGATCTTGCAGCACCCAATGCGGAACCCTTCCGGCCCTAGCTCGAGTGACGCTTGTGGATTTCCCGCCCGATCGATGCGACGGGCCCCGACCAGCAACGCTCCAGAGGCATAGGGATCGTCGTCAGTACGGTTAATGTTCATGGCATTCAACAATGCTGTTCGCAGCACTGTGATGGCTGTCGCTCGCGCCTCATTCGCCCCATCCCATTCTCTGTGCCCGGAGGTTGACGCGCTTCATGGAATTTTCGATCGCTTCCCTACTCGCGAGCTTTACCTCAGAAAAGTCGCTCACGCCAAAGGTTCTTGAACAAAAGTTGGGCACTCGCGAAGGACGCGGCAATCGCCAGCTTCAGATTGCCCTGGACGCACTGGAAAAGTTGGGGATCTTGAATAAGGAGCGCGGTCGCTATCGCCGGTTGGAACAGGAGGGCATGTTTGAGGCCAAGCTGCGCTGCTCCAGTAAGGGATTTTGCTTTGCCATTCAGGATGACGACGACGCGGAAGATGTCTATGTGCGGGAATGTCACCTGAATAATGCCTGGAATGGCGATCGGGTGTTGGTGAAGGTGATCAAGGAGGGTGGCGGTCGCAGTCGGCGGCGCAGTCCTGAGGGCCATGTGGAGCTGGTGCTCGATCGGGCTAATTCGTCTCTGTTGGCCCGGGTGGAAAAGGGCGAGGACGGAATTTTTCGGGCGGCCCCTTTGGACGATCGATTGCTGTTCCGGGTGGAGCTGGACACCAGCGGGGTGGACTTGGACGCGATCGTCAACTACCTAGTCAGCGTGGAAATTGTCCGTTACCCGATCGGGCAGTTGCCCCCCTTGGGCCGCGTGATCAAGGTGTTGGGGGCCGATGCGGACGCGGCGGCTCCGGCCGACATTGTGGTCTGTAAGTATGGGCTACATGAAAGCTTCCCGGAGGAGGTCTTGGCGGCAGCGGCGGCGTTACCGGCTCCGGCGAACAGCTTGAAGGCGAGCGAAATTCAGGGACGGTTGGATTTGCGATCGCTGCTGACGGTGGCAACGGTGACCGCCACGGCCGGCGAGTTGCCCCCGGTGATGGATCGTGCCATTACCTTGGAAACCAACCCGGCGGGCCATATGCGGTTGGGGCTGCATGTGCCCGATGTGGCTCACTATGTGGACCCGGATTCACCGCTCGATCGCGAAGCCCGGCGGCGGGGTGTGGCGGCCGACTTGGGGGCCCAATGGTTGCCGCTGTTCCCGGCGGATCTTTACGCACGCCATGGTTCCTTGGGTCTAGGGTGCGATCGCCTGGCCACTTCCGTGCTGCTGACCTTTAATGATCAGGGTGAATTGCTGGAGTTTGAAATTCATCCCAGCGTGGTGCGGGCCGATGCCACCCTGACGGAAGCCCAGCTCGATGCGTTCTTGGACGGCAACCAGGCGGATCCGGAGTTGCCCCAAGCCCCCGCGATCGGGGATTTGTTGACCCAACTGAAAACCCTGGCGGCGGCCCTGCGGGGACAGCGGCTCAGCCGAGGCGGGTTTGACCTGAGCGGTTACCGAGGGCTGACCTCGTTCGATCGCGAGGATGTGCCCGGTGCGCCGATCGCCCCGATCGGAATTGCCCCCACGGCCCGTGTCCTGTTAGCGGAAGTGACGATCGCCGCCAATGCCGTGGTGGCCAGCCATCTGCAAGCCCTGCAAGTGCCCACGCTCTACCGAGTGCAAGCAGCCCCCAGTCCCGGGGATGTGCAGGAAACCCTGCGGTTGGCCGGCAACCTGGGCTTGGAGCTGACCCTGGAGCAGCCGGATCAAGTGACCCCCCGCGATGTGCAACAGTGGCTGCAACAGGCCACCGACGGCGACACCCGTAAAATCCTGAATCGTCTGTTGGTGGAAGCCCTGAAGCCAGCCGCCTACAGTCACGAACCCCGCTCCCACTTTGGCTTGGCCCTGCCGGTTTACACCACCCTCAATGCGCCCACTCGCCATTACGGAGACCTGTTGGTGCAACGGAGCTTGAACACCCTCTTTGCCAAGGGGCGCGATCGACGCACGGCCCGCAGCAAAGAAGGCGTGAATTTGCACCACAGTTCTTGCCATGGGGCGATCGGCTGGAACCTGTTGCCCACGGAAGATCAACAGGAGTTGGAAGCCTCGATCACCAGCGCGGCCTGGCTGCTGAGCGATCGGGAACGATTGATCCAAGAAGCCGCCGCCGACAGCCACGGCCTCCGCAAAACCGCCGCCATGCGGGCCCGAATTGGCGAAACCTTCAGCGGCCCGATCGTGGGCGTGCAGTCCTACGGCTTCTTTGTGGAACTAGAGGCCTTGGGCATTGAAGGGCTGGTGCATGTGTCCTCCCTCAAGGACGACTGGTACGAGTATCGATCGCGCCAGCAAATGTTGATTGGTCGCAAGAGCCGCCGCCAATACGCCCTCGGGGGCCGTGTGGAAGTGGAAGTGCGCGGCGTGGACTACTACCGCCAACAGATTGATTTGGTGGCCGTCAGTGGCGGGGCCGAGTCCAACTTTGATGCGCTGGTGGACGATGAGGACGAAGCCGATGATTCGGATCTGACCTTTGGCTACGGGGCTGAGGAGCCGGAAGAATCGGATCTTGTGGATCTCCACGAGCCGGACGATTTGGAAGCGCCCCTCGACGAGTTCGACGACGACTAGATCCGCTACCTATCCTAGAAGGAGCGATCGCCCCGGTGATCGCTCCTTTTGATTGGGAACTGCTTCCTGAACGTTGGTTCCTGAACATTGGGAATCAGGAACTAGAAATCGGGCCATTCAGAATTCAAGAGCAAGCCATGAAACGTCGTCAGTGGTTATGGCAAGGATCCCTCGCGCTGGGCGGGGCCCTTGGGGGTTGGGCGGGATTTGGCGATCGCCCCGTTCGGGCCGCCACCCGTTGGAGCTATGACGGCCCCACCGGCCCCAACCACTGGAGCGAGCTGGATCCTGCCTTTGCGACCTGTGGCCTCGGTCAGCGCCAATCCCCGATCGATCTGGCTGCCCAGAAACAGCTTGGGCCCGTGGATTTGCGGTTGGCTTACCAATCCGTACCCCTAACGGCTCGCAACACGGGGCGATCAATCTTTGTGGATTGCCCGCCCGGCACTTGCACCCTGCATCTGGGCGATCGACCCCATGACCTCTTGCAATTCCACTTTCACCACCCCAGCGAGCATCACCGCGCCGGCCGCACCTTTCCCGCAGAAGTGCATTTTGTTCATCGCGATCGGGCCGGATCCCTGTTGGTGTTGGGCCTTTGGTTAACGGCCGCGCCAACCCAGGCTGCCGCTTCCCAGCTCGATCGAGCCGCCCCCCAACTGTTGCAAGACTTATTAGCCCGCGCGCCGATCACCCTCGGAACCAGCTTCGATCGCACTTGGCAAGGAAACCCCGCCGACCTGTTGCCCCCCATCCCCCGATTGCTCTACCACTATCAAGGCTCCCTCACCACGCCCCCCTGTTCCGAAGGGGTGACTTGGCTGCTGTTTCCAGAACCCCAGGCGATCGCCCCCGCCCTGCTCACCGAGTTGCAAACCCGATTGGGAACCAACGCCCGCCCCCTCCAGGCCCAGCTTGCCACCCCCAAAGCCTAGGCCGAACGTTCTAGCGTTGGGAATTCGCCGACTCCTGCGCGGGCGAATCCGCCAAATTGGTTTGCTGAATTGGAATTTGGATCGTGAAAGTTGTGCCCTGGCCGTATTGCGATCGAAAGCTGAGTTTTCCTCGATGTTTTTCCGTAATAATTTGATAGCTGATGGCTAGTCCCATCCCAGTCCCTTTACCCACATCCTTGGTTGTGAAAAAAGGATTGAAAATCTTGCTCTGAATTAGTAACGGAATTCCGATGCCATTATCAGAAATTTCAATCGCAATCCATTGACTATCCACAACGAAGGTACTAATTTCAATTGTTCCAAAATAAGTGGAGCTACTAGGCATAATAATTTTAGAATCTACTTTTTTAACAGCCTCCCCGATCGCATCGATCGCATTTTCTAAAATACTCATTAATGCTTGATTTAAATATCGAGGATAGCATTCAATCAAAGGCAATTGTCCGTAATACTTGGAAATAGAAATTGATTGCAACTTGGCTTTCAGTTGATAGCTTAAGATTTTCAGAATTCCATCAATATCCTCATGCACACTGATGGTTTTTAGCTCGGATTCATCAATTCGTGAGAAATTTCGTAAATCCAAGACAATTTGCCGAATCCGATGAGTCCCCGTTCGCATTGAGTTGATAATTTTTTGAGAGTCCTCTTTCAAAAATTCTAAATCAATAGTTTCGGTGGGCAATGGAATCGTAGCAGCCGTCTCCAAGTCACGGGCTTGATAAGCCTCCAAGGATTGAATCAGCATTTGCAGATATTCTTCTAAATATTCCAAATTTCCGTGAATAAAGTTCACTGGATTATTAATTTCATGGGCAACTCCAGCCACAAGCTGTACCAAACCCGACATTTTTTCAGACTGCACTAGCTCGCATTGGGCCTGTTGAAGCCGCTCGATTGTGGCTTGTAACTTTTGATTAGCTACATTCAGAGCTTGCGTTCGTTGGGAAACCCGCTTTTCGAGTTCTGTGTTCATCCGTTGCAGCAATTGTTCAGCCTGGTGGCGATCGGTCACATCCGTTAAAGATCCTGAAAACTCACCATCTTCACCACGGGGCTGAATCGCAATTTTTAGCCAAACTGTTTGCTGAGTGTGGTCTCGAAAGTGAAGCTCCTGTCGCAAAGTGGCACAATGATCCAAGTCAGCCATCATCATTTGCCAGTCCGCTTGCTCAGTTTCATCCATAAACTGAGTCAAGGGTTTGCCTAAGCACAAATCAATCGGAAAGCCGAGAATCTTCGTCCAAGCTGGATTTAAAAAGGTAATTTGACCCAAATGATCAACCTTAAAAACAATTTCACTCAGGTTTTCCACTAAGGTTCGATAGCGGCGCTCTGATTCCGCGAGTCTTTCAATGAGTCGGTATTGAATTTGGGTGTTTAGCTCATCACTTTTACTAAAATCAGTCATTATTCTGTTTTACCTAAGAGGATGTCTGAAAAGCCCAAATGGATACTCTGCAAGCTCCAGTCACCGACGAACCTAGGATGCTTCAGCCCCTTCGCCAACTACTAGCCCTTAACTCGGTATTTCAAAACACTTTTCAGACATCCGCCAAAGACTTAAGAAAGCACTCAGCGGAAATTACATTGGCATACAGGGGAAACACATTTTCTAAGTAAAATTCCTGCTCAAATTGGGTTCTGGCGCAGGTGCAATCGGCCAAAACTGACACGCGATAGCCCTTTTCGTGGGCAGCCCGACCGGTGGAGTCAATGCAAACGGACGTGACCGCACCGGCAAGCACAATATGAGCGATCTGATGTTCTTGCAGCAGCTCATGCAACGAGGTGCCCGTGAAGGCATTTAAACCTCGCTTTCCGGGCACAACCCAAATTTGATCGTGAAAGGGCAGGAGGGCCTCAACCATTTCTGCACCTTTTTGCCCTGCTTGGAAGGCTCCCACATCACGGACGGTTTTCAGGATACCAACGGGATCCAGCAATTCTTCATAGGTGGGGGTGAAAAAAATTGGGGTCGCAATGGTGGGAACTCCATGGGCGATCGCCCCGCGCACCACTTGCACCGTACTGTCCAAGATGCGATCGACTGGGACAGCCTGGTCAATCACAGACCGCAGGATCCCATCGGCAGCAAAATAGTCGTTTTGGAACCCAATCAAGATCAGGGCCACTGCACAGGACATAACAAGCTTGGCTATGGGTCTTCTGTTCAGTTTTACGATCTCAATCTTGAGAGAGCAAGCAAATTCGCCTACCCGACTTATTCACGATTGATGCTATTGAATGGCACTCAAAATTATTGATTTAAAAGCAACTGAAATTGATGTTTTTGACATGAGAAATGATGAATTCATCAAAAGCATCAATCGCATTCCGTAACCGGGGAAGAAGCCGCCGCCGCAATACCCACAGATGGTGATTCCGGTTCCACTTCGGACAGAGATTTCACAGCCCCGGGGGTGGGATCTTGGGCCCGCAAATTCGCCAAGGCTTCCTTGAGCAACACAGCCATGGGCACGGCCACCACTACGCCCAACAGGCCGCCCACACGCACACCGGTTAGGATGGCCACAAACACCCAAAAGGGATTCAGGCCCGTCACGCTACCCAGCACTCGAGGAGCGACCAGGTTTTCCACCACTTGCTGCACAATCAGGGCTGCGGCCAAGGCTTGCAGGGCCAGTCCAATATCCTGGAGAGCAATCAGGGAGATGACTGTGCCAATGCCCACGGAGCCACCAAAGGGAACCAGGGCCATCAACCCAATGGTTAGGCCAAAGAGCAGGCCAAAGGGAATTTTGAGCAACACAAACATGGTGGTTAGCCCCAGGCCCAAGCAGGTGGCCGTGAGGATTTGCCCAATGAAGTAGTTTTGGAAGCTCGATCGCAGGGTGCGGGAAAAGGGCTGCTGAACCCGATCGGGTAGCCAAGCAATCAAGCTCTCCCAAATTTCTTCGCTGTGTTGCAGCAAATAGAAGGTGAGGACGATGGTTAACACCACGTCCAACAACCGAACCACCGTCACCACCGTGACATTTAAGGCCAAGTTGAGGGTGCGACCGGCAATGCTTTGGAGTTCGGTTTTGAGGCGATCGTTGAGTTGGGAAATCACCCCATCTAAGCTGATGGGCAAACCAAACAAGTCGGCTCGCTCATTCAGCATCATGAGTTGGCGCTGGCCCGAGTCGATCCATTCCGGCAGCCGCGCCACCAATTGTTGCGCCTGGGCCACCACCAGCGGAACCAGGGTCACGCCCACGCCAATGACGATCGACAGGGCCACCAAAAACACCACTACGGCGGCCAGCCCTCGCTTCACCCCTTTGGCCGCTAGCCAGTTCACAGGATAGTTCAGCAAAAAGGCCAGCAAGGCTGTGACCAACAGCACCCCCAGCAACGATTGGAAGTAGCCAAAAATCGTGGCCAAGGCCCAGGCATTGAGCACGGTCAGGGGAGCAGCCAGGGCAAAGAATAGAAACCGTGATAGCGGCGAGAGCGATTCCCACCATTGAACCAGCTTGCTTGCGGGAAGTGGCTCAGTGTTGCTCATGCGGGCGCGGCTCCTGCGCTGAGTTAGCAATGGTTTTCCCATTATCGCCAACTTGGGCGGGAAGCAACCCTTCTCTAGGACAAAACTTTTGCAAAGGGGGCGATCGGGGCGGTGGATGGGGGTCAAGGGCTAGGGTGATCGCTCGGGAGGGTTGCCATGGCGGGCGATCGCTTGCGATGTTGCCACATCTTCGCACCCGTCCAAAACAGGGCGATCGGGGACAGGCCCACCAACACATAGAGCCAGCGTGTCCACAAACCGCCAAAGGTGCCAAAGTGCAGCGGCCCGAAGCTGTTCAAGATTCGATCGCCTAACGCTGCCTGCCGACTGTCATTCGCCCGCAGCACCTGACCGCTGTAAGCATCCAGAATCACATTGCTCTGGCCGTAGGAACTGGGTTCGTGGGTTTGGCGCTTGCCAATTCGCACCACCCCATCCGGCGTTCTGGGCAGTGCGATAAACGTTGTGGCAGCTCCGGGTAATGCTTGGTTCGATCGCGCCAACAGTTCCGACAAAGGCAAGGATTTTTGATTGGGCAACACCTTGGATTGCCAAACCGGCTCCGCAGGGGTGAAGGTAATTGCTTTGATCACCGCCGTTGATTGGGCATAGAAATTCCAACAAAACCCCGTGAATCCGGTCAGCACTAAAAAAACAGCAGCAACGATACCCACAACCTTGTGAAGATCAAAATTCAGTCGCTTCGGGTGCGCATTCCACTTAATTTTGAAACCCGCTGCCAACCGTCGCCAACCGGGCCAAAGTGCAATGCCAGTAATCCCCAAAATGGTCATAAAAAACCCTGAAATGCCAACAATAATCAGCCCCGTTGTGCCGGACAACAACTGATAATGCAGCCGGAAAGTCCAATTCATCCAGTTATCTTGTGCGGATAGGGTTCCTAGCACCTTTCCGTTGTAGGGATGAATAAAAAGTTGAATGAGCTGATCGCTCTGCCAAAGACGAACTTGGTAAGGCTGGTCAGGATGTTGAGGAAACAAAATACCCTCAACCATGGAACCCGATAACTGTTGAGCAAAGGTTTGGGCAGCATTGGATACTTGGTCAATGCTGACGAGGGTTTCTTGGGGGGCGATCGCGCCGAATTTTTCAACAATCAGCCGATCTTGCAACTCATGGGAAAACACCAACAGGCTCCCCGTCACCCCCACAACGATCAGAATCAACCCAACAACTAAGCCCAAGTAGCGATGCAGCGGAAACAGGATCGATCGAATCTGGTGAGCTTGCATAGTCCTCTCGGATTCCAATCCGGTTGAAAAACCAATTTTGCAAATCTACTTGAGGATGAAAATGCCGTAATCGGCCACAACATCACCCACCGTGAGGCGATCAACCCCTTGCACGATCGCCACCAAATCGCCACTTTTAGTTGAAATGCGCAGGGTTTTATCCTGGGATTTTAGACTGTAATCTTCCGGCTTCCCTGCCAGCAAAATCGTGTCCTCGCCGGGTTTGAAATTATCAATTTGGGCGTAATCTGCATCCCCCTTACCCACATAGAAAGGCGCAGACTTGGGATTAGCTGGGGTGATCAAACTGCCCACAATAAATTCATCCTCGGAGCCGGGTTGACCCACCAGGCGATCGACCTCCCCTTGGCCCAAAGTTTTGGGGCGAATGGGCAACTCACCGCCCTTGTCAGCCACAATCTCGAACGCCACTCCTGAGATATGAGGGTGATGGCCAAATCCAGAAATGGTGTCGTTGCCGCCTGTGCCCATAAAAAAGCCCGCGATCGCCTCGCCGTTGGCATCTTTTCCAGACTGTCCAACCGCTTGATAATGGGCGAGTGGGGAAGCAAATTTCCCGGCTTTGACTTGTTCGTTGACTTCGGGATAGGCCAACGCATAAAGGGCTTCATCAAAATGCTTGGCACTCGGCTCAACCGAGGCGATCGGGCTGCTGCTGGGGGTGGTTTCTGGTGCGTTATTGCTGACCGTGGATTGGTTAGTTGATCCTGATTGGCAAGCGGTGATCAAACTCAGACTCAGCAGGGCGATCGCGTAGGTTTTATGCATGATCATGGTTGGGTTTAAAGAACGTTTTGAGTCGTGGTTGAAATGCGGGTTCAAGCATGGATGCTGACTGGCAAAGGGGCGATGGCAAAACCGCAATCAACCCCAAAGTTGAGACCCAAAACTAGAACCGAATGGAAGCCGATCCAGTGACCGTGAAAGGTGTGCCCACTTCTAGACCGGTATTGCTGCCTACCGTGGATTTGATGTAGGTTTCATCGGTGAAATTCCGGAAATTCAAGGCGAAACGATAATTATCTCGCTGATAGAAAATGGCAGCATTGCCGATGAAATAGTCCCCAATTTTGTAGTCGTTGGCGAGGTTGCCGTAGCGATCGCTCGCATATTCAAAACCCACCCCAAAGCCCAATCCCTTGAGAGAACCAGACTGAATTTCATAGGTTGTCCAAAGGGTGGCTTTGTGCTCAGGAATGCCATACAGCCGATTCCCAATCAAAGACTCGTTGGTATCCTCAGTCACTTCGCTGTCGATATAGGCGTAGGATCCCAAAATCTTCCAGCCGGGCAACAGTTCACCAATCAAGTCAAATTCAAGGCCGCGATTGCGTTGCTCTCCTGAAGAAACCGAAAAGAGGAGATTATCAGGATCAGTCACCGGCACATTTTGCTTGGTGATGTCAAAGTAGGTGAGGGTAGCCAGGAGGCGGCGATCGAACAATTCAGCCTTCACGCCCACTTCAAATCCTTCACCTTCTTCAGGCTTCAAGATTGAACCATCCGCACCGGTCGAAGTTGTGGGGCGAAATGACTGCGAATAGTTGGCAAATAGTGATAGTTCGGGAATGGGGCGATACAGAATTCCGAGGCGAGGTGTCCAAGAGCTGAGTTCGGTATTGTTGCCCTCTCGGCGACCCAATTGATCTTCTGTTTCAATGCCGATCGTGTCATAGCGCAGACCAGCCACCACGATCAGATTATCGGTGAGGTTAATCTGGTCTTGAAGATAAAATCCGAGACGATTGGCCGTGGTCAGGTCATCATTGAACGGTGGCAATGAGGATCGATCGGGACGAACCACCGCATCATAATTGCGGTCAAAAATGTTGATGATTGACGGTTTTGAGCGATCAAAAACCGTTGCAATTCGTGACTCGCTATGATTTAGATCAAGACCAATGGTGGCTTGGTGGGCGATTGATCCTGTTTTGAAATTACCCACAAGACTGGTTTGTAAGGTGTAGGATTTATCCTCACCATCTTGGTCAGCATAGAAGCGAGTGACCCTGGGGCCGTTGGCAGTCAGCGGCAGCGCCACCACGCTGTAGTCATAGTCATAGCTGATGTAGCGGAAGCCGTTGCGAATTTTCCAGTTATCGCTAAAACGATGCTCGAATTGATAACCGGTGCTGAAATAGTCTGTTGTAATCGAGTCCTCGGGATCCGTAATAATCAACTCGCGATCGACTGGCGCAACCCCATCTTCAAATCGGCTCAGTCCAAAGTCTGATGGCCCTTTTTGGTGAATGTATTCAAGGTTGAGCGATAAATCCGTTTGGTCGCTGATCTTCCAAGCCAGAGCAGGCGCGATCGAAAAGCGATTGGTATCAGTTTCAAAGTCCCGAAAAGGTGCTTGGTGCTGATAAACGCTATTCAGTCGATAGCGCAAGCTGCCATCCGCAGTCAGAGGCCCCCCAAAGTCAATCCGAGGACGCACCAACTCATTAGTACCGCCTTGCAGCTCAACTTCGTAAAAAGGCTCAGCTAGGGGTTGTTTGGATACCAGGTTGATAATGCCGCCCGGTTCAATTTGCCCATACAAAATCGAAGCGGGCCCCTTCAACACTTCAATTTGTTCAAGATTGGCTACTTCAGGAATGGCTTGAAAAGAACCATAAAGCCGATAGCCGTCGCGCAAAATCGATACGGTGGCGGGATATTGGTTACCAAATCCGCGAATGCTCACCGTCGCTTCCCGACCGCTGTTGCTCCCGGCATAGGACACGCCACTGACATTGGTGAGCGCGTCTTCAACGTTGATCACCTGCTGATCGCGCAGGACGGCTTGGGGAATCACCTGCACTGAGAAAGGCGTTTCCAGAATCGGCGTATCTGTGCCGGTGGCGCTGGAGGCGTTGGGAACTCGGTAACTGGGCGATCGCTGCCCCGTCACCACCAATTCTTCTTCGGGCACATCAGCATCCACGTTCAGGCTGTAGGCCAAGTCACCCGTGGCCAAGGTCACGTCCTGGGTGGGCAAGCCGTTGCGACCCGTGACCACCACTTGGATTCGATCGGGCGCAATCTGCCAAACCCGCACCGAGGCCACTTCAGCGGTGGGGTCGGCTTGGGTGAACTCTGCCCCCTCCGGTAGCGCCAAGCTGGCATTGCTGATCTCGGCGATCAGTTGATTTCCCTCAGCGCGAAATTGGTTCGCATCAATCAACAAGGACTGACCGGCCGGGGTTTCCAGGGCAATTTCCAGCTCGTCGGGCAGGGGCGTGACCACCACGCGGGTGACAGTGGCCGGGCGATCGGCTTGGGCCAGCCAGGACTCCACCGACGTGGCGGGGGCGTTGCTGCGGAATCGATCGAGTGGCTCCGGTGGCACTGATTCAGCCCCAGCGGGAGCAGCCAGCGCCCCGATCGCCACCAACAAAACCGACAAAGACAGGGGAGATGCAGAGTTCATGGGACGTTTCCTAAAGGAATCCAATTAGCAATTAAGGGTGATTGTTTGCAAATTGACCTCAATCAAGCAGAGAGTTATTTCAACACAATGATTGAAGTAATTTCCCACATGATTTAGAACCGAATTGAAGCTGATCCTGTGACCGTGAAGGGTGAACCCACTTCAATACCGCCCTCATTTCCAGTGGCTCCTTTGATATAGTTTTCATCGGTGAAATTTCGGAAATTCAAAGCAAAGCGATAGTTATTTTTCTGGTAGAAAATGGCTGCATTGCCAATCAGATAGTCACCCAATCGATAGTCATTAGCTAGGTTTCCATAGCGATCACTCGCATATTCAAAGCCCACCCCAAAGCCCAATCCTTTGAAGGAACCGGACTGAATTTCATAGCTTGTCCAGAGAGTAGCTTTATGCTTTGCCAAACCAGCCGGCCGATTACCAATTAAGGCCTCATTGGTATCTTCAGTAACTTCGCCATCAATGTAGGCATAGGAACCCAAAATTTTCCAGCCGGGTAATGGTTCCCCGATCAGATCCAGCTCAATTCCTCGGTTGCGTTGTTCACCGGAAGCAACAGAAAAGAGGGGATTTTCGGGATCTGAAACCGCAACGTTTTGCTTGGCAATGTCGAAGTAAGTGAGGGTAGCAAGCAGGCGGCGATCGAACAATTCAGCCTTCACACCCACTTCAAATCCTTCGCCCTCTTCCGGGGGCAAAATTGCACCACTGGAACTGGTGGCCGTCGTGGGACGAAAGGACTGGGAATAGCTAGCAAAGAGGGCTAATTCAGGAATTGGCTGATATAAAATCCCGAAGCGTGGTGTCCAAGCATCCGCGTTGAAACTGCTGCTTTCATCGGTCAATTTTTGATCGGTTTTGCTATCGATCGTGTCGTAGCGCAACCCGGCAATAATCATCAAGTTATTGGTTAGCTTGATCTGATCTTGCAGGTAAATTCCTAGGCGAGTGGTGGTTGTGACATCATCTTGAAAGAGCGGCAAATCCGAGCGATCGGGCTTGGGCACTTGCTCATATTCCGGATTGAAAATGTTGATCGTGCTCGGATTAGCCGTATCAAACAAAGTCTCGATCGCGAACTCGCTATAGTTGAGATCGAGACCGATTGTTGCTTGGTGTTCTAGGGAACCAGTCTTGAAGTTTCCAATGACACTAGTTTGCGCGGTATAAGAGCGGTCATCCCCATCTTGATCAGCATAAAAGCGAGTGATCTCCGCATCATTCACGATGATCGGCAAGGCGATAACACTGTAGTCATAGGTGTAGTTGATGTAGCGGAAACCATTGCGAATTTTCCAATTGTCACTAAAGCGGTGCTCAAATTGATAACCGGTATTCAAGTATTCAGTAGTAATTGAATCATCGGGATTATTGATCACAAATTCCCGAGAAACGGGAGCAACACCATCCCCAAAGCGGCTAATGCCAAAGTCTGCTGGCCCCTTTTGGTGGATATATTCCAGATTGAAAGATAAGTCAGTCTGATCGCTGATTCGCCAAGCTAAAACCGGCGCGATCGCGAATCGATTAATATCAGTGTCAAAGTCCCGAAAAGGTGATTGATGTTGATAAAGAGCATTCAGTCGATAGCGCAGACTGCCATCACTGGTTAAGGGTCCGCTGAAATCAATGCGGGGGCGCACTAAAGCATCACTACCAGCCTGGAATTCTGCTTCATAAAAAGGTTGATCAAGCGGTTGCTTGGAAACCAGGTTAATGATGCCGCCCGGTTCAATTTGTCCATACAGAATTGAAGACGGTCCCTTCAACACTTCAATTTGTTCCAGGTTGGCAACTTCCGGAATGGCTTGAAAGCCCCCATACATGCGATACCCATCTCGCAACACCGGGGCCCCAGTGGAAAATTGATTGCCGAATCCGCGAATGCTGAAACTGGCTTCCCGGCTGCCATTACTCCCGGCAAAAGCCACGCCACTCACATTGTTCAACGCGTCTTCGATGTTGATCACTTGCTGATCGCGCAGAACCGCTTGGGGAATCACCTGCACCGAGAAAGGCGTTTCCAAAATTGGGGTGTCTGTGCCGGTGGCGCTGGAGGCGTTGGGAACTCGGTAACTGGGCAATCCCTGCCCCGTCACCACCAATTCTTCTTCGGGCACATCAGCATCCACGTTCAGGCTGTAGGCCAGGTCACCCGTGGCCAAGGTCACGTCCTGGGTGGGCAAGCCGTTACGACCCGTCACCACCACTTGGATTCGATCGGGCGCAATCTGCCAAACCCGCACCGCAGCCACTTCAGCGGTGGGATCGGCTTGGGTGAACTCCGCGCCCTCCGGTAGCGCCAAGCTGGCGTTGCTGATTTCGGCGATCAGTTGGTTGCCCTCGGCTCGGAACTGGTTCGCATCAATCAACAAGGACTGACCGGCTGGGGTTTCCAAGGCAATTTCCAGCTCGTCGGGCAGGGGCGTGACCACCACCCGGGTGACAGTGGCCGGGCGATCGGCTTGGGCCAGCCAGGACTCCACCGAAGTGGCGGGAGCGTTGCTGCGGAATCGATCGAGCGGCTCCAGCGGCACTGGTTCAGCCCCGGCGGGAGCAGCCAGCGCCCCGATCGCTACCAACAAAACCGACAAAGACAGAGGAGATGCAGAGTTCATGGGACGTTTGCTAAGGGAATTCAATCAGGAATTAAGGGTGATTTTTTGCAAATTGGCCTCAATCAAACAGAGAGTTATTTCAACACAATGGTTGAAGTAATTTCTCACATGATTTAGAACCGAATTGAAGCTGATCCTGTGACCGTAAAAGGCGTTCCCGGCGTGATTGAAGTGTTACCACCACCGGCCGATCTGATATAGTCTTCGTCGGTGAAGTTTCGGAAATTCAGGGCAAAGCGATAATTATCTCGTTGATAAAAAATGGCTGCATTGCCAATGAAATAATCACCAATGCTAAAGCTGTTTTCTGGGTTGCCATAGCGATCGCCTGCATATTCAAACCCCACGCCAAAGCCTAACCCTTTGAGAGAGCCGGACTGAATTTCGTAGGTTGTCCAAAGGCTTGCCCGATGTTCCGGGGTAGCGATGGGTCGATTGCCAATCAACGATTCATCAGTGTCTTCAGTGATTTCGCCATCAATGTAGGCATAGGAACCCAAGATTTTCCAACCGGGCAACAGCTCACCGGCTAAATCGAACTCAATACCACGATTTCGCTGTTCGCCCACCGCAACCGAAAAGAGGGGATTAGTAGGGTCTGTAACAGCAATATTTTGTTTGGTGATATCAAAGTAAGTCAGCGTTGCAAGCAGACGACGATCAAACAGTTCTGCCTTCACGCCCACTTCAAAACCTTCACCTTCTTCTGGCTGGAGAACTGAACCACCCGCATCAGTGGCAGAGGTAGGGCTAAAGGATTGGGAATAGTTTGCAAAGAGCGCCACTTCAGGCATCGGCTGGTACAAAATGCCTAAACGGGGTGTCCAGGCATCAGCACTGAAACTGCTGCTTTCATCAGCCAGCTTTCGATCAGTTTCGCTATCAATTGTGTCGTAGCGCAATCCAGCAATGATCATCAAGTTATTGGTTAGCTTGATGCGATCCTGCAAGTAAACCCCTAAACGAGTGGCAGTTGTGACATCATCTTGAAAAGGTGGCAAGTCCGAGCGATCAGGCTTGGGCAAGATGTCATAATCCGGATCAAAAATATTGAGTGTTAAAGGATTGGCTGTGTCAAAAAGTGTGTCGATTTTGAACTCGCTGTAGTTCAAATCAAACCCAATCGTAGCTTGGTGCTCTAGGGAACCAGTTTTGAAATCCCCAACAATACTCGTTTGAGTTGTATAGGATCGATCTTCTGCATCTTGATCGGCATAGAAGCGCGTGATTTCTGCCCCGTTAACACCAATCGGCAGAGCAAGCACGCTGTAGTCATAGGTGTAGTTGATGTAGCGGAAGCCATTGCGAATTTTCCAGTTGTCACTAAACCGGTGTTCAAACTGGTAGCCAGTGCTGAGATATTCCGTGGTTACGGTGTCATCTGGATTATTAATCACAAATTCGCGAGAAACAGGTGCAACCCCATCCTCAAACCGTGAAAGTCCGAAATCCGCTGGACTTTTTTGGTGAAGGTATTCCAAATTAAACGAAAGATCAGTCCGGTCATCGATTTTCCAAGCAATCACGGGAGCGATCGAAAATCGATTGGTATCTGTGTCGAAATCCCGAAATGGAGACTCATGTTGATAGAGGGCATTCAGGCGATAACGCAGGCTGCCATCCTCTGTTAGGGGGCCACCAAAATCGATTCGAGGACGCACTAGCTCATGGCTGCCACCCTGAAGTTCAACTTCATAAAAGGGTTCAGCTAGGGGTTGCTTAGAAACCAGGTTAATAATGCCGCCTGGCTCAATTTGCCCATACAGAATTGAAGAAGGGCCTTTCAGTACTTCAATTTGTTCGAGGTTAGCCAGTTCCGGGACGGGCTGAAATCCTCCATAGACCCGATACCCATCGCGTAACACAGGCCCCCCGCCGGAGAAGGAACCAGTTCCAAATCCCCGCAGGCTGAAAGCAGCTTCCCGGCTGCCGCTACTGCCGGCGTAGGTTACACCGCTGACGTTGGCCAGGGCATCTTCGATTCGGATCACCTGCTGATCGCGCAGGACGGCTTGGGGAATCACCTGCACCGAGAAAGGCGTTTCCAAAATTGGGGTGTCTGTGCCGGTGGCGCTGGAGGCGTTGGGAACTCGGTAGCTGGGCGATCCCTGCCCCGTCACCACCAATTCTTCTTCGGGCACATCAGCATCCACGTTCAGGCTGTAGGCCAAGTCGCCCGTGGCCAAGGTCACGTCCTGGGTGGGCAAGCCGTTACGACCCGTCACCACCACTTGGATTCGATCGGGCGCGATCTGCCAAACCCGCACCGAGGCCACTTCAGCAGTGGGGTCGGCTTGGGTGAACTCCGCGCCCTCCGGTAGCGCCAAGCTGGCGTTGCTAATCTCGGCGATCAGTTGGTTACCCTCGGCCCGAAATTGGTTCGCATCAATCAGCAACGACTGACCGGCTGGGGTTTCCAGGGCAATTTCCAACTCGTCGGATAGGGGCGTGACTACCACGCGGGTGACGGTGGCCGGGCGATCGGCTTGGGCCAGCCAGGACTCCACCGACGTGGCGGGGGCGTTGCTGCGGAATCGATCGAGTGGCTCCGGTGGCACTGATTCAGCCCCAGCGGGAGCAGCCAGCGCCCCGATTACCATCAACAAAACCGACAAAGACAGGGGAGATGCGGGGTTCATGGGGGATTTCCTAAGGGGTTTCCTAACAACAAGCTCAAAACAGCAAGTTCAAAAATTCAAAAAAACAGCAAATTCAAAACGGACAAACCCTTGAGCCAGACCGATCGCACCCGAATTCTGCCCAGCGCGATCGGGGATCACGCCAAGGCAACGGTGGATCCGGGACGGGAAATCAGCAGTATTCGATCGCGCTAATCGGCGGGGCTACTGGCGGGGGCAGGCTCCGGAGCAATGGGAGCAACCGGGGCGGCCGGAGCAGGCTGAGGAGCTGGGGCCGCCTGTGTGGGCCGGGGCGATCGCCGGGGCCGGGGCGATCGGGTCGGGCGCGGACTGCGGCGGGCCGGCGCGGCCGGGGCCTCGGCGGCGGGACTGCGGGCCGGCGGCTCCGCTGGGGCCACGGGCGATCGGGCGGGGGCCACCACTGCGGGGCGGGCCGGTTCCGGAGCCACCGGCCGGCTAGGACTCGGATCGCTGGTGCTGCTGGGCGCAGTGGAGCGGCTGGGGCGCGGTTCCCGATCGGTGGGAGCCGGGGCAGCGGGGACTGCTGCTGGGGAAGAGGCTGCGGGTGCGGGGCTGGCCGGTTGTTCCGCCGTACGTTCTGGAGCCCGTTCGGTAGGCCGCTCCGTGGGGCGATCGGCCGTGGATGCAGGCTGTTCTGTGGGGCGATCGGCGGCCCGTTGCCGTTCCGCCTGTTCCGCAGCCTGACGACGCTCCACTTCTTCGCGGCGACGGGCTTCGTTGGCCCGCTGGAACCGCGATCCCTCCTCTTCGTAGGTGACGCGCATGGGGCGGCGCAGGCCACCTTCCGGCACGGTTTGCGGGTCAAAGCGCCATTGCCGCATCGCTTCTAGGGTTTCGCGATCGACCTCCGGGTTGCCGCTGGATTGGCGCAACCGCACTTCCACGCTGCCATCGGGCCGAATCCGCAAATCCACACGGGGGCTGGCTTCCGTGCCCCGATAGCGCGGCAGGGGACAACTCACGCATTGGGGCTGGCCGGGCGATCTCACGGGGGCGGGCGGCGGACTCGGCGGTGGGCTGGTCACGGGTGGCCCCTCCAGCGTGCCGGCCGGTTCCCCATCGCTCGACCCCGTGCCCTCGGGATCGCCGTCCGGTGCGCCCGGGGTGAATCCGGTGGCTTGGCTGGCATTGCCAAACCCGTCCCCTGTGCCGTTGGGATCGCTAATCGGGCCGGTACCCGTGGCCATGGCCGGCGCATCCCCCGTGGGGCTGGTGCCGGGGGCGATCGGGTCGCGATCGGCCGTGGGATTGGGGTTGCGAGTGGGCGCGTCTTCGCCCGCTTTCAAGGGAGCCTGACTCTGGGGAGCCAACGGAACCCGATCGCGCTGCGGCTTGGTCACGGGGTCGGTCGGAGGAGGCGTGGCCAGGGGTTCCGGCGGGCGATCGGGCGTGACGTTGGAAATGGTCACTTCCATTTCGCTGTCGGTAGTGACCGGGCGATCGCTCCACCAGTCGCGGACTTGCCACCCCCAGGCCAACCCATGCAGGGCGATCGACCCGCAAACGCTGCCAAACAGAAACCGTTTCAGCCACCGAGATTCCTTTTGGCGCTGCTGACCAATCAGTTGCGAGCTGTCCATAGGCGGATTTAAACCATCAAGCTATCGGGCAAAAACAGACAAGCAATCCCTTAGGGCTGGGTGGGTTTTTGAGTGGCGATCGCCAATTTAGCCCCCTCCACTTGGCGCACTTGATCCATTACCGCCACCACGCGATCGTGAGTCACAGAACCATCAGCATTCAGGACAATTGTTAAATCCTGTCCCGATTGTTGAAGCCCTCGAATAGCTGCACTTAAAGACTCGATCACCACGGGGGTTTTATTCAGAAATAAACCGCCTTGGGGATCGAGTGTCACTGTGGCCCGAATTACCTTTTGGGGCTTGGCTGATTGCGCTTTCGGCAAATTTACTGCCAACCCTTCAAATCGCCCCAAAAAGAGCGTAGACATAATGAAAAAGGTTAAAATTGCGAAGATCACGTCGATCATTGGCACAATTTCAATTCGAGGTGGCAAGTCTGGTTCATCAATGGTTCGTCTGCGCATAGGTTGCTTCCTCTGTTTGTTTAATTTGCATCTTTTTCAAATAGCGCCGATGCCGCAATTCCAGTTCCGCTGAATATTCCTGAATCAGGGCAATTTGCCGCAGATAAAAGCCTCGGAATGTATTAGCAAAAAACAATGTGAATAGCGCCACCACCAAACCAAAAGCCGTAGAAACCAAAGCTTCGCTAATTCCTGAGGTAACTGCGGTGGTTTTTGAGCCGCCCACATCACCCAAATTCAGAGAACTGAAGGATTGAATTAGCCCCAACACTGTCCCCAACAATCCCAACAACGGCGACAGGGTAATGATCGTGTCAAAAATGTTGTTAAAGCGCTTTAAAACCGGAATTTCTGCTTGGGTTGCCCCATCGATCGCTAGGGCAATTTCATCGGGTTCAGCCTCATCCAAGGAAGCCGCCGCCAGGAAAATGCGCCCCAGGGGTAAATCCAGATTGCGCTTGAGTTTTTCCACAGCCAGCAGCGGATCAAATTCATAAAGATCCAACACTTCCCGAATCGCTTTGGTTTGCCGACGATTTACCCGAAACCAAAACACCACGCGCTCCACAATTAGGGCGATCGCCAACACTGAAAACAACGTGAGGGGAACTGCAACTGCTCCCGCCGCCACTAAAATTTCACCCAATTTTTGCATTGTTCCTTCACCCACCTTGTTAAAAACTTGCCTGAAAATCTTGCAAAAATGTCAATTAATGTTCATTAGTAAATTGTTCGTTTTTGATTTTCAAGAAGATTTTTCAAAGAATTATTCTGAGATGTTTGTCAAACCCAAGCAGCCATGAAAAGAAAGGGATCAAGTTTCTTGTTGGTTACGGTAGTTGGAAGCCAAGGGATCAAGCTCGATGTTTCAGGCATTTTTTTGAGCTGACGTTTTTACTTTTCAAGCATCCTTGGTCATGGGTTTTCAAGTCATCAAATTTGAATCCATGAGCCGCACCAATTCCCTCGCGCCAGACAGCGTGACGGTGGAGCGCCACCGCCGAGCCTCTCAGTTGAGAACTACTTTCAATTAATTAGCGAGATGATCTTACGGTGCTGCGACCTCAGAAGGGGGGACTAAAGTTTGCTGAAACGGAATTTTTCTTTGGCGAAACGGAATTTTTAGTGAAATTGGGGCCAAGGGGCGATCGCGCGGCAGTCCCTTGCTCGCCCCTTAACCCTCGGCCGGCCATTAGTTTCAGCCTTGTCGCTGGAACGATCGGGGACTGAGGCCAAATTTTTTGCGAAATGCCGTACTGAAAGCGCAAAGGTTGGTGTAGCCCACTCGTCGGGCCACTTCCGTCACAGACCACTGACGATCGAGCAACCAGCGGCGGGCTTGCTCCATTCGGTAATCGTGTAAATAGCCAAAGACGGTTTTGCCAAACACCTGCTTAAACTGCCGCTTCAGGGTGCAGTCATTTAGCCCCACCTGTCGCGCCAAATCCGTCAAGGACGGGGGAGTCTGGAACCGTTGCAGCAAAATATCCCGCGCTTGATAGATCCGATCGAGGTCAGATCCTTTCAGGGGCAGCGAGCGATCGGCAATGGGTCGATCGGCTCCCCCTTGGTCTGCCGCTTGAGCTAACCATAGGGTCAGCAGTTCCACGAACTTACTTTCCAAATACATCTGCCTCATCGCGCCGTGATGGGGGCAATGGAGCATCTGTTGCAGCACCACTTGCATCGCAGGCGTGATCAGGGTCAATGGATGGGTGGAATCGGGGGAGTCTTGAAAATCGGGGGAATCTTGGGAATTGAAGGGGTGGGCCATCTGGCGGCTGGCTTGCCACAAGTCCCGCCAGTCACCGTCAGAGATGCCAGGAGCCATATCAGATAAGTGATTTTTGGTGAAATTTAGGAATGGAATTATTAGGAATTGCTAGCAGTTTCAAAAGTTGGCATTTATTTTAAATGCAAATGACTTTCAAAAAGTATCGCAGTCAACAACCGGACGCGCCTGATCGGGGGAGCAGGCTTGCGGAAAAAGGATGGGAAAGGCGGCAGAACGGCGGGAAATTGGGGCGATCGAGCGGTTCTAGGTTGGCGCTGGATTGGCGCTCTGGGTTAACCCTCAGTCAACAGGTGGTTGACGGCCGTTTGGAAGCGATCGAACGGAATCCAAATTCCATCAGCCCCGGGATCCGAGAAGCGATAGTTCAAAATCGCCTCCGGATCGGGATAGTGATCTAGGGGTTCACCCACCAGGTGATAGTGCGCTAGGCCGATGAGGTCGGCAATTTCCCAAAAGTAGCTGGGCACATAGCGCGGCGAAAACAGTTCCAGGACGATCGTGCCCGGTTGGCAAAAAACCAGATTGGTGAGGCCGGCTCCGTGGGGCGCAATCACCACTTTGGCTTGGGCCAAAAGGGAAACCTGTTGAGCAAAGGACAGACTTTCCAGCAGCACGATTTTGAATCCATGCTGACGCACCAGCCAATCACTGAGTTGGCGATCGTCCACGACGCGGCGATATTTGGCCCAATCACGACTGATGTAGAGCCGATCGTGCGGGGCCATGGACTGGACAATGGCGGGTCGCAAAAACAGTTGCCGCAGGGTGTCACAAATCCAGGGCGTGGCGCGATCGACTCGAGAGGGCACCACCAACCGATCAGCCACAATATGGCGATCGTCTGGGTTGCTAACAATCAGCTTTTGGGGCGGAATGCCCAACAGTTCCAGGGTTTCCGTTTGGTAGCGATATTCCTGTTCATTCACCGCCACATAGTCAAACTGATCCAACGTCCAGCCCGCATCGGCCAGCAGCCGCAACCGCGACAGGAGATTCAGCAACCAGTGACAAAACATTGACCCCCCCGCCACCGACAACAGGGCCACGGTTCCCGCCACCCGACGCGGCGGCGGCAATTGCTCCGACAGGGCCACCAACTCCACGCTCCCGAGGGAGAGTTCCTGAACCAACGCGCCCGTTTCGGTAAAAATGGCACTGGTGTAATGATCCGTCCAGGCTCGGCCCTGGGGCAGGGTGACCACAAAGGTGGGATCGACTTCGTATTCAGTGGCGCAAAGGTCGGGATGGGGCGGCTCTCCGAGGGGCGATCGGGAGGCCCTGAGCTGCACCCGATCGGCCGGGTCGATCGGGCAATAGTCCAAGGTGGCGGCGGGCAATTCCTGGGGTACTTGCTGACGATCGGCCAGCACCAGGGAGCGCGGAACCCACTTGCGCCCACAGGACAGGGCATCCTCAAAACGGCCAGCCCGCTGGAGCAACCGAAACAGGTGATCGTAGGGTCGGCGGTAGGTGGGATTGCGATACAAGGCTTGAAGATAGGCGGCCAGGGCCCGATCGAGCCGCTCCGGTTCCAAGGCTGGGTCGGGACAATCTCGCCACCAATCGCCCAGGGCCGTCCAAGCCGTCAAGGAATTGTGATCAAGGGCGATCGCCTCCTCCAAGGCCATGCGGGCCCCCAACCAACAGTCCTGATCGCGCAGCCACAGGGCCAATTGGTGATGGGCGTGGGCTTGCTGCTCGATCGCGCAGGTTGGCAGCAGGTGATATTCCCGGTAGGCCAAGTCCGCATCTTCCCAACCGGCACAGAGGGCCTGATGCAAAAACGCCCACAGGGCCGGCACTCGTCGCCCCAACATTGCCAACGCTGCTCCCAGTTGGCCATAGCACACCGCTGCTTCTGGCCCGATCGGTTGCTGGCGCAGGATCGATCGCAACTCAGCCACCCTGGCCAGGGCCGCCGCTGGGGCCACTGGCTGCGGATCAAGGCCAGCCGCAGACGGGGAAGCTGGGAGTTGGGAAGGCGACAAGCTCAAAATCAAACCCGATGCTTTTTTGCGAGTAAGCGCTCAAGAATACTAACAAACATACAAGTTGAGCTGGTCTTTCAAGCAAGGCGTATCAACCAAGGCGTATCAACCAAGGCGTATCAACCAAGGCGTATCAACCAAGGCCCGTAGGAAGATCCTGCGAGCACCGTTTAGATCAGATCCCGATTCATGAAGCCCCCGTCAACTTTGGACTTGATGCCTCGAGAGCTGCCGATCCTGACGATTTCACCTGTCCATCGAAAACTTCAGCAAACAAATTTCAGCAAACTTTTATCAGCCTGAGAAATTTCCTGATTTTAGCCCTGTATATTGCAAATTTACGACATTTCAGTCCATCTTCCAGTTCACAGGTCAGTATAGATACTAGGACTGATATCAAACCTGATATCCAACTCGTCGCTCATTTATTCTTTAATTATTTTCTGAGCACTTATTCAGATATCAGTCCTGAGCCTCAAGAATGAACATCAACGCCCGTCATGAGCATTCTGCGCTGACTACGGTGATCAGCATTTCTTGACCAATCCTCGGGGAATTATTTGGGAAGTGACTGGGAATCATTGAGATCTCGACCCGAATAATAGGATTTGGAAAGTAATAATGGTTACGGAGCTAGACAACTCGACCAGAGGGTCAGTTTTCAGAATGAAGTTGATGAGACGTTCAGTCCGATTTTTCAGTTGCCTTTCTGAGCCTTATTGTTCAGCCCTATTGCTCAACCTCAGTGCTCAGCAAGGCTTCTGAGTCACTTGCCTCGATAGCTTGATTTGATCGCTACGTCTTTGTTTTTTCTTCAAATTCGTCCATTCGCATGGCCATTCTTGATTCTTGGACTCAACCATTAACCCGCCGTCAGTGGCTACATTTAACTGGTTTATTTGCGACCTCCGCAGGATTAGCCGGTGCTTTGAGTGGATGTCAAACCGGATGGATCGATCGGGCCCTGAGCACCCAAGAACCCCGCCTCAAAATTGGTTACTTACCCATCACCGACTCTTCCCCTCTGTTGGCAGCCCAGGAAAAAGGCTTTTATGCCCATGAGGATTTAGACGTTGCTCCCATTCAACGCTATCGATCGTGGGATGCGATCGCCCAAGCGTTTATGAGGCGAGAGGTCAACCTGATTCATATCCTGATGCCCACGGCCATTTGGATGCGTTATGGCCTGAAATTTCCCGCCAAAGTAATGGCTTGGAACCATACGAACGGTTCTGCAATCACGGTTTTGCCGGAAATCAATCGGGTGCAAGATTTAGCCGGGCGAGCGATCGCCATTCCTTCTTGGTATTCCTTGCATAATGTCATTTTGCAAATTCTGTTACGAGATCACGGATTGCAGCCAGTTCGTGGGACGGAACTTCACCAATTGGGCGATCAGGAAGTGGCGTTGCAAGTGTTGCCGCCACCAGATATGACCGCAGCCCTCAAGGCTCGAAAAATAGCGGGTTATATCGTGGCAGAACCCTATAATGCAGCGGCGGAATTGACGCAAACAGGCAAATTATTGCGTCTAACGGGAGATGTTTGGAAAGATCATGGTTGCTGTGTGGTATTGATGCACGAAGCAGATGTCAGGCAATATCCCCAATGGACTCAGCGAGTGGTGAATGCAATTGTTCAAGCGCAACAATGGGCCCAGCTTCATCGATCTGAATTAGCCTATTTACTCTCGCGGGATGGGGGAAATTATATGCCCTATTCAGTGTCTATTTTGGATCGTGTACTGACCTATTCCGATTCAGAATTTTACCGAATTCAAGGGGTCATTGAACATCCGGAATGGCGATCACAGCGCATCGCGTTCCAGCCCTATCCTTTTCCATCCTATACAACGGCCCTAGTCCGATCACTGCAATCGACACTGATCGCAGGTGAAATTGAATTTCTGCGCAACCTCGATCCCCAAGCCGTTGCACAGGATTTGGTAGATGAACGCTTTGTCCGACAGGCGATCGAGCAGGTGGGCGGGCCCCAATCCTTTGGCTTGGCTCTTGACCTTAACCGACAAGAACTCATTCAGGTCTAAGAATTCTAAGTTCAAGACCGTTGCCCTTGAGCCTTCACCATTACTCACCAAATTCAAACCAGGTTCAAGGGATTGTTTTCTCTCCCGTTATATCACTATGAAAGCAACTTTCTTCAGCCGTTTCTTTGCTCGTGAATATTCCTTGGCAATGTTAATGCGGGTGGGATTGGTGATCTTAGTGATCGGCAACGTAGTTTTAATTGGGGGTGCTCTAATTGGTTTGAGCTACCAGTCCTATATCGATCGCACTTTGCAACTACAGCGAATTCGATCGCAATCGATTGTTAGTCGCATTGAGACCTATTTAGACGATATTCAACTTCATTTGAGCTATTTAACCAAGGTGCGCGGATTCAGCGAGCTACATCCTTGGGAACATCGAAATATGCTCGAAGGATTGGTACGCGATAACCATCATTACGAGTCCGTTGCCCTGTTCGATCGCCAGGGCAAATTATTGACCACCATCGCCCCCTACGTGCGTGATGAAGTCGCGGCCATTGCCCTCACCCGGCCCTATCACTCCGTGGTGCAACGGGTGTTGCAATATCAATCCCGACAGATTACCCATGTGGAACTGAATCCCAGGACACAAGTTCCTGCAATCACCATCGCCACTCCCGTGCATAACCAGCAAGATCAACTAGATGGGGTGCTGGTGGCTCAAGTTAATTTAGAATTTCTTGATTTTATTGTTGCCCATAATCGAGTCGGCCAAACAGGCTATACCTACATTCTGGATCGACGAGGAATGTTAATTGCCAAAACTCGATCGCCCAACAAAGCCTATCAGCGTTTTCAGTTGCAAAAAGCGCCTGCTAGTGTCACTCAATATGCCACGGAAAGCCGAACCAATTCCAACCGAGTTCGCTCCTATCAAGGACTAGCTAATGTGCCAGTGCTAGGGGTCACGGATTATATGTCCAGTATCCAATGGTATGTGGTGGTGGAGCTGCCTTTGCAGGAAGTTTATGCCCCCGTAAGACAGTGGGGCTTGGTCTTGCTGGGGGCGCTATTGATTTCAATTATGATCTCGATCGCGATTGGGATATTAGTCACGCGATCGCTCATTCAGCCCTTGACCTTATTAACGGCGGCCGCCAAAAAAATTCGAGAAGGAAACTATCACACCAAGGTTAAAGTTTCGCAGCGCAATGAGTTGGGAGCCTTGGCCGCCACCTTCAATAGCATGACGACAGAAATTCAAGCGGTCGTGGCTGACTTGGGCCAGAAAAATGATGATTTGGAAGCAACCCTGCTGGAACTCAAGCAAACCCAAAGTCAGTTAGTTCAGAGTGAAAAAATGTCAGGTTTAGGGCAATTAGTAGCAGGGATCGCTCATGAAATTAATAATCCTGTGAATTTCATTCACGGTAATTTGGTTCACGCTAAGCTCTACATGAATCAACTCTTGACCGTGATAGCGGCTTACCGCGCTCGGGATAATCAGCCTTTGCCGGTGGAAACCGAAAGCGGCCCTATTGATGATGAAGAACTAGATTTTATCATCGAAGACTTTTCCCAACTGCTGAGTTCTATGGAGGTGGGAGCATCACGCATTCGTAAAATTGTGATTTCTCTCAGAAATTTTGCACGGCTGGATGAAGCGGATTATAAACAAGCCAATCTCCATGAAGGAATTGATAACACCTTGGTGATTTTGGGCAGTCGCTTGAAATCTTGTAAGGGGCGATCGGAAATTGTGGTGAAAAAACACTATGGCGATTTACCTTTGGTCACTTGCTATCCGGGTCAATTAAACCAAGCGATCATGAATTTGCTCTCGAACGCGATCGACGCGCTAGAGGAATTGATGCTGGCTCCCCAGGAGCAGCGGATCCCTACCATCGAGATTTTCACGGCAACCACGCCCGATCGATGGGTCAAAATTCAAATTCAAGACAATGCCTTAGGCATTCCTGATGGCTTGCTTCAGCGCATTTTTGACCCCTTTTTCACCACCAAAGATGTGGGCAAAGGAACCGGTTTAGGCCTATCCATCAGCTACAAAATTGTGCAGGAAAAGCATGGTGGTCGCCTCAGTTGTCAATCGCAGCCGGGCCAGGGCACCACTTTCACGATCGAAATCCCAATCGATGGTCAATTGCCCCTCGATACCAAACTGCCGTTGGCGGTTGCCGCTGCGATCGAACCCCATTAGGATTTTGCAGTTTTAAAAGCGCCCAAGCTTCAGTGCCCAAGCTTCAGTGCCCAATTCTCAACACCTAATTTTCAGTGTCCAATCTTCAACACTAATCCTCGCTCAGACACCAAACCAAAAAAGCCAATCCCCCAACGGCCGCCAACCAACCGGGCAACGGCAACACCCAACCCACCCAGCCGCGCACAACGGCCACAAAAGCCCCCACCACAGTCCAGTCCAAAAACAGCAGCAGGGCCACCGCCCCGATCGCCCCAAAAATTAACGGCATCTTTGTCTCCGTGGAACTGCCACAGTCGGATCAAAAATAGGTCGAAACGGCGGGCCGAGGTCGCACCGCTGAGAATAGGTTGAATAGTACCCATTCAGCTTGCGATTGGAGACCTTGAACCGTGAAACCTGCCCTGATTTTGACCTTAGGTTGTGCCATGGTGAGCTGCTGGGCCACCCGCGCGATCGCCCAGACCTCCCTTGACGGGGACTTGACCCTTTCCAACAGCAACCCCAAAGGTTCCCTCACCGGCACGGCGATCGGCTCCCATGACTTGCCCTCCGCCGTTCTGGGGCGATCGACCGACCAAGCGGGTCATGATTGCCTAGGCTTCAGTTCCCTGAGTCCCAATCACCGCCTGACCCTACAAACCCCCATTGCCAACCTAACCCTCAGTATCAACAGCGGCCAAGACGACACCACCTTGGCTGTGCGGGGCCCCAACGGACTGCTTCTGTGTGGTGATGACACCGTGGGCACAGCTTCCGCCCAAGTGACCGCACCCCAGTGGCCGGCTGGCACCTACGAGGTTTGGGTCGGAACCTTCAAGCCAGGGATGCGCAGCCCCTACCGGTTGACGGCAGAGTGAGTGCATTTTTAGGGCATTTCTGGGGCATCTTCCACGCAAATCTGCACAAATCTATGGAAACCCCGATCGTTCTCTCCGCTTTTCCCGCTCATCGCCTAGGGTAAAACTGGCCCCAGTCCCCTGGTTCGGTTGAATTGCAGCCCCAAGTTGGATCCAAAATTCCTTCAACTCTCCCAGACTCCCGCCCCGTACTCCATAGACGGCAAGCTCGGTTCGGCCGTATTCTAAGAAGCTGTGAAAAAATACTCAGTTTTTCCGCTTAACAAATCCCCCTAATCTCGTCTGTCGATCCATGGTTGTCACCGAAGATTTGACCAGTTCCCCGCCTCCCCTCCAACCGTCCCCCTTCACGATCACAACCCCCCTCTATTACGTCAACGCATTACCCCACATCGGTAGTGCCTACACCACGATGGCGGTGGATGCGGTGGGCCGTTTTTATCGGTTACAGGGGTACCCGGTGCTAATGATTACCGGCACCGATGAGCATGGCCAAAAAATCGAACGGACAGCCCAGGAACGCAACAAAAACCCTCAGGAACACTGTGATGAAATTGTTCAGGGTTTCACCGATCTCTGGCAAAAGCTGAATATCCGTTACGATCGCTTCATTCGGACAACGGACGATCGACATCGCGCCATTGTGGTGGAATTTTTTGAGCGAGTTTGGGCTGCGGGGGACATTTATTCCGGAAAGCAACAGGGGTGGTACTGCGTTTCCTGCGAAGAGTTTAAGGAAGAGCGGGAGCTAACGGAGGATCATCATTGCCTGGTGCATCCCAACAAGCAGGCTGAGTGGCGCGATGAGGAAAATTATTTTTTCCGGCTCTCCAAATATCAGACAGCGCTGCAGCAATTTTATGGAGACCATCCGGAGTTTATTCAACCGGAAAGTCGCCGCAATGAGGTGTTGGCATTTGTGGAGCGAGGGCTGCAAGATTTCTCCATTTCACGGGTCAATATTGACTGGGGATTCGCACTGCCCAATGATCCCAAGCATACGCTTTATGTCTGGTTTGATGCGCTGTTGGGCTACGTGACGGCACTGTTAGAACCCGATGAAGACCCGACGCTGGAGAATGCCCTGAAGCATTGGTGGCCGATCAGTACCCATGTGATTGGTAAGGATATCCTGAGGTTTCATGCCATTTATTGGCCAGCAATGTTAATGTCGGCTGGGTTACCAATTCCCCAAAGGTTGTTTGGTCATGGCTTCTTAACGAAAGATGGCCAAAAGATGGGCAAAACGCTGGGGAATACGATCGATCCGGTGGCATTGATCGATCGTTATGGTAGCGACGCGGTTCGTTACTACTTCCTCAAGGAAATTGAGTTTGGCCGCGATGGGGACTTCAATGAAACGCGGTTTATTAATATCGTGAATGCGGACTTGGCGAATGATTTGGGAAATTTGCTGAACCGAACCCTCAAGATGGCCCACAAGTATTGCGAGGGTCGGGTGCCGTCGGTGACGGTGGCGGAAACGGATCCGTTGCGCCAATTGGGCACGACGTTGGGCGATCGTGCAGGGCGGGCCTATCGGGCCATGGCGCTGCACGAGGCCTGCCAGTCGGTGCTGACGTTGGCTCAAACGGGCAACAAGTACTTAGACGAGCAGGCTCCCTGGACGAAGTTCAAACAGGGCGATCGGGCGGCTGTGGAAGCAATCCTGTATGCGGTGTTGGAGTCGGTGCGGTTGGCGGCCTATTGGCTGTCCCCGATCGTGCCTCAACTGAGCAGCCGGATTTATGGCCAATTGGGGTTTGCGGTGGATTTCGATCGCGTGAATGCGGATCCGTCCCTGCGGGAGCAATTAGGAGGGCATGGCCATTGGGGTGGCCTACCGGCAGGGCAAGGGCTGGTGGAACCGCAACCCGTGTTCCAAAAGCTGGAAATGCCGCAGTAGCTTGCGAGCACCGATTGCACTGGAATTGACCACCGGAGTGATCGGGTTATCGTGAAGGGAGTTGCTAGAACTCTCCTGAAAAGTCCCGAGCTTTTGATGATCTTTTTCTTTCTTTTTGCTCTTTAAGAACCTTTGAAACCTTTTTCGATGGGCTGGCGATCAAGCGGGTTCCATCTCCTTCTTTAAACGACGAGGCATAACAATCATGAATAGCAACATGGAGCGAGATCCGATCTTTACGCCAGAGCAAGTTCTGGAAAATCGAGGGCGGGTGGCCATCTTTATTGATGGATCGAATTTGTTCTATGCGGCGCTGCAATTGGGCATTGAAATCGACTACACCAAACTGCTTTGCCGCCTGACTGCCGGATCGCGGCTGTTGCGATCATTCTTTTACACCGGGGTCGATCGCACCAACGAAAAGCAACAGGGCTTTTTGTTGTGGATGCGCCGCAATGGTTATCGGGTGGTGGCCAAGGACTTGGTGCAGCTCCCCGATGGGTCTAAAAAGGCCAACCTCGATGTGGAAATCGCCGTGGACATGATGGCGCTGGTGGGTTCCTATGACACGGCTATTTTGGTCAGTGGCGATGGGGATTTAGCCTATGCGGTGGATGCGGTTAGCTATCGCGGGGCGCGGGTGGAAGTGGTCAGCTTGCGATCGATGACCAGCGACAATTTGATCAATGTGGCCGATCGCTATATTGATTTGGATGCCATCAAGGACGACATCAAAAAAAGCCCCCGCCAAGGCTACACCTACCATCCCTTACCCCATGCGGATGAAGAGCGCTTAGAGAGCTAAGCCTACGCCCCGTTGCAGCCCTCGGTTTCGGTACGCATCGCAGCCTGTTGGGGTCCCAGTTCCGCAAGAAACTGACCTTGACAATCCCGTCCCTACCCGTTCGCCTTTAGAATTGCGGTTGACGATCGCGGTTTTTCTATCCTCAGCGATCGCCCATGGGCTACCCCCCCTTGACCAGGATCGAACCGAATTCAACCCCAACGAATTCAGCCGAATCCAACCCAGAATCCAACCTAGGGGCCAACCCAAGATCAGACTCAGGATCAACCGCTGCTGCACCTATGAGCTTTTCAACTCGCGCTATTCGGGGACTGGTCGCCCTTGCATTGATTGCCGGCCTGAGCACGGCCTGTGGCAATCGCAATCGAGGGGAGGAACGAATTGCCGCCGACACGAAGGCCGCAGAGGATTTCCAAGGAGACTTGGTGTTTGACAATTTGACCCTGAACCGAGCGGACAAGCAGGGGCAGGTGTTGTGGGAAGTGCGGGCCAACCAGGCACGCTATTCTCGCGATCGCAAGCTGGCCAAACTGTCAGACGTGAAGGGCAAGCTGTTCCAGGATGGCAAGGTGGTCTATGAGATCACGGCCAAACAGGGGGAAGTGGAACAAAACGGGCAAGTTTTGAAAGTTTCCGGCAACTTGCGAGCTAAGGATTTGCGGGAAAAGATGGAATTCCAAGGCGGCTCGGCCACCTGGGAGCCCGCGAAGTTCCAACTGCAAATGAAGGGCGGGGTGACACTGAATCATCCCCAAGCCAAGATCCAATCCCAGGAGGCGGTGGCGTTTAGTCGCGATCGCCGGGTGGAGATGGCGCAGGCGGTGAAGCTGGTCTCCAAGGATCGCCAGATGAAGTTGGACAGCGATCGGCTGATTTGGCAAATGAAGGCCGATGAGCTACAGGCGATCGGGAAGGTGGTGGCCACCGGCAGCAAACCCGAGATGAAGCTGACGACCGATCGGCTGGTTTGGCAGCGCAAAAAACAAATCAGCGAGGCGATTGGGAATGTGGTCGCCGTCCAGAACCAGGGAGCCAACCGGCTGACGGCCGATCGGGTGTTGTGGCAAATGAAAGACCAAGTGGCCCAGGCGGAGGGCAAGGCCGTTGCCACCGGCCAAAACCCGCCGATGCAACTGCGGGCCGATCGAATCATTTGGCAAATGAAAGACCAAGTGGCCCAGGCGATCGGCAACGTGGTGGGGGTGCGCCAGGATCCCGCCGTGCGTGTGCAATCCCAGCGGGTGGTGTGGCAACAAAAACCGCAACTGGTCAGCAGCGACACCCGCACCATCATCGAGCGGTTTAACTGTGCGGGCGGTCGCTGTGTCATTTCCGATCGGGCCGTGGGCAACTTGGTAGATGTGAGTTTGAAGGATCGCGTTGCCTTTTTGCGTAACCAAGCCCAAGTCAGCACCGGCAATCCCGGGGTGGACGTGGCCAGCGATTCCCTCATTTGGCAATTCCAAGCCCAGTCCCTGACGGCCGATCGCCCCGTGACGGTCTACGAACGACAACAGCAGGTGGTGTTAAACGCCGATCGGGGATTCATGGATCTCAAAAACCAAAATGCCGAAATGTTGGGCAATGTGCGCGGTGTGTCCCGCCTCCGCAGCGCCAACCTCAGCAGCGATCGGCTGATTTGGTCCATGCGCGATCAGCAGCTCCAAGCCTTTGGCAATGTGTTTTATCAACAGGCCAACCCCTTCCTCATTTCCCGGGGTAACTATGGCGTGGGTTCCATGAAAGACGGCGCAATCTTCCTGCAATCCGGGGGCAACAGCCGCGCCCGATCGACCTTCTTCCCGGAAAATCTCCAGGCCGCCGCTTCCCCCGCACCCGCGCCCAGTCCCGTCGTTGGTGCGCCCGCGCCGGGGCCCGCTGCCACGCCCGTGGGCCCGCCCCCCATCCCCAGCACCTTGCCGCCTATTCCGCCGGCCCTGTTGGGGACAGAAACCGGCATTTTTGAAGATCCATTCTCGAACCTGTTTGGCCCTTAGGATCGATCCGCAGAATCCACGATCCTGGGTTCGATCGCCCGTTCAGGATCCACGAAACCTCAGGCGGGCCCATCCTCAGCCCGATCGCTCGATCGATCCACTAGCTCCCGCACCTTGCCCAGTTCCCGCAACAGCACCGTTGTGGCCAACTGTTGCTGCTGAAGGGTCATCACCACCAAACCGGTTAAAAGACCCACATAGAAATTTTCAGCACCAAACCCAAAGCCCACCCCCAAAGACAAAGCCACCAATAGCCCCATGGCAAACTCTCGCCGATCTTCAGGGGTCGCCAACTGCCAAATTTGCAAAGGATTGGTGGTACGGTTCATAGCTGTTCGGAAACTGAATGGTGTTCGGAAACTGAACTGTTGATTAATCCTGAAACGGTGAATCACGCGATCAACCCATCTCAAGCAACCGCCAAACATCCAGCAGCCCAGACAGCCAGAGACTCAGCCGTTGATTCACCCCCAGCGCTGAATCCCCCAATCAAGCCTTGACCCAGGATTCAGCGCCCTGATTGAACGCTGATGGCCACCTACTGCAAAGAAGCCACAAACTTATCCAGTCGATCCATGCCCCGCAAAATCGTATCCAGATCCGTGGCATAGGACAGACGGAAGTTGGCATCTGAGCCAAAGGGCAAGCCGGGAATTGTGGCCACTTGGAACTCCTCCAGGAGGCGCTGGCAAAACTCGATCGACCCGAGGCCCAACTGCGCAATATTCGGGAACAGATAAAACGCACCTTCCGGCTCTGAGCAGGTGATCCCCGGCAAGGCCCGAATCCGTTCCAACATCACCGATCGCCGCTTCGTGAAGGCCGCCAACATTTCCGCCACGCAGTCTTGGGACTCTTCCAGGGCCGCCACTGCCCCAAACTGGGCGAAGGTACAAACATTGGAAGTGGCATGGCCCTGAATGGTGGCCACGGCGTTAATGAGGGCATGGGGGCCAGCCAGGTAGCCCACCCGCCAGCCGGTCATGGAATAGGCCTTGGCGAACCCGTTACAAACCAGGGTGCGATCGAACATGCCCTCCACGGCCGCAATGCTCAAGTGCTCGGCCCCGTCGTAGAGAATTTTTTCGTAAATTTCATCGGACACCACCGCAATGTCTGCTTCGATCACCACCTGGGCGATCGCCCGAATTTCATCGGGGCTGTAAACCTTGCCCGTAGGGTTTGATGGCGAATTCATCACCAGCAGCTTGGTGCGCGGCGTAATCACCGATCGCAACTGTTCCGGCGTAATCTTGTAGCCCGTTTCCTCGGTGGTGGGCACAATCACCGGCTTGCCCCCCGCCAGCACCACCATCTCTGGATAGCTGAGCCAGTAGGGCGCGGGAATAATCACCTCATCGCCCGCCTCAATCATCGCCATCATCAAACCGTAGAGGGCATGTTTGCCCCCGTTGGTGACAATCACCTGCTCCGGTTCATAGGGCAATCGGTTATCACGGTTCAGCTTCTGGGCGATCGCCTGGCGCAGGGCCGGCTCCCCAGCCGCCGGGCCATAGCGAGTTTTGCCCTCATCCAAAGCCTTTTGGGCTGCCGCCACCACATGGGCCGGAGTTGGGAAGTCTGGCTCCCCGGCGCTGAAGCTACAGACATCCAGACCGCTCGCTTTCATGGCCTTCGCCTTGGCAGTGATGGCGAGCGTGATGGAGGGGGTGACTTGTCCGACCCGCGCCGCTAGTTTCATGTTTCTCGGAAGTTCACATTAGGGATGACTGCCAGATCAGACGTTGCCAAGGTTGCCGGTCGGCAGCGCTACAAGCTCGTGGCTGGCGTTAATGGTCTAGTCTCTCAGGGAACTGTAGCCTGCGTCAAAATCAATTGCTACCGTTTTAAAGAAGTTTTGGGGCCATGATTGGCCCTTGGCATTTTGGAAATTGCAGAGTTCAGCCAACATGGAAAATATTTGAGCGTATTCCATGCGCTCTTGTCGCTCTTACCAAGCTTGCGTCCCTAACTCTTGCTCAGGCATTGGGTAGAAACAATACCGATCAGCCTTTTCAGGCTTTTCAGCCATAACCTTACATTTCAATCCTTACATTTCAAGCGGTATAGCGTAGGATGTCGAGCAAGGAGCCGTGGCATGAGCTTGTCTGTTGAAAAATCGGAGGGGGGAATCGGGACGGGTGGTCGATCGATGCTGGTCGATCGCATTGCCTCACCCCTATCCCGCACCCTGACCACAGTGGTTGTTCCCACCACGATCGCCCTGTTAGCCATGGGGCTAATTTCCGGCAATCTCTGGCTGGGGTTAATGGGTGGCTTGGGAGCCTTGGGCACGGGGCTGTGGTTGCTCACGCCGTTTCGCAGCCAGCTCTGGACTCAACTGATCCCCGTCTCCTGGCGTGTGCCGATCGCGGGGGCCTTGGGGTCGATCATTGGGGTCTTTGGGTTGCTGCTGTTGTGGGGTACGGAGCGATCGCAAGGGGAACAGGGAACCCGCCTCAGCATCAATTGGGATGCGGTGGGAGCCATCAGCGAAGCCCTGGGAGCCTTGGGCCAAATTGCGATCGCCGTGTTGGCGGTCTATGTGGCCTGGCAACAATACGTGCTCTCGCGGGATTTAACCATTCAGCAAAATCGGATTACCCAACAGCAAACCATCGATGCCTATTTCCAAGGCGTGTCCGATTTGGCCTTGGATGAGCAGGGTTTTTTGGAAGATTGGCCCCAAGAACGGGCGATCGCGGAAGGCCGTACCGCCGCCATCCTGGGTAGTGTGGATGCGGAGGGCAAGGCCAAAATTGTGCGTTTTTTGTCCCAAGCCAAACTCGTTACGCCCCTCAAGCGCGATCGCCTGCTGGGTCGGCCCATCTTGGACGGTTCCGGCGGCTACGAAGAAGATCGGGCCAGAGGTGTGCGGGTCATTGACCTGGGCGTGATGTTGGCGGGGGCCGATCTTCAGGGCACAGATCTACGGTGGGTTGACCTGGGGGAAACCAATCTAGTGCGGGCCGACCTCAGCGGTTGTAACTTAACCCGGGCCAACCTCAGCCGTACTATTTTATTTGAGGCCAATTTGCGGGGAGCCGATTTGAAGGGAGTCAGGCTGTTTTACGGCAATTTGGAAACCACCACGCCCCGATCGCGCGAGGACGACGAAGCCAACTACCAAACCGGCGAAGGCACAGGAGCCGTGATTGAAAATGCCGACTTGAGCGGCGCGGTCGATCTTTCTGAGACCGATCGGGTCTATTGCTGCATGTGGGGCGGGGAACGCACACGCGGCACAATTCCCGGCGGTTGCGAAGGGATTGAAAACAAGCTCGGGCGCTAGGCCCAGCAAAGAACCAGCCTAGAATGGAAACAGTCCCGTCTGGTCAATCGATCGGTCAACCTCAAGGTCAAGCCATAGGACGTTTTGAGTTTTGCAATCGCCGTTTGAACTACCGCCCACCCCAGATCCCCAACCCAATCGGAACCGATCGCGCCGGCCCGGTCGTCCTCCGGCTCGATCGCCCCGACCGGGCCCTTGGGGTTGGCTTGTCGCCCTGTTGCGGCTGGCCCTGCTGTTGGGACTGGGGAGTGCGGGGGTTTTGGGCGGGGTAGCTGCCGCTCGCTGGGTGCCGGGAACCATCACCAGCACCCCACCGCTGGAATTGGCCCTGCGCCAATTGGATCAATGGTTAACCCGTTGGCCCCGATCGCCCGGCCCGCTCACCTTACCCACAACCCCCCTTCCCAGCCCCAGCCCAACCCTGAGTGCATCACCGGTTCCAACCACACCCCTCAGCCCCGATCGACGCAAGGCCCTGCAAACCCAACTGCAAGCCCTCGAAGCGGATCTGAACGCCCTGATTGGGGAGGCCACGGCCATTGAAGGGGAGTTGGGCAATCGCAATCCCACGGGGCCGATCGAGCAACGGGTGCAGGCGATCGCCCAAGCCCTGAACAGCACGGAATCCACACCCCGCAGCGCACCATCCCCCACCCGCAGCAGCCCCACCCAAACCGCCGGCCGCCTAACCATCGCCCTGCCAACGGATTTGTTGTTTCAGGACAATCACAGCAACCTGCAACCGGCAGCCGGAGCCATTCTGGATACCATTGCCGCCGACTTGCGAAACTACCCAGGCGCAACCGTGCGCATTGCCGGCCACAGCGACGCGATCGGGGATCCGGCTGCGAACCGAGAATTAACCCTGCGCCGGGCCAAGGCTGTGGGTCAATACCTGGCCGATCGGCTCGCGGGCCCCTACCGTTGGGTTACGGCCGGCTTCGGGGCCAGCCGGCCCCTCACGCCTGACCCGGATCCCGCCAGCCAGCAGCGCAATCGACGAATTGAAATTGTGATTGAACCGTTGATGAACCCCTGATCGGCACCCCTGATCGGCCCGCTGGTCACGGCGTTTGGCTTGCGTTGGGTTCAGTATCGATCGCCCCTCCGACCGTTTTGTTTTTCCTATCACCATGCGGCTTGTTTTTTTCGGTACTCCCACCTTTGCGGTTCCCAGTTTGCAGCGCCTGATCAATGAGCCAGATTTTGAAGTCTTGGCCGTGGTGACCCAACCCGATCGACGGCGGGGACGGGGCAGCGACCTAATTCCTTCCCCGGTGAAGCAACTGGCCCTGGCGGCGGGCATCCCGGTTTGGCAGCCCGATCGGGTCAAAAAAGATCCCGAAACCCTCGATCGCCTGCGTGCCACCCAAGCCGATGCCTTTGTGGTGGTGGCCTATGGGCAACTGCTGTCGGCGGAAATGTTGGCCATGCCCCGGTTGGGTTGCATCAATGGCCATGGTTCGATCCTGCCGGCCTATCGCGGCGCGGCCCCGATTCAGCGGTGCTTGCAAGCGGGCGATCGCCTCACGGGCATTGTCACCATGCTGATGGATGAAGGGATGGACACGGGCCCGATGTTGCTGCGGGGCGACACCCCGATCGACCTCCTAGACCACGCCCAAAGCTTGGCGGAACGACTGGCGGCGATCGCGGCGGATCTGTTGCCTCCCACCCTGCACGGTTTGGCCGATGGGTCGCTGCAACCCCAAGCCCAACCGGCCGGAGCCACCCACGCCCCCCCAATCAAAAAAGAGGAATGGGCGATCGACTGGTCGCATTCGGCCTTGGCAATCCATAACCAAGTGCGGGCCATGATCCCCAACTGCCACAGCCAGTTGCGCGGCAACGGCCTGAAGCTATTGGAAACGGCCCCTTTGGGTGCAGCATTTTGGTCTCAATTACCCGAGAGTTTTGGTTCCCTCGCCGCCCAATGGGAGAATTTACAGGCCCAGTGGCAGGCGATCGCGGGGCCACCCGGAACGATCGTCGGCATCCTCAAGGGATGGGGGCCCGTGGTGCGCACTGGGCAAGATTATCTACTGTTGCGCCAAGTGGTGCCTGCGGGCAAACGGCCGCAAGCTGGCTGGGACTTTGCCAACGGCCTGCGTCTACAACCCGGTGAATGTTTAGTTCCCGATGCTTGAGTTTTGACGCGATTGATCAATCGCCTCGGCTTCAATTTCAATCGCCTCGGCCTCAATTGTTGATTAGCCCCTTGCTTGCGCCTCGGCCCTAGAGGAGAGCACGCTTGAAACCAACTGCCCCAGAGTCGCCACCCCAGGTTCGATCGCAGACCACCGCTCCTTCGGCGGGCGGCGGTTGGGCGGTCTCCCTGCGGTGGCTGATCATTGTGCCGTTCGTGATCCAATTGGTGCTGGTGGTGGGGGCGATCGCCTACTTAGCCCTCCGCAGCAATCGCACCGTTGCCACCGAAAATACCAAGCAACTGCTGCAAATGAGCAGCCAGCAGGCCCATTTACAGCTCACCAACCTTTTTCGGACTTACAGCACCGTTGCCCAACTGCAAACCAATGATTTCCTGGCAGGGCAATGGCCTCAAGGGGATTGGCGGGCGATCGAACAATACCTCTGGCGACGGTTGCGGGAGTTTCCCGACTTGGGCCAGTTGGTTTATAGCGATCCCCAGGGCAATTTGCGCGGGGTATCGCGGTTAGGGGGGTGGCGACGCTTTGCCAACGGCCAAAGCCATAACCAAAGTGTCTGGCAGTGGTCCGTGAGCGATCGGGGGCAGCCAGCGGGTCGCCCTCGGCTCTATTGGACCAGCGAACCCCAATCCCAGGCTTGGTTTAATGCGGCGGTGGGGGTTGGCCAGCCCACTTGGAGCAGCTTGGATCAGCGCCAGCAAAACCGCAACTGGCAATGGAGCGCCGATTGGGTGATGCACTATGCCTGGCCGCTGTATGACGATCGCTCCGGCCGGTTGTTGGGGGTGTTTAGCGCCAACTTAAACCTGATGACCGTGGGGCAATTGCTGCGATCGATTCCCTTACCACCTCAGGGTCAGGTTTTTGTGTTCACCGATGAGGGGACGGTGGTGGCCACCTCCAGCGATCAGTTGCCCTATCGGGTGGAACAGCGGGGCGAATTGAACCAACTGCACCCCTTGTCCTTGCAAAGCTTCCCCGATCGCGCCATCCAAAGCACTGGCTACTACCTGCTCGATCGGTTCGGGGGATTTCGCTACCTGCCCGATCGCACCAGCCAGCTCTATCAATTCCACGGCAAGCGCTACCTGCTGCACCTCGAGCGCTGCAACCACCCCATGACCCCCGATTGGTGGATTGCGGTGTTGGTTCCCGAATCGGCCTTTCTGGGTGATGTCCAAGAAACTGCCGAAATCATGTTGCTGTTGGCCGGCACAGCACTGCTGTTGGCCATGGGCATCGGATGGTGGACGGTGCAGCAGGTTTTGCGCCCCCTGGAGCAACTGAACCAGGCCACCCGCGCCGCCGCCCGCATCCAGTTTCAACCCGTAGACAGCAACACGGGGGTGCAAGAGTTTGATGCCTTGGCCCAAACCTTCAACGCCATGGCGGCCACCCTGCGCTTGTCCTTCAGCGCTCTCCAAGACAGCAAAAGTCACTTAACCCAAGTGCTGGAATCGCTACCCATGGGGGTGTTGGTTTTGAGCCAAGACGGTTCCTTGCAATACGTTAACTCCGTGGCGGGGGGCCTCTTGCAATTGCCGATCGGGCTGCAACCGTTGGGGCGCACCTACAAAACCTTGCATCACCGTCTGTTCTTGGCCGGTAGCGAGGCCGAATTTCCCATTCACCAGTTACCGGGAGTTTTGGCCCTGGAGGGAAAAACCGTTGCGCCCACTCGGCTGGATGTGCAGCAAACCCACGGCCGCCGCGTGCCCTTGGAGGTGTTGGCCGTGCCGCTGTTTGACAGCGAGCAGGCCGTGACCGGGGCGATCGTGGTGCTACAGGACATCACCGATCGCAAGGTAACTGAGGAATTGTTGGTGAGCTACAACCAAAACCTGGAACGACAGGTTTCAGAGCGGACGGCGGCCTTGGCGGTGGCGAATCACCACTTGGCGGCGGCCCGGGATGCGGCGGAACAGGCCAACCGTGCCAAGACGGTCTTTTTGGCCAATGTGACCCATGAGTTGCGCACGCCGCTCCACGCCATTTTGGGATTTGGGCAACTGCTGAGATCGCGCGTTTTGGGTCTGATTGCTCCCCCCACGGATCCAGCTCTGGAACATCTGGACGCGATCGCCCGCAATGGATCCTACCTGCTGCAACTGATTGATGATTTGCTCTCGATCGCCCGCGTGGAAACGGATCACCTGGAACTAGAGCCGATCGATTTTGACCTGTTGGCCCTGCTGAACGACTTACAGGAAATTTTTGAGATGCGATCGCGCAGTGCCCGTGTCCATTTTCAAATGGCCGTGGCGGGCACGATTCCCCATTGGGTGAAGGGTGATGGCCGGCGGCTGCGGCAAATTTTAACCAACTTGCTCGATAACGCCTTCAAATTCGTTGGAATGCCCGGCCAAGTCACTCTTTCCGTTGATTTAGGCGAAGGTGACCTGCTTGTTTTTGAAATTAGCAACACCGGAGAAGGCATTCACCCCGAGGAAATGACTGACATCTTTGAACCCTTTGTGCAAGCCAAGGCCGGCCGTCGCCTGCGCCAGGGCACGGGATTGGGCTTGGCGATCGGGCAGCGGCTGGCCCTGCTGATGGGCGGTTCTTTGGTGGCGGAAAGTCGCCCGGGCATCCTGACCATTTTTCGGCTGCAAGTGCCCTTGCCCCGCCTGGATGGCCTGTTGGCACATCCGGAACCACCGGCTCGCAAGCCTCTGGTCCTGCTGGAGGCCACACCGCCCGAACCCTGGATTGGGCGCTTGTTAATTGTGGATCCTCTACTTGATCGGGGCCAGGCCTATGTGAACTATCTGAAGCAGGTGGGCTTGGAAAGCCAATGTGTTCATCACGGGTGGGATGCCTTGCGCCAATGGACTTCCTGGCAACCGCGACTCCTATGGGTAGATCTGCGGCTACCGGACGGGGAAGGGCTGGCCACGGTTCGCCGCATCCGGGCGATCGAGCGCAAAAACCTGGTGACCACCCCCTGCATCATTGTGGCGATCGCTCCCAATCCCCAAGATCACCATTGTTTGCAAGAGCTGGACTGCACCTTGCTACCCAATTCGCCCCCGCTCTGTCCTCTGTTGTTGGATCTGATTCGGGGCCTGCTAGCTCCCCAAGGTTCCATTTGTCCGATCGCCTTACCCGTGGCTCCGCATCCGGTGCTCGACGGCCATGGGCAACTAACCCTGAACCTGCGCGATCGGTTTGCAGGACTGTCGATCGAGTGGCGCTTGGCGTTGGACTTAGCCGCCCGCAGCGCCGATGAAGACCAAGTGCGCACGCTGCTCATGGAGTTACCGCCCGACTACCACGACCTTTGCCAGGCGATCGAGGACTTGCTGGAAAATTTCCAATTAGAACAAATTGCCGATTTGGCGCAACCGCCAACCCTCGCTCCTTAATGGCGCGATCGCCTGGATTGCCTAGCCCGTGACACTACTCAGCAGTTCCAGCAAACCGCTGTCCTGTAAGGTTTGGCCAATTTGCTCGGACATTTGCCGACAATGATTATTTTGCTGAAGGGCCAGCTCTTCATTCTTAACAATCAGGTTTAAGCGAGCGCGATTGCGAACTTCATCGGCGCGATCGATCACCAACTCCACCGTCACCAAACGGTAATAGGACACTTTGCCCGGTCGTTCGCGCGCAAGGAGATAATCAACGGTTTTGTGGACGACGTTGAGACCGCAATCGGTCAGCGAGGGTTCAAGCTGGCCAAGCAGTTGATCTGACGGCTGTGAAAAGGAGAATAGACAGGTATAACGAGCCATGAAGATTCGATTGCGTGAAACTGCGTAGAACCGCGTCCAACCCTATAATACCCAAGCGCTTTTGCTCTCGACTGTGGACTTGGGGCCCGGAACCAAGGGATCGCTAGCAAAACGGAACCAGATCCCAAGGGTTTTGCTGAGAGGATGTTTGAAAAGTATCTTTTGGCACGGGCTAAGCACCAATGGTCGTGGGGACAAGGGGCTTAAGCCCCTTGTCTACGTCGATCGCTGTGGCGTACAGCGTAGCAATTTTGGCTTTTCAAACAACCTCTTAGGGAAGCTGGCGATGGGGACGGAAACAGTTGTTATGGGATTGGACACCATGCCGCGATCGGGTCTGTCGCCACTGGATTTATCACCGACAGTTCCGACAAATCCGGGCCGGCTGGTCACCTTTGAAGGAATTGACGGCGCAGGCAAAACCACCCAACTGGAGCAGGCGGTGGATTGGCTCAAGGCCAGCGGCATTCTGGGCGATCGCCCCTTGGTGGTGACGCGGGAGCCGGGAGGCACGGCCTTGGGTCAACAGATTCGCCACTTGCTCCTGTCGGGCGATTGGGAGGTAGCCGATCGCACAGAGCTGTTACTTTACGCGGCCGATCGGGCCCAGCATGTGGCGCAGGTGCTGCAACCGGCCTTGGCCGCCGGGGCGTTGGTGGTGAGCGATCGATTTGTGGATTCCACCGTGGCCTATCAAGGCTTTGGCCGCCAGCAGGATTTAATCCTGATTGAAACCCTGAATCGAATTGCCACGGCGGGCTTAACCAGTGACCTAACCCTGTGGTTCGATGCCTCGATCGACTGTTGCTTGGCCCGGCGGGCGGCCCGGCGAGGCCCGGCCGATCGCCTAGAACGCAGCGCGATCGAGTTCCATGAACGGGTGCGATCAGGGTTTGCAGCCTTGGCCGCTCAGGATCCCGATCGAGTGGTGCGAATCGCAGCCGATGGAGACTTGGCCGCCACCTTTGCCCAAACCCAAGCGGTGTTGACCGAACGCTTGGCCCGTTGGTGGCCGGTTCCAGTGCAGACCGCGTTCTAATCGAACAGCCAGGGGAATGCAGGTCGTTCATGCAAGTCATTGCGGCCGGGATAACGGGACGGGAACAAGAGGGGCATGGGGATGGAGGCCGGTTAGATGCTGGAGCCAGCGACGATTCGGGCTGAGTTTGGGCCCCTGGTGGGTCAAGATTCGGTCATTGATTTTTTGACGATGGCGATCGCCCGCGATCGAATTGCGCCGGCCTATCTGTTTGCCGGGCCCAATGGGGTGGGGCGCAAGCTGGCGGCAGAATGCTTTGGCCAATGGATTCTTTGTCCGCCCGATCGCCCGGAATTGGCGGCCAGTTTGGGACGACGGGTACGCGAGCGAATGCACCCCGACCTGATTTGGCTGGAGCCAACCTACCTCGATCGGGGACAACTGATTTCCATCAGCCAAGCCCAAGCCAGCGGTCTGGAAAAGAAAACGCCGCCCCAAGTTCGTCTAGAACAAATTCGCCAATTGGCCACCAGCCTCGGCCGGCCACCCATGGAAGCGCCCCGATCGTTTGTGGTGATTGAAGCGGCCCAAACCATGGCCGAGGGGGCCGCCAATGCCCTTTTAAAAACCCTCGAAGAACCGGGCCGCGCCACCATTATTTTGTTGGCTCCTGGCCCCGAGGCAATTTTGCCCACGTTGGTTTCTCGTTGCGCGCGGGTTTCCTTTCGCCGGTTGGCTCCGTCGGAGTTGATCCAAGTGCTCGATCGGGCGGGCCATGGCGACTTGCGCGACTATCCCGAAGTGTTGGCCTTGGCCCAGGGCTGTCCCGGTCAGGCGATCACCCATTGGCAACGGTTGCAAACCCTGCCGCAGGACTTGCTCATGGCCCTGCGCCAACCGCCCCAGTCTGCCTTTGCGGCCCTGGATTTAGCCCGGCAGCTCGATAAGGCGATCGACCTGGAGCAGCAACTGTGGCTCGTGAACTATTTGCAACAAACCTGGTGGCAACAGGGAGATCGGCCTTGGCCCCAGCGCGATCGAACCCTGCGCCGTTTGGAAGCCCTCCGCAAGCAACTGATGGGCTATGTGCAACCTCGCTTGGCCTGGGAAGTGGCCCTGATGGAACTGGCCCAAGGAGCCTAATTTCAGAACAGCATTCACGCCGACTTTTGAGGAGCGGCCTAGAATGGCCGTAACAGCCCGATCGCCCACTGCTGAACCCGATTGCCGACCCCCAAGTCGCCCCCAAATCAACACCATCGAATGATCCGGGTTTCCATCCCCCCACCCAGAACAAGAGTTCAAGAGCCATTGCGCTAACAGTTTCCAGTGCGGTTCCAGGCTGGCTATGGGCCTTGCGTTTGCACCGCCTCAGGAGGTTTTGTCACCATGTCCGATCGTCCCCGTCGCAATCTACCCATCAGTCTTGTGGCCGCCGTTGGTTCAACGGCCGTGGCGGTGGGGGCCGGCGTTGCCTGGTGGAACGCTTCCATGGCCCCGGCCCCAACCCCCAGCCCTTCCGCCGCAACAACCATCCCCAGCCCCAGCCCTTCGGTGGCGGCCAGCGTTGCCCCCACGCCGCCCCCCAGCGCCGTGCCCCAATCACCGAAGGCGACTCCTGCCCCTGTAGCCACCGCCCCGATCGCTGAACAGTCCCAGGTCTATTGGCTGAAAGACACGGGAACCCATTTTGTGATGGCGGGTCAGCCGGCCAAAACCGTGGCCAGCAGTGAGCCAGATGAGGTGCTGCGCGGGGCGATCGAGCAAGTTTTGGCCGGGCAACCCACCGACAACAACTTAAGCAGCGCCATTCCCGTCAACACCAAGCTGCTGGACGTGATGATCGCGCCGGAAGGGGTGCGGGTGAACCTGTCGTCAGAATTCACCAGCGGTGGCGGCAGTGCATCGATGATGGGACGGTTAGGGCAAATTGTTTACACGGCCAGCACGTTGAATCCCGCTGCGAAGGTTTGGATTTTGGTGGAAGGCCAACCTTTGACGGTGTTGGGAGGCGAGGGTTTGGAAGTGCCGCAACCGATCGACCGGGCCACGTTCGATCGACAATTCAAGCCCTAGACTGCAAGCCCTAGACTGCAAGCCCTAATTCAACCCTTAGTAATTCGTTTCTTTTCGATCGACCATTCGCCATGACCCAAGAACCCAACCCCACAGCGGAGACTGAATCCAACCGTGACTCTGCCGTCACCTATGAAGGTGGTTGCCATTGCGGAGCGGTGCGCTTTCAGGTGCAGGGGCCATCGCCCTTACAGGTGCAGTCTTGCAATTGCTCCATCTGCGACAAAACGGGATTTTTGCATTTGCTCGTTCCCCGATCGCGCTTTCAACTGTTGCAGGGCGAAACAGCATTAACCACCTACACCTTCAACACGGGCACGGCCAAGCATTTGTTTTGTCGCACCTGCGGCATCAAGTCGTTTTATGTGCCCCGATCGCACCCGGATGGCTATAGCGTGAATGCCCGCTGCCTAGATGGCATTGATTTGGCCGATCCGTCCCAGGTGCTGATTGAACCCTTTGATGGGCGCAATTGGGAAGCCAATATTGACACCCTGAGAGCGGCAACGGCGAATTAGCGCCGGAATTCAGCCCCGACGTTGAGGAATCAGTTAAGTCCATTGATCCAGGATGCATTGATTCAGGATTCTTGTTGCCGTGGGGCTGATATGGGGCTGATGTGGACGATCGCCCGGAAAGGTTCGCCAGGAGCCGAATCGATCGGTTAGACCGGAACTATCCGCGCGATCGCCTCTGGGGCGATCGGTCTTTGCCCTGGCCCCATCCCATGACCCAATCACCCGAGCCTGTCCCGAATCCCGAGCCGAAAGAGCCTGGGTTCGCTCAACCGGAATCCAATCAGCCTGAATCACATCAACCGGAACGCAACCTCCTGTGGCGGCCCGTGTTGGGATTGGCGGGATTGCAAGGAGCCATTTCCCTGGCTTGGGTACTGTATCGGTTCTATTTACCCCAGTTGTTGGCAGCCGTGGGGTTGCCGGGGGTCGATCGGGCAGTGTTGATTTTGGAAGATGGCCTGGCCGCAGTGTTGGAGCCAGTGATTGGAGGCTTGAGCGATCGGGCGCGGTTGCGCGTGGGCAGCCGCTATCCCCTGGTGGTGGCAGGAGTGGGGCTGACGGTGTTGATGTTTGGGGCCATGGTGGCGACGGCGTTCGGGCGCGGGGCAATCGTTCAAGGCCTGTTGATGGTGACCGTGGTGCTGTGGGCGGTGGCCATGGCGGTGTTTCGATCGCCCGCGATCGCCCTCATTGGTCAATACGCCTTGAGCAGTCAACTGCCCCAGGCCAACAGCTTGTTGGTTTTGTCGGCGGGCTTGGTGGGGGCGGTAGCTCCCTTGGCTCGCGATCGCGTTTTGCAGTTGGGCCCGGCCTATGCCTTTGGGCTGGGATCGTTGGCCCTGGTGGCGGCGGCGGGAGTCTTGCAATTGGCGGGGCCCGATCGGGTCTTGGGAGCCAGCGCCGTTGCCCAAAACCATCCTGGGCCGATTCGGTGGGGAGAAGTGGTGCGGCTGTTGGGATTGGGGGCGGCCGTGGGTTGGGGGTTGCGGCTGTTTTTTGGCATTGTGCCCGCTGCCTTGCAAAGCCAGTTGCCCCAATGGCCCGGCAGTGTGATTGGGTTGGGGGTGGGTCTAACGGTGGCGATCGGGGCGTTGGTGATGGGGCTGCTGGCGGGCCGATGGGGCAATCGATCGGTGATGTTGGCGGGGGCGATCGCCTTGGGCATGGGGCTGCCGATGCTGACACTGCCGCAATTGGGAATCGTCACTTGGCCGCTGGCGTTGGTGATGATGGTGGCCTGGGCGGGGCTGTTCAATGGGGGCATTCCGCTAGCGATCGACCTGATGCCCGATCGCGTGGGATTGGGGATTGGGTGCTTTTTTGGTGGTTTTGCGGCTGTCAATGCCCTGCTGAGTGCTACGGGGTTGCCGCTGCATCCTGGTCAGGCGGCGGGTTCCTTTGCGGTGGCGGCGGGTTGGTTAATCTGGTCACCCGCAGCGACGGGGCCGATCGAGCCGATCGAGTTCATCGAACCAATCCAATCACCGAATTCTGCAACCCATTCTGTAACGAATTCAGAACCCAACAATCCCCCTACCAAGGGCGACGGGCCGCTTGATTAAGCCCCACAATTGCCAGCAGGGCCATTGCGATCGATAACCACACCCACAGTTGGGCCCGGGGCCAGTCACCCGCTTCCACGGCGGCAAAAATGGCACTGGGAATCGTTTGGGTGCGGCCGGGAATATTGCCCGCCAACATCACCGTGGCCCCAAATTCTCCGAGCGATCGCGCAAAGGTGAGCAAGGCCGCCGCCACCAAGCCTGATCGCGCCAGGGGCAACCGCACCCGCCAAAAAATTTGCCAACCGTTTAGGCCCAGGGTACGGGCCGCCCGCAACAGGTCGGGATCCAATTGCTCAAAGGTGGAAAGCAAGGTGCGATAGGCCAAGGGAAAGGCCACCACCGTGGCCGCCACCACCGTGCCCAGGGGCGAAAACACCACCGACACCCCGATCGATTCCAAAGCCAACCCGATCGGCCCCTGGCGACCCAACAACACCAACAGCCCAAACCCCACCACCGTTGGCGGCAACACCAGCGGCAACACTAACACCGTATCGATCGCACTACGCCAGGGTTCCCGACAGGACAGCATTGCCCAGGCAATCAGCAAGCCCAAACTCACGGCCAACCCCGTGGCCCACAGGGCCGCCCCCACTGACAAACTCCAAGGCGACCAATCCCACTGGGTCACCCAACTGGCGGGGCTGGTCATGAGTGGGCGGGCGATCGCTCGGGGGCAGCCACCGGATGCGGCAAGGGTGAGGCACTCCCCAAGCTCAGGGGCACAAACCCATAGCGGACAAAGATCGATCGGGCGGTGGGTTTCCCCAACCAGTCAGCAAATTGGCGAGCGGCGGCCGGTTGGCGCGTTTTGGCCATCACCGCGATCGGGTAAGTGATGGGCGGATGGGATCCCGGCGGCGCATCTCCCACCAACACCAAACCCAGTGGCGACTCAGTTGATCGACGCACATCGGAGGCATACACCACCCCCGCATCCGCATTGCCAGTCACCACCGCTGTCAATACCTGCCTGACATCCTGGCCCAAAACCAACTTCGGTTGCACGGCTTTCCAAAGATCCAAGGACACCAACGTGGCGCGGGCATAGCGACCGACCGGCACTCGTTCCGGATCCCCGATCGCCAAAAATTTCACCTCCGGTCGAGCCACATCTTGCCACTTGCGCAGGGGAACCCCGGGCCGGGCCACCAAGACCAACTCATTGGAGAGCAAATCTCGTTGGGTTGCCGGATCCACCAGGCCCGCCCCCGCCAACTCCGCCATGGTTTTGGCATCGGCTGAAATGAACAGATCCACCGGGGCCCCTTGCAAAATTTGCTGCTTGAGTGCGCCGGAGGAACCGAAATTGAGGCTTAACTGCACCGTGGGTTCCACCAGGCGATATTCCGCTTGCAGGGTGGCGAGGGCGGGTTGCAAGCTGGCGGCGGCGGAAACGGTCAGGGTTTGTTGGGGTTTTGCTTGGCCATTGGGGCCGTTCCAGTCCACACGACATCCCGCCACCATTCCCACAATCAGACCCATGACCCAAAAGCGCCAATTTGCGAGCATATGCCCTCTTTTAGATGTGCTTTTTGATGTGCTGACCAGTCGCAAGGCAAGCTTCTTGTGATCGGTCAACTCATCGGTTAACTCATCAGTCAATTCAAATGGCGGCTCCTCCCAGACCGTTAGACAGCAAGGGGCTTAAGCCCCTTGTTATGGCGACTGATTCCGCAACGTTGCCCCGATGAATTCAAACTGCTGCACTGCCTAGGAATGGTCGGAGTCGAGATCATCTAGCTCGATCGCCAGTTCCCCGGAACCGGCGTGGGCCGTTTTCACCCATTTCAACTGCTTAGGCCGCACCGCAATCCGCAAACCCATGCTGGCAATGACGGGGAACCAGTGCAGCATATACATCAAACCCAAGGCGGTTTTGCTGAGGGTGCGCAACCAACTGACCAGGCGATCGCCCAAATGGGTGGGAGATTCGGTGCCCGCCGCCACCAATCGCAACCCCAACACCATCCCCAAGGCCGAGAGCAACAGCCCCGCCGTGGCCAGCGGAGTCAGCACGGGCCCATCGCCCCGAATACCAGCCACAACCCAGTCAGCCACAATCATTTGGGGAACGAGGTATTGGAATAGCAAAAACACGGCTAAATCCAAGGTTTTGGCGGCTCCACCGCGATTCCCGGCGATCGCCCGCCAATAGTCGAGATAGCGTTGGTAGCCCCCTTCGGCCCAGCGGTTCCGCTGATGCCACAGGGCCTTGAGGCGGGTCACACCTTCTTCCAAAACCGCCGGGAACATCAAGCATTCAATATCCCAACCGTTCAGGTGCAGCCGCACGGCCAAATCCAAGTCGTCGGTAATGGTGGCTTCGTTGAATCCGCCGCATTGTTCGAGGGCAGCACGCCGAATAAATTCACCATTGCCCCGCAGCTCACCCACGCCACCCAAGCGGGCCCGTTGTCCTTGGAGGTGGCTGTCGAGGGCCATTTCTGCCTGCTGACCTCGAATCCAGAAGTTGTCGCGATCGGGATGGAAATCAGGGGCTTCCGCTTGCACGATCGCCTTGCGCAACTGCACCGCGCCAACGCTCGATCGGGCAAAGACCGGAACCACCTGCCGCAATAGATCCGGCTGCATTTGAGCATCCGCGTCAAACACCACCAGAATTTCGCCCCGAGCCTGGGCCACAGCCGCATTCAACGCGCCGGACTTGCCGCCTCCGGCCCCCGGCGGCCGCCGCAAAACGCGCAATTGCGGATAAATCGCTTGCAGTTGTTGCAACACCTGGGGCGTGCGATCGCTGCTGCCGTCGTCAATAATCCAAACTTCGTAGCGATCGGCTGGATAGTCGATCGCGCAGAGGCGTTTCACCAGCGCCCCAATCACCGCTTCCTCGTCCTTGGCTGACACCAACACTGCCACCGAAGGCCAGACATCCGCCGCCAGAGCAACCGGCGATCGGGAAACATCCGGGGCGATCGACAATTGCTGGTCGGTCGATCGCGCGGTCAGCGCCGCCTGGGGAGCCGCCATCACCCGCAGCACATAGGCCCCTGCCAACACCGTCACCGCCCACACAAAGGCCGCCCCCCAAGCCGCATAGTGCAACATCACCACCGTGGACCAGAGGGCAAAGAGAGCGGTGGCCGCCTTGCGCCGTCGCCCTTCGAGGCCACCGCTCCAATCCCACCGATCGCCCGATTCCGCCGTGGTTCGATCGAGAGCATCCCGGTCAAGAAGTGGTTCCGTCATATGCTTCAGGAAGATGGTGCAAGTAATGAGTTGGGGTTAATCAACGGCAATCTTCCCTAGCATTAGACCGCTTGCGGCCAAATCACGCAAGCGATCCATTCCACCAATTGACGCAGTTTAGGCCCGGTGAATCAGCGGTATTCTTACGACATTCTTGAGGAATTCTTGAGGAATTCTTGAGACCCAAACGCCCCTTGTTGAAGGGGTCTGGCTTGGCAATAATGGCAAATACGGCAATTGCCGATGGTTGACGGCCACGGCGAGATCGCCCCAATACTGTCACCACCCCCCATCATCTCGTCATCCTCTCACGGGCCACAGGAGGCCACGCCACATGTCGTTGGACAAACTAGAACCGGCCGCCAAGGGAGCCGTTGGCGTTTATCTGCCCTACTATCAGGGTGCGAAACGAAACGTGTTGCCCTTTGCGATCGGGCTATACCAAAAGGGATCGATCGAAGGTAAACGTCGCATTGAAGGCGGCGATGATATTCCCTTTGTGGCCACCTGGCGTGTTTCCACTCTGCCGGCCGACCTAACCCGCTGTCGAATTCAGTTTGATGGCAATGCAGAATTAAGCTACGAAGTGTCCATGGCTAATTTTGAATTTATTAGCTTTCTAATTGATGTGTTAATTGACTATAAAAAAACGCGGGTGACGGATTTTTCAAAGGCCTTTTATCGCAAGCTTCTGAGCCATTTGGAATAGGATCAAGCGAGCTAAAATATTCCTCCCGATCGGCCCTCGCTGGGCCCTTCGGTTTGGCCCTTAGATTCGGTTTGGCCCTTAGATCGGGCCTTGGATTAGCCCTTAGATTGGGGCGATCGCTGGTTAGTCCCACCCTTCAGCATCTGACCAGCGAAACCCGATCAGACTCTGGTCAAACCAAAATCAGACCGAAATCAAATCCCACAATCAAATCCCACAATCAAATTCGGAATCAGACTCGACCGCAGGCTCGGCATCCAGCCGGAATCAGGCAGTATTTTTTTGGTAATGTTAGGAAACGATCGCATAATGCCCCCTTTAGCCCCATCGTCCGCCAAACAGTCCGGATAACCCTGAATTGGGTTGCTTCGGAGCTGACCGTAGGCAGGGAATTTTGGGAATGATTAACCCTAGAGGGGCGATCGGGTCACATCGGCGGCCGGCCGTCGGTTTCCAACCCCATTCTCAGGCCCGAAAGAGCGATCCCCAACCGCCTCAGCCCACCCGGACTCAGGACGCAAAACTGCGGAAACAATCTCTAACAACTTGTTACAATCGTTACCCTTCCATACCAGGTGTAATGGACAGTTGCAATCGCTGCAATACACATTAATGATTTAATTGCATTAACAGGATTGCTATGTCTGGTATCCCTCCAGATTTGATGGGTCGATCACACCTGAAAATTGCCCCTCAAATCTGACGACATCTGAAAGTCAATTCACGTTCTGAATCACGTTCTGAATACTGAAGACCGCCCACGGTTCTGGGTTACGGAGTTTCCCCCTCGCAAAGGCCGATGGATCTGTTAAACGGGTCTGTGACGCTGCGAGAGACCCCCGCCGGTTCTGCCAACGATCGCCAACCTTTTCGATCGCCCTTCGATCGAGCCACGGTTCCCCGATTTCAACCGATTTCCCCCAACCGCAGACGGTTCATTTCGCCCCAGTTTGTTGCACAACACAGGAGTTTTAGCGTGCCGTTTCGTCCCAGGCATTTGATCGTCGGTTCTACGGAAGAGTACAGCGGCAAATCAGCGGTATTGCTAGGGCTGGCTCATCTGTTGGCCACCAAGGACATCAAGATCGGTTACGGGAAGCCGCTCGGTGGCCTGATGACGGCCACGGATGGCGAAGATGCGGATGTGCGGCTGATCCGCGAGACATTGAATCTCCCGAGCGATCGACTGCTGCCGACCCTGGTGCAACTAACCTCCGGTGCGGTACTCAAGCGGTTGCAAGGGGAAGACCCCACCAACTACAGCGCCTTGCTGGAGGATTATGGCAACACCAGCGCTGAATTGGTGCTGATGGAGGGGCCCGCCTCCTTACAAGAGGGCAGTTTGTTTGAGCTATCCATGGCCCAAGCGGCGCGGACGCTGGATGCATCCGTGTTGCTGGTTTGTTCCTATGAACCCACCCTGACGGTCGATCGGCTGATGGCCGCTCGGGAACTGCTGGGCGATCGATTGGTGGGCGTGGTGCTGAATCGTTTGCCTGCCAAGGAACTGGACGCGGTGAACGGTGTGGCGCGGCCATTTTTGGAGTCCCAAGGCATTCCCGTTTTGGGGCTGCTGCCGCGCAACGCCCTGCTGCGGAGTGTCAGTGTGGGTGAACTGGTGCGCCAACTGGATGCGGAAGTGCTCTGTTGCCGCGATCGCCTGGAACTGATGGTGGAAGACCTGAAGATCGGGGCCATGAATGTGAATTCGGCCCTCAAGTATTTCCGCAAGGGCAACAACATGGCCGTGGTGACCGGGGGCGATCGGGCAGATATTCAGTTTGCAGCCTTGGAAACCTCAACCCATTGCTTGATTCTGACGGGGCAAGTGCCGCCGGATCCAACGATCATCACCCGCGCTGAAGAATTGGAAGTCCCGGTGCTGACGGTGGATCTGGACACGCTGACCACGGTGGAAATTGTCGATCGGGCCTTTGGGCAAGTGCGTTTGCAGGAACCGATTAAAATTCAATGCATCCGTCACCTGATGGGTGAGCACTTCGATCTCGATCGACTGCTGGCCCGCCTAGGAATGGAACCCGCTGCCGTCTAGGTCAGCCCGGCCAACAGGAGCAGGTTGCCACCGGACTTTAGCCACCGGACTCTAGCCACCGGAAGAAAAAGGAAGTTGTTTGATCGTGTCCGCCACTGATCCCGTGAGCGAGCAAATTAGTCTGTTCGATTTTGGGGGCATTGCACCGCCTGCCCCCCCACCTCCGCCCGCGATCGACCTCGAACGGATTCCCCTAGACGGTCGGCAACCAATTCCGCCGGGAACCTACAACAGCCTTGAAGCGCTGTTTGCCCATTGCCGCCAATGCCAGCGTTGCGAGCTGGCCGGCGGTCGCACCAACGTGGTGGTCGGTCGCGGATTGCCCACGGCCCCGATCATGATCATTGGTGAAGGGCCGGGCCAAACGGAGGACGAAACCGGGTTGCCCTTTGTGGGGCGATCGGGACAGTTGCTCGAAAAAATTCTGGAATCCGTGCGCATTGACCTGGCCACGGAAGTGTATATCTGCAACGTGGTGCGCTGTCGGCCGCCCGGTAACCGCACCCCCACCCCCGAGGAAGCGGCGGCCTGTCGGCCCTACCTGATGGAGCAGATTCGGTTAGTGGATCCGAAAATTATCTTGCTGACCGGAGCCACGGCGGTGCGCGGCGTGACCGGTCGCAAGGATGGCATCACCAAAATTCGGGGCCAGTGGCTGGAATGGGAAGGGCGGCTTTGTATGCCCATTTTCCATCCGGCTTATCTGTTGCGAAATCAGTCGCGAGAAAAGGGCAGCCCCAAATGGTTGATGTGGCAAGACATCCAGGTGGTGCGGGCCAAACTGGATGAATTTTTGGGCCGATCGCCCATTGAGATCCAGGACTAATTAGCCGATCGCTCGAGACAATTTACCGGGGCGAGCTGGTGAGCCGATTGTCAGGCGATCGCTTCAGGCAACAGCACCCGACAAATTCGCCAGTCGGGCAAAACCGTTGCGCCCATGTGCTCATAAAACGCGATCGCCGGAGCATTCCAGTCCAGCACACTCCACTCCACCCGCCCGCACTGTTGCGATTTGGCCCGATCGATCACCGCCTGCAAGAGTCCTTTCCCCAAACCCTGGCCCCGATAGGCCGGCAACACAAACAGATCTTCGAGGTACAAGCCCGGCCGGGTCAGAAAAGTTGAATAGTTATAGAAAAACAGCGCCATCCCGACGATGCTGGCCGCGCCGCCCGCTGTGGGCTGGGCTTCGGCCACCAGGGCTTCGGCAAAGGGCCGATCGCCAAACAGGTGCGATCGCAGGGCTTCCGGGGAACCGGTGACCTGGTGGCTGAGTTTTTCGTAGGCGGCCAGGGCTTCAATCAGGTGAAAGAGGGCCGCCACATCCGCAGGCTGGGCTGATCGGATCTGGACGGTGGCCGGTTGGGGATTTTCGATGGAAATCACAGGGCTAAATCACAGGGCTAAATCACAGGGCTAAATCACAGGGCGAATTAACAGTGGCTAGGGATGGTGCAGCAGTCTAAAAGCAGACCGCTTCAGCCCGGCCCTCAGCCGAGGCGCTTGGTCCAAAAGTCGCGATCGAGATCCTGGAACCCCAAGGATTGATAGAGCGATCGGGCAACTGTGTTCGTTTTGCCCACTTCCAACCGCAGGGCCACCAGCCCTCGATCGCCACAGAACTGCTCGATCGCCGTCATGGTTTTGCGCCCCAACCCTTGACCGCGCCAGGCCTCGCTAATCCACAGCTCATCGAGCAGCGCCACCATCCCGCCAAATTCGAGGCTGTAAAGGTAGGCCAACACGGCATAACCAGCAATGGAGGGGCGATCGGGCTGGGGATCACCTGCTGGCTGAATCAAAAGTACCGTGCCCCAATCCGGTTGGGCCAGGAGCCGATCAAGCGCGGGCCCCACCCGATCGAGCGCAAATTCAATGGACTCATGCTCATAAAGCTGACTAATTAAGGACAACACCAGATCCCGATCGGGCGATCGGGCTGGTTTTAAGGTCACCACATCCATGCGCTTTGTATTCCTGTTTAAGCCACCCAAATCAAGCCACCCAAATCAAGCCATCAAAAATCAACGATTAGCCACTTCGTTAACCAATTCATCACCCATTTCATAAACCGGTAGCTCGCTTGACTCACCAAATTCTCATTCAGCCCACAAAAAAACTGACCAGGATCCCGATTTTGCGCAGGATACCCCAATCAGTCTACCAACCTTTAAAAACACCATGCTAGAGCAAGAAAAAGGAGAAAGTCATTACTCCAGATTCTTGAGCCAACTGGATTTCAGCTTCATGGGCTGAAACATAATTTGGCTACGAAAACAGCACGCTTATTTTTATTAACCTAACTCATTAGGTTATCGAATTTTCAAGCCAAAAAGAGATGAAAAATGAATTTGAACACCTAATTTGACTGACAATCGACTGAGAGAAGTTGCAAAAGAGAAATTGCCAAGGATTTGAAGGGGATGTGATGCCAGTAACGTGATTAGGAACAATCTCCTGAGAACGTGACTGCAACAATCAAATCACTGATCAAATGACCCATCAAATCATCAAAACATTGGATCGTGGACATTGGATCGTGGTCAGCGGTGCTATTCAACTAAGTCTGGCTGAGGTTGCACCATGTCGTAGTTGGAGGGGTCGTAGAGATAGCGCGTGGCTTCCTCTTCGAGACGATTAATCGAAAACGCTTCCAAGGACTCGGTGTAACGTAGGGCTGCCAAGTAACCGTCAAGGTACATCCGCATATCGTCAAAGCGGTAGCCCCGATTCCACAGTTCAGCGATCGTATCGGCGATTTTTTGAAAGTGGCGGACGGCTCTAGGGTCTTGAAGCATAGGCCTCCTTTGGTGCAAGGCTTAGAACTCGGGAATCGCGTGCGCTTGTTGCACCCTGGCAACGCGATTGAAGGTGACCCCGATGGAAGTTGGTATTTCTATCTTAACTGGTTGCGATCGACTGCCAATGTGGGCTGGCCGCGATTTTCAGGAAACGGTAGCCCATGAAACCTTAAACACGAACCGGGTGCAATTTTCTCAAATTTTCTAGTTTTCTCAAGAATTCGCTGTTACACCCAGGAAACTTCCACCCCGATCCCATCAGTTTGATCGCTGGGGATTAGGGTTGGCGCGATCGAACCGTGACCCGAGGCAAGCGCACCAAAACGGGCTGGGTCGATCGTCCCGATCGGGCGGTTCCGGGTTCTGCGCCCACCGGTTCCAACACCGCCAAAGTATCCCAAGCAGCTTCATGTACAGGGCGATCACACCCCTGTTGCAACAGCAACCGCACACAGTCGGCGGCGGTGCGTGTTTGGGTGGCATCCAAGTGCCCCCGATCGGCCAGGTGGCCCAGTTGGCGGGCAGCGGCCAGTTGGGAAAGGGGATCGCGATCGCTCAATCGCTCGATCGCCCGATGGAAGAGGCGATCGTGTTCGATCGTGGGTTGTCCGAACCAGTGGCGCACCAGCAGGGCCAGCACGCTCAGGGTTCCGAACCCTTGAAGCACCGTGGCCGCCCCCAGCCAGCCGGTCGATTCTCCCAAGACGGCCGCGGCCACATAGGTGCTCAGCATGGCTGCACCACCGCCCACCAGAGCCAGGGTCAGCTTGCCGTTTTCGCCCCGGTTCAGTTCTCGCAACCAACCTTGAATCTGTCGATCGAGGGCTTGCCAATGGCGCGGCTCAGTGCGATAGACCAGCCAAACCACGGCTCCACCGGCCGCAGCGGCGGATCCTAACTGCCAATCCGACAGCAGGAGCAGGCTGCCACCGGCAACCCAAGGCAACCAGCGCCGGGTGATGATCGATCGGGCCGCGTAGCGATGGCGGAGGCGTGTTTTACGCGGATGGTGGCTGGGGCGTGGCCGGCGATTGAGGGATTGATCGCCCCCTGAGGGCAAGTCAGCCTCGCCGCTGTGGGACTGACGATCGGTGTATCCATCTACGTATCGATCGGTGTCTTGATCGGCGTACCCAGTGGTGTACCCGTCTTCATAACGATCCTGATGGCGATCTTGATGGTGACTTCTGGATCGATGACCCGATCGGCCCACAGGGCGATCGGCATATTCATCCACATAGCGATCGGGGTCATCGGCCCAAGGATCATCCAGCGAATCGCGCCGGGCCGGCTGGGGGCGACTGGGTTGAGAATTCAGCGGCGAGCCGGCCGGGCGCGACGATTGCCCTCGCTGGGCCGCTGGGCCCCGTGCCGTCGGGCCACCCTGGGCCCGGCGGCGAGTTGAGTAGAGCAGCTCTTCCACCATGCGTGCCACCGAGACCCAAGGAGATGAAGTTGCAGCCACAGCCCAGCCCTTGCCGAAATTTCTGAAAAGTTACCAGTCCATGGTATCAGCCTCCCCCAACGGGACGATCGCCCGTTGGGAGCGCAACCCCTATGGCAAAATGAAAGACGGCCGGCCGCAAGGGCCCGCCCAATTTTGATCCCATAAGATCCAACCCTTCAAAATCGACCTTACCTGAAACGCCCGTGACCGCAACCGTTGTCAGTTCCGAAACCCGCCGCCGGCCCGTGTTTCCCTTCACGGCGATCGTCGGTCAAGAAGAAATGAAGTTGGCGTTGATGCTCAACGTCATTGATCCCAAAATTGGGGGTGTGTTGATCGTTGGCGATCGGGGCACGGGCAAATCCACCACAATTCGCGCCCTGGCCGACTTGCTCCCGGAAATCGATGTGGTGGACGGCGACCCCTTCAACAGCGACCCCCGCGACCCGGAATTGATGAGCGACGAGGTGCGCGATCGGGCGTTGGCGGGTCAGTCCTTGCCCGTGGTGCAGCGCAAGGTGCAAATGGTTGACCTGCCCTTGGGAGCCACCGAAGACCGCGTTTGTGGCACGATCGACATTGAAAAAGCCCTGGCCGAAGGGGTGAAAGCCTTTGAACCGGGCCTGTTGGCCAAGGCCAATCGCGGCATCCTTTACGTGGATGAAGTGAACTTGCTCGATGACCACTTGGTTGATGTGCTGCTGGATTCGGCGGCCTCGGGCTGGAACACGGTGGAGCGCGAAGGGATTTCGATTCGCCACCCAGCACGGTTTGTGTTGGTGGGTTCCGGCAACCCGGAAGAAGGGGAATTGCGGCCCCAACTGCTCGATCGGTTCGGAATGCACGCGGAAATTCGCACCGTGAAGGAGCCGAACCTGCGAGTGCAAATCGTGGAAGAGCGATCGGCCTTTGACAGCAGCCCCCAAACCTACCTCGATCGCTGCCAAACGGAACAGCAAGCCCTGCAAGCCAAGCTGGTGAACGCCCGGAACCTGTTGCCCTCGGTGGAGCTGGACTACGATTTGCGGGTGCAAATTTCCCAGGTTTGTTCTGAGCTGGATGTGGACGGATTGCGGGGCGACATCGTGACCAACCGGGCCGCCAAGGCAATCGCCGCCCTCGAAGGTCGCACCCAAGTGACCGTCGATGACATCCGCCGGGTAATTGTGCTCTGCTTGCGTCACCGGCTGCGGAAGGATCCGCTGGAGACGATCGACTCGGGCTATAAGGTTGAGAAAACGTTCTGCTCAGTCTTTGGCTTACCCTTCGAGCAAAATTAGTCAACTCGATCGGTCGGGGTGCAAGCGATCGAGATTGCTTGCATGAGCATCGGGGGGCGCAAGCGTTGCGCCCCTACGGGATGGGTTGTTATGGCCTGGCCGGACGGATGAGGGTGTGATTGGGTTGAGATCGTTGAGATCATTGACTTGTGGGCGGGCCAGAGTTCCTTGGCCTGCTGAAGCTCTAGCAATCTGAGAACGGGAGGCGAAACCGTGGCGCTGCTGTTGGCCGGTGATGTGGGCGGAACCAAAACGATTCTGCGGTTGGTGGAAACCGACAGCCGCACCCCCCAGGCGGTGGAATTGCAACCCCTGTATGAAGCCCAATACGCCAGCCGGGACTTCACCGACTTGGTGCCGATGGTGGAAACCTTTTTGGGGGCTTCCGGGCTAAATCGCCGACCCGATCGCGCCTGTTTTGGCATTGCGGGGCCCGTGGCCCACGGCACATCACGACTCACCAACCTGGGCTGGTTCCTGGAGGTCGATCGCCTAATCCAAGCCCTAGAGATTCCCCATGTGGAACTGATCAACGACTTTGCCGCCGTTGGCTATGGCATCCCGGTGCTGGAAGCGGTGGATTTGAAAGTGTTGCAGCCGGCCAAGGCCGATCCCATGGCCCCGATCGGGATTTTGGGGGCGGGCACTGGCTTAGGCGAAGGATTTTTGATTCCAACGGGCGAGCCGGGCCGCTACCGAGCGTTCAGCACCGAGGGCGGTCACACAGACTTTGCACCCCGATCGGCCCTGGAATGGGAGCTACACAACTATTTGCAAGAGCGATATCAGATCGATCGGGTCTCCGTGGAGCGGATTGTTTCCGGTCAAGGGATTGTCGGCATTTATCAATTTCTGCGCGATCGACAAACGGGCCACGAAAACAGCACCGTCGCCCAAGCCATCCGCACCTGGGAGCAGGAAATGGGCCGCAGCGAAAAGAGTATCGATCCCGGCGCAATCATTGCCCGTGCTGCTTTGGAAGAGTCCGATGCACTCTGCGAGCAGGCCATGAACTTGTTTGTGGCGGCCTATGGAGCCGAAGCGGGCAACTTGGCCCTGAAGCTCTTGCCCTACGGCGGGCTATATGTGGCCGGAGGCATTGCCGCCAAGATTTTGCCCTTGCTTGATCGGGGACAGTTTCTATTTCACTTTGGCAGCAAGGGCCGGGTGAGCGAACTGCTAGAGAATGTGCCCGTTTCGGTGGTCTTGAACCCTCAAGTGGGCCTGTTAGGAGCGGCGGTGTGCGCGGCTCAATTGGGCTAGGGCGCGATCGAGCAAACCACAGGGCAATTCATCCACTCACTAATCAACCCAAACCTCAGAAAAGCCAAAACCGAAACGGAGCTAAGGTCTGCAACTTTCCTAGATTCTCGAAGAATTCAGTCAGTCGCAGCGACTGGCTCAGGCTCGATTTTGGCTTTTCAGAAATTTTTTCAGTAGATGCTTTGTAGATGCTTCGTAAATGCTGAATCAATCAATGCTGAAAACGATAGGAAAGTGCATAGGATAATGCTTAAACATGACTCCAGAAACTTTGAGGAATGATCGATCGAACAACAGCATCTTCAAACGCTCAAATTCTGGAGTCTCCTATGGGTTCTGATTAACACAAGGGTTAATCATCATCCGTGTCTTCGGGGTCACCCACCATATTGGGGCTAATCAAGGTGATATCAAACTCGTCTGGCGGCCCGATCGAGAGCGTATCTTGCTTGAGGGTGTAGTAAATGGCCCGAACTTGAGGCCCAAAAACAATTTCGTCCTCGTTTTGTAAATCGTGGACTTGCAGCTTACGACCGTTAATTAACAGCCCATTGGCACTGGGTTTGCCCTTGAGGTTGCCATCGACAATTCGGTAATAGGCTGTACCGTCGTCATAGGACAGACGAACGAGGGTGGCGTGCCGACGCGACACAAATTGAGAAACAAGGATGACATCGCATTTGGGATCGCGTCCAATGGAGTAGACGGGATTTTCGAGAATGACTTCCCGTCTCCCCTTGTCGTCTTCAACGATTAAGAGGTGATTTTGCCTGGGTTCTGCGGGCATGGGCTGATTATGCGGACTGGATTAACTGTGCTCCACGGAGCGTGGAGACTCTTGACGTAGCTCGGTTACGGCTAATTCTGACATGTCTGGTTTTGTTCAGGCAGCGCACTAACTGCCGATCGGGCGCTAACACGCAGGAGCAGGGAATTACTCACCACACTGACAGAGCTGAAGGCCATCAGAGCGGCAGCGGTGGCAGGACTAAGCCCCAAGCCAACGGAGGGTAACCAAAGGCCCGCCGCGAGGGGAATGCCAATCGCATTGTACGCGATGGCCCATAACAGGTTTTGGCGAATTTTACGGAACGTTGCGCGGCCGAGCATGATCGCGCTCGGCAGGTCGAGCAGTCGATCGCGCGTCAAAATGACACCGGCGGTTTCGAGGGCAGCATCGGTGGCCGATCCCAGGGCAATGCCGACGGGAGCAGTGGCCAAGGCGGGTGCATCGTTGATGCCGTCACCCACCATGGCCGGATGGGGCAATTGGCTGATGATTTGGGCTTTTTGGTCGGGCCGTAGCTCGGCAACCACGGCCGATCGGGGCAAGCCAACCCGATCGGCCAAAGCGTTGGCCACCTCGGCCCGATCACCCGTCAACACCCGAATATCCAACCCCAGTTGCTGGAGCCGCTGCACGGTGGCGATCGCATCGGGTCGCAACTCGTCGGCGGCCGACAACAGCCCCACCAGTCGATCGCCCTCTGCCACCAAAATTGGTGTTTTCCCCGCCTGGGCCATGTGCTGCAAAGCCGATTCCACCGACTCCGGCAAAGGAATTCCCCCTTGAGCTAGCCAGGCCCGATTGCCAACCCAAACAGGGCGAGCAGCCACTTGGGCCTTGGCTCCCAGTCCCGGTTCCGTCACGAAGTCTTGGGCCGGGAGGGCGGGTAGCGCAGCGGCCGCTTGGGCGATCGCTTGGGCCAGGGGGTGGCGAGTGCCCCGCTCCACGGCCGCCGCCAACTGCACCAGACGATCGCCCGTCATATCAGCCACCAGGGGTTGGCGATCGACCAACACCGGTCGCCCCGTGGTGAGGGTTCCCGTTTTGTCAAAGACCACCGTGGCCACCTGTTGGAGCCGCTCCAGCACATCACCACCCCGGATCAAAATTCCCTGTTCTGCGCCCCAACTGGAGCCAACCAAAATGGCCGTCGGCGTGGCCAAGCCCAAGGCACAGGGACAGGCCACCACCAGCACGGAAATGGCGAGCTTCAGGGCCAATTGCCCAGGGGTCACCGGCTCCGACACCATGGGGGCCATCCCGGCCATGGCCAGGTGGGCGGTGTGGTTGGCGTGGGTGGTGGTTTGGGCAGCCGCTTGCAACACAGCGGGGAATCGATCGCCCCAGAGGGCCCAAAAGCCAAAGGTGAACCCGGCGATCGCCATCACCCCCCAGCAAAAACAGCCCGCCACACGATCGGCCAAACGCTGGATCGGAGCCTTGCGCCCCTGGGCTTCGGCCACCAATTGCACAATGCGGGCCAATTCCGTGTCGCGGCCAACCCGCTGGGCCCGAATCACGATCGCCCCCGATTGGTTGAGGGTGCCCGCCAGCAGGCGATCGCCCGGCTGCTTGATCACCGGCTGCGATTCCCCGGTCAACATCGCCTCATCCACCGTGGTTTTACCCAACACCACCACCCCATCCACCGGCAACCGATCGCCCGGCAACACCAACAGGGCTTGGCCCACCTGCACCGTTCCCACGGGAATCGATTCCGTTGGCAGTTCCTCTCCCAATTTCGTGGGTTCCTGGGTCAACCGGCGTGCCAGGGCCGGCTTCAGGGCCAGCAAGGCCGTGAAGGATTCGCGCGATCGCACCCGCACCCGGGCCTCGATCGTGCGGCCCAGCAGCACAAACCCCAACAGCATGGCCGGCTCATCAAAAAAACAAGCCCAATCCCAACTGGGGTGAACCAAGGCCACCACACTGGCCAGATAGGCCGCACCGGTTCCCAAGCCAATCAGGGAGTTCATGGTGGGAATGCCGCGCAGAAGGGAGCGAAACCCTTCTAGCAAAATCTCTCGCCCCGGAAACAACAGGGCCAAGGTGGCCACCGCAAAGTGAAATTCCACCCGGCTGATCAGCGGAATGGGCGGGCCTCCCAGCCGATCGAGATGGCCCAAGGTGGAAATCAGCAACAGTACCCCGGCAATCACCAAGGGCCGCCACCAATCGCCCGCCGTGGCCGGGGGTTCCGGGGCGATCGGGGTCAAATCAGCCGAAGTTTGCACTTCGCTGGGAAACCCTGCCCCCGTCAAGGCCGCCGCCAGGGCGGGCACGGTGGCCTGCACATCGGTTCCCGGCAGCAAATCCACCACCGCCAAGCCCGTCGCCAGATTCACATTGGCATCAGCCACCGTGGGTTGGCGTTTCAGGCGATTTTCCACAGCCGCCACACAGCCCCCACATTTCATGCCCGAAACCGTGAGCACGGCCGTGGGTTTGGGGGATGGGGAAGGACTGGTCAGGGTCATAGGATTCACAGGCGATCGAAGCGATCGGGGAAAACGTTGGAATCTGGAATCGGAATCTGAACGTTGGCTGACGGCGATCGGGGAGCCAATCGACGCAGATCGACTATAGCGGTTTGGCGAAAAGGTCGATCGCTCCCCGGCTCGGGTATGCTGCAAACCAGCCTTTTTCGATCGGGTTCTCGATCGCCCCTCGACCGTGACCGACTCTCCGCCTCCTTCCTCCGCTTCCGAATTGCCGCCCCCCTCGCCCGCCGAGCCGGCCGCCAATCTCGACCCTGAACCCCCGCCCCCGGCGGCCCCGGAGCCAACCCAGACCGGGCGATCGATCCTGTCCATTGCCAGCATCGTGGCCGGGGCCACCCTCCTGAGCAAGGTGGCGGGGCTGGTGCGCCAACAGGTGATCGCAGCGGCCTTTGGAGCCGGGCCCGTGGTGGATGCCTTCGCCTATGCCTATGTGCTGCCGGGCTTTTTGTTGATTCTGTTGGGCGGCATCAATGGCCCCTTCCACAGCGCCATGGTCAGTGTGTTGGCCAAGCGCGATCGATCGGAGGCGGCGGTGATTGTGGAAACGGTCACCACGGTGGTTTGTGGGGCCTTGCTGCTGGTGAGTGCGGCCCTGGTGGTGTTTGCGGAACCGGCGATCGGGCTGTTGGCTCCCGGCTTGAGCGTCCACAACACCGCAGCGGCGGTGCAAACCCGTGAGCTGGCGGTGTTGCAATTGCAGGTGATGGCCCCGATCGCCTTCTTGGCCGGGGCGATCGGGATTGGCTTCGGCACGCTCAACGCCGCCGATCTTTACTGGTTGCCCTCGATCAGTCCCATTCTGTCCAGCATCGTCACGATCGGGGCGATCGGCTGGTTCGCTTGGCAACAGGGCAGCTCCGGCCCTGAAACCCTGGCGCTAGGTGGGGTGCTGTTGGCCGCCAGCACCACGGCCGGGGCCCTTTTGCAATGGTTAGTCCAACTGCCCACCCAAATCAAAGCGGGCATGGGACGGTTTCGGCTGCGCTGGTCGCTGCGCCACCCAGGAGTGCAAGCGGTGCTGGGCGTGATGGGGCCGGCGGCCCTCTCCTCCGGCATGTTGCAGATTAATCTCTATACGGATCTATTTTTTGCCTCCTTTGTGCCCCAGGCGGCGGCAGCGCTCAACTACGCTAACTTGCTGATCCAAACCCCCTTGGGCCTGGTTTCCAACGTGGTGCTTGTGCCCCTTTTGCCGGTGTTGGCCCGGTCAGCGGACGATCGCCCCGCATTTATTGATCGGCTTCGGCAAGGGTTGTTGGTTTCCGCGATTGCCATGTTGCCCCTCAGCGGCCTCACGATCGCCCTGGCCGACCCGATCGTTCAAGTGATCTACGAGCGGGGAGCCTTCAACAGCGAAGATTCCCAACTGGTGGCCAGTGTCTTGATGGCCGCCGGGATTGGCATGTTTGTCTATCTTGGGCGGGACGTGATGGTGCGAGCCTTCTATGCCCTGGGTGATGCCAATGCGCCCTTTCGGATCAGTTTGGTCAACATCGGGTTTAATGCGCTGCTGGACTGGTGGCTCGTGCCTCGGTTTGGCGCGGCCGGCATTGTGTTGGCCACGGTGGGGGTGAATGCCCTGGCTATGGCAGCGTTGCTCTGGTTGCTCGATCGACGCATTGGCGGCTTGCCCTGGGGCGATTGGGCCAAGCCCTTTGGCGGTGTGCTGTTGGGAAGCTTCCTGGCTGGGGGGGTGGCCGGGGGGGTGCGCTGGGGGCTGGCGGGATCCTTGGGATCCTCGCTGCTTGAGCAATTGCTGTTGTTGGTGTTGGCGGGTTCAGCGGGGTTAGGGGTTTTTGGGGCCGTGGCTTGGCAGTTGCGCCTGCCGGAATTGCAGATCCTGCTGCGACGGTGGCGACGCAGCGAATAGGCAACGCAGCAAATCAGAGAACTCATCAGGGCATTCAAAACAGTGCAAGGATTCATCGGTACGGGACTCGCAACGCTGCTCACCCTCTCCTCAGGGGTTGACTTGCTCCACCAAGGAGCCGTGACTTATCTGAATCACGTTGGCAGCAGTTGGTTTTGGGGGCCAGACCAGGCAGAACCCCGAGCACAGGCAACGGTGCAGCAATATCTCGATCGCCTGAAGGCGGCCGGCATTGACCCCGCTGAACAGGGCCTTTGGTTCCAAGCCAACTGGCGCGTTTTGGCCCAACATCAGGGCGATCGCCCCCTCTCCGCCGCATCCTTGACCAAGGTGGCCACGTCCTTAGCGGCCTTGGAAACCTGGGATCCGAACCATCAATTCATCACGGAAATTTGGGCCGACGGGCCGATCGCCCAAGGAACCCTCCAGGGCAACTTGATTGTGCGCGGTGGTGGCGATCCGATGTTTGTTTGGGAAGAGGCGATCGCCCTCGGGAATGCGCTCCAGCAATTGGGCATCAACCGGGTAACCGGCGATCTGGTGATTGAAGGGCGCTTTGAGATGAACTTTTTGCCCGATCCGGAAGACCCCAACCCACCGGGGCCAGCCCTGGGCGGAACCTTACTGCGCCAAGGGATCAATGGAGCGGCTTGGTCGCCCTTGCTCACCCGTGTCCATGGAGCCATGCCCCCCGGCACAGCCAAGCCCCAGGTGGTGATTGCGGGAACGGTGCGGCCGGCGTTGGATGCCCTGCCCTCGGCTTCGCCCAACCAACTGCCCAACGCCACCGCCACACCGGGCACGACCGCGCCCGTCGCGGGCCGGCGCTTGTTGATTCGCCATCGATCGCTGCCGTTGCTGAGTTTGCTGAAGCAAATGAACCTCTACAGCAATAACTTCATGGCCGAAACCCTGGCCCGCCAGATAGGCGGCGGCGTGAAGGTGGCGCAACAGTTGCGATCGCTCACGGGCCTGTCAGAAACGGAGTTGCGATCGCTCAATGGCTCCGGTTTGGGCCAGGGCAATGCTTTCTCTCCCAGGGCGATCACCGCGATCGGGATTGCCTTGGAACGGCGCTTGCAAGTGCTGGGCATTCCGGAGGGCGTTGCGGCCCTGTTGCCCATGGCCGGGCGCGATCGGGGAACCATTGCCCGGCGCAAAATGCCCGCCGGTTCCGCTGTCAAAACCGGCAGTTTGTTTAACGTCAGTGCCCTGTCTGGATTTTTGCCCACGCGCGATCGGGGCTTGGTCTGGTTTTCGATTCAAAACCGCAGCACCAAAGTCAGCAGCCTGCGGGCAGCGCAAGACAAACTCCTCACGGACTTACAAACCCAATGGGGTGGCCCACCGCAACCGGTGGTGATGCCGCCCCCGATCAAGCCGTTTTTGGGCGACCCTAGCCGCAACGAACTCATCCAGACCTAGGGCCGATGCTCCAATTCCCAAAGCCTATCCACCAACAAGGGTCTGCCAAGCCAGTTGCAGCAACCACAGGCTGAGGCTGGCCGTGGCGATCGTCAGCAGCAACAGGCCCCCAATCAGCAGCAACACAAACCGTTTCGACACGCGCCCCGGCCCCCGATCGGGTGCGTGCAAATGGGCTTCCAGCAACTGCAAATTTTGGGCATTGGCTTTCCAGGCCACATCCACCAAGTCTCCGAGGGCCGGAACCACGCCGGCCAGGGTTTCCAAGGCAATATTCACAGTCATGCGGGTGAGCAGGGCGGGCGGTGTGCCCAGGCGGGCCGACTCCCAAACCAGATAAACCGACAGCAAAAAACTCACCAGGTCTCCCCCGATCGGGAGCAGGCCAATCACGGGATCGAGGCCCACCCGGTAGCGCACAATCGGCAGTTCGATCGCGTTGTCCAGCAGGGTGGCGATCGCCCGAACCCGCTTCAAGCGTTGCCAATCTTGGCTAGAAAACTGCGGTGTGACCCCGGAGGTGGCGATCGGGGTGGAAGCGGCGGACGATCGGCGATTCATGGATAGCAGGGCAGTGGGGCCCCTTGCAGCATTGCCAAAATTGTAGGCGGCGATCGCGAAAGTTCCGTTTTCGATTGCTGTTTTTGAGGCGGCCTGTCGTTTAACCCATTGTCCGAAGCAGCAATGCCCAACGCCACAAGACTGGATTCAGCAATGCCCAACCCAGCGATCTCGGTGATCATTCCGGCCTACAACGCAGCGGCTACCCTTTCCCAGACGATCGCCTCTGTGTTGGCCCAAACCGACCCAGATTTTGAAATTGTGGTGGTGGATGATGGGTCGATCGACCAGACCTGGGACTGCCTGCAAACCTGGGCGACGCGGGATGCTCGGGTGCGACCATTCCGGTTTGCTAACGGCGGCCAGGCGATCGCCCGGAACCGAGGCTTAGCCCAAGCACGGGGCCAATGGATTGCCTTTCTCGATGCGGATGATTGGTGGACTCCGGACAAATTGGCGGCCCAAAAGGCGGCCTTGGCCGCCAATCCCCAAGCCGCCTTGGCCTATAGCTGGACGGACTACGTGGACGATCGGGCAACGTTTTCCCATCGAGGCAGCTATGTCAGCCTGGAAGGGGCCGTGCTGCCCGCTTTGTTACAGCTCAATTTTTTAGAAAACGGCTCTAACCCGCTGATCCGCCGATCCGCTCTGGCGGCCGTGGGCTGGCCGAGTCCTGCTGATCCCCGCCCGATCGCCCCCTTTGATCCCGCCCTGGTTCCCTCGGAGGATTGGGATTTGTGGTTGCGGTTGGCGGCCCGGTTTCCTCTGGTTTGCGTGCCCCGAGTGCAGGTGCTCTATCGGATGGCAGCGGGATCCCAGTCGGCGAATGTGGCCCGCATTGCGCGATCGGGGTTAGCCTGTTTGCGGCAAACCATCGCCCAGCATCCCCACCTGGCTGTTCATGGGCCGATCGCCTTTGGCAATTTCTATAAATATCTGCTCTATAAATACCTGGCCCCACGCTTGGATGCCGTGACCCTGCGACTGAAACCGCCCGATCGCCAAGGGCTGCTCGGTTGGCAATTGGGTTGGCATCTCTTGGGCCATGATCCGGCCTTTGGGCGATCGCCCGGAGCGGTGAAAGCCTTGTTGGGATTACTGTTGATTGGTTTGTGTCCCCCAAGGCTGCGGGCTAACCTGCTCGATCGGCTGGGATCCCGCGCCCGCTGGGTGAATCCCCAATCCCTACTGGGCTATATCCGCCGTCCTTCGGGGCCCAATTGATGGGCATCTTGGTAGGCATCTTGAGTGACATCAAACTTGTCAGATTTTTTCAAATTTCGTTCAGATTTCTTGGAATTACCCTTTCCTGACGTTTCCGGTGTTATTGATGAGGCAATATCAGGGCGCTGCATCAATAACTCTGAATTAAAGATTCAGAATCAAAAACTCTGAATCGAAAAAACTGTATGCGATTTAGGGAATTCCCCATCAAGTCGGGTCAAGATCGGATCAAGACTTCACGATCGACAGATTCCCTAGCCTCCGAGCGGCAACCAGCCCCATTGCCTTCATCCCCGCAAATGCCGTCATGAAATTGCGGCGATGGTTTCAACCCCAAACGAGCACTAGGGCCGGGATGAACTGCGACCTTGGGGCTGCCTGAGCGGTGTTGCGTTGATCTGAACAATTGGGCCATGGGCCCGGCATTGCCCCTTTGTCTTTTTTACCTATTGCATTCACGTAGGTCGCTGGCTATGACAGTTGCTTCCATCGCCCTTGAAGTCTCTCCCGATCGCCATCCTTTGGATGCAATTTTTGTGCCTCGGAGTGTGGCGCTGATTGGCGCAACCGATCGTGAAGGGAGTGTGGGGCGCACGCTCTTGACCAATTTGTTGCAAAACCCCTTTGGGGGCACGGTGTTTCCCATTAATCCCAAGCGATCGAACGTGTTGGGAGTCAGGGCCTATCGCTCGATCGCGGAAGTGCCCGAAACCGTGGATCTGGCGGTGATTGCCACCCCAGCGGCCACCGTTCCGAACTTGATTCGCGATTGTGGCCAGGCAGGGGTACGCGGGGCGATCGTCCTGTCTGCGGGCTTCAAGGAAATTGGCCCCGCTGGCATTGAACTAGAAAAACGACTCCTGACCGAAGCCCGCCGCTACAACATGCGGGTGGTGGGCCCCAACTGCTTGGGGGTGATGAATCCGATTTCCGGTTTGAACGCCACCTTTGCCAGCGCCATGGCCCGGCCGGGAAATGTGGCATTCCTGAGCCAAAGCGGGGCCATGTGTACGGCGATTTTGGATTGGAGCTTCCGGGAACAGGTGGGCTTCAGTTCCTTTGTGTCGATCGGGTCAATGCTGGATGTGGGCTGGGGCGACCTGATTGAATACCTGGGCGATGATCCCCGCACCCACACGATCGCCATTTACATGGAATCGGTGGGGGATGCGCGGGCCTTCCTGTCGGCGGCGCGAGAAGTGGCGCTGCAAAAACCGATCATGGTGATCAAGGTGGGACGCACGGAAGCGGCAGCCCAGGCGGCCGCCTCCCACACGGGATCGCTGTCGGGTAGTGACGCAGTGTTGGATGCGGCCTTCCGGCGATCGGGGGTGTTGCGCGTCGAGACGATCGAAGACCTGTTCGACATGACCGAAGTGCTGGCCAAACAACCCCGCCCGCGGGGGCGCAAGTTGATTGTGCTGACCAATGCGGGCGGCCCTGGGGTGTTGGCGGCCGATGAGGTGGTTTCCGGCGGGGGCGACTTGGCCGAGCTGTCACCGGAGACGATCGAGCGGTTAGACCAAGTGTTGCCGCCCAGTTGGAGCCGCCGCAACCCGATCGACATTTTGGGAGATGCCGACCCCGATCGCTATTCCCAGGCCTTGGAAATTGCCGCCGCCGATCCCAACGGAGACGGGCTGCTGACCATCCTCACCCCCCAGGCCATGACCGATCCCACCCAAATTGCTGAACGGCTGCGGCCCTATGCCCATTGCGGGAAGCCGATCTTGGCCAGTTGGATGGGCGGCTCGGCCGTGGCCGCTGGCGAGGCGATTTTGAACCAAGCGGGCATCTTCACCCTCCCCTACCCCGACGCGGCCACCCGGGTGTTCAACTACATGTGGCGCTACAGCTACAACCTGCGGGGACTGTATGAAACCCCCAACGCGGTCGCGGGTAGTTTTGCCGCCGAACCCGATCGAGCCGCCGTCACTCGGATCATTCAGCAAGCCCAGGCGGTGGGCCGCAATCTACTCACGGAATTTGAAGCCAAGCAAATCCTGGCCGCCTATGGAATTCCTGTGGTGGAAACCCGCATCGCCACCAAACTCGAAGAGGCCGTGGAAATTGCCAACGATATTGGCTATCCCGTGGCCCTCAAGCTCTATTCCGAAACCATCACCCACAAGAGCGACGTGGGCGGTGTGCGGCTGAATTTGCAAAATGCCAATGAGGTGCGCTGGGCTTACCTGGCGATCGTGGCCGGCGTGGCGATCGCCAACCGTCACAAGTCCCCACAAACCAGCAGCAACGCCGAAGAAGGTGATGCAGATCCCCAACGGCGCGTCCTCACAGCGGACTTTTTGGGGGTCACCGTGCAACCCATGCTCAAGTTAGATGGCTATGAGCTAATTCTGGGCAGTAGTGTGGATCCACAATTTGGCCCCGTGTTGCTGTTTGGTTTGGGCGGTCAGTTGGTGGAGGTATTCCGCGATCGCGCCTTGGGTCTGCCCCCGCTCAACACCACCCTGGCCCGGCGGATGATGGAACAAACCCGCATCTACAAAGCCCTGCAAGGGGTACGCGGCCGGGCCCCCGTGGACTTGGCCGCCCTGGAGCAACTCCTGGTACGCTTCAGCCAACTGGTGGTGGAACAGCCCTGGATTAAGGAAATTGACATCAATCCCCTCCTCGCCCGCGAGGCTGGCCAGGCCGTGGCCACCGGAACCACTAGTTCGCTGATTGCCCTGGATGCGAGGGTGGTGTTGCACCCGCCCATGGATCCGGCAACGTTGCCCCGGCCGGCCATCCGCCCTTATCCCATTCAATACGCGACTCCCTGGACCCTGCGCGACGGCACAACGGTCAATATTCGCCCCATTCGCCCGGAGGATGAACCGCCTTTGGTGCGTTTCCACGAGAGTTTGTCGGAACAAACGGTTTATCTGCGCTATTTCCACGCCCTGAAACTGAGCCAGCGGATTAGCCACGAGCGCCTGTCACGAATTTGCTTCATTGACTACGATCGGGAAATGGCCCTGGTGGCGGAGGGGCGCGATTCCAGTGAAGAACGGGAAATTTTGGGAGTCAGCCGCATTAGCAAGCTACATGGCTCCAATGAAGCGGAGTTTGCCATGCTCATTCGCGATCGCTACCAAAATCAGGGGCTAGGCACGGAACTTTTGCAGCGGTTGGTTGCCATTGCCCGCGACGAAAAGATCGATCGACTGCGGGGCGAAATTTTGCCCAACAACGCCCCCATGCGCCATCTGTGCGAAAAACTGGGTTTCCAAATCCAACGGGCCGCCGATGTCACCTTGGCCGTGCTGGAACTTTAGGCTTGACTGAGAACTTGGCTCGAAGTTCGGCTCGGATGGGCGATCGGGGTTTCATTCAAACCCAACCATGGGAACTGGGATAGTCTGCTCAGTTCCCATCAGCGAATCTCGGTAGCGAACCTCATCAACAAACATTCCCGGTCTGAAATTTTTGCTTAATCATCGTCTTTGAATAGCCCCAACAATGGCCCCAGAACGGCCCCGGCCACGAAGCCGCCCGCATGGGCCCAATAGGCAATTCCACCCCCACTCAAGCCGATATTCATGGGCTGCTGGAGCGATCCCAGCCCATAGAGGGCCTGTTGCAAAAACCAAATACCCAAGTACCAAAAAGCCGCAATTCGTAAGGGGATGAGCACAAATCCTAGAGGCACGAGGGTTAAAATGCTCGCCCGGGGATAGCGCAGGATATAGGCTCCCATGACTCCTGCGATCGCACCACTCGCGCCCAATGAAGGGACGGCAGATAGCGGCGCAAAAAACCACTGGCAAAGCCCTGCAATGGCTCCAGAAGCCAGGTAAAACAATAGGTATTTCACGGATCCCAATCGATCTTCAACATTGTTGCCAAAGATCCACAGGAACAGCATGTTTCCGCCCAAGTGGGCCCAGCCCCCATGCAAAAACTGGGAGGTAAGCAAGGTTAGGGTTTCGGGCCAGTTGGTTCCAGGGATGGTGACTGGATAGCCGTTGAACTGTGCGGTCAGCTCTAAGGGCACGACGGCCCACACCTCAAACAACGCCCGTAATTGCAAGGGGTTGAGGCTGACTTCGTAGAGGAATACGAGCAGGTTGGCCCCCATTAGCCCGTAGGTCACATAGGCTGTGCGGCGGGTGGGATTGTCGTCGCCAATGGGAAACATGCGCGATGATCGGGCTGGCTCGATCCAATTGATTTGTCAGGATCCTAACGCGATCGCCCCTAGCCCGAAGACACCGACAACATCGATCGGGACAAGGCCCCGCCACCGGAGCCAGCCGGCCCACCCCCCACCGGATTTGGCGGCGGGCCGTGGCCATTGGTGGGTTCCCGGTGCAGTTCCAAGCGCTCCAAATTGAGGCGATAGCCCACATTGCGGACTGTTTGGATGGTGCTGGGTTGGCGGGGATCGGCCTCCAGTTTTTTGCGCAGGGACAGCACATGGGTATCGACCGTGCGTGGATTGTCGATCGACTCAGGCCAAGCCCGCTGCAAAATTTCCGCCCGACTGAGGGGCACGCCGCCCGCCTGGGCCAGGGCATAGAGCAGGCTAAATTCCTGGGGAGTCAGCTCGATCGCCCGTTCAAACAGCCAAACCCGCCGCTGAATTAGATCAATCCGCAATACGCCACAGTCCAGCAGGGCCGGAGCCGATCGCGATCGGCCCCGACGCACCAACGCCTGCACCCGCGCCAAAAATTCCTGCATCCCAAAAGGCTTACGCAGATAATCATCGGCCCCTGCCCGCAGGGCCGCCACCGCATCCGCCTCGCCCGATCGCGCCGAAATCATCAGCACCATCGGCTGCTGAACCCGTTGTAACCAGGCACAGAATTCCAAACCATCCCCATCGGGCAAATCGGGATCCAGCACAACCAACATTGGCCGTTGGGCCTGGGCCACGTCCCGTGCTTGCTGAAGCGTTGCTGACGGACAAACCACGTAGCCCAGTTGTTGTAAGTGCCACCCCAACAACGAGCGTAGGTGTGGATTCGTCTCAATAATCTGAATGCTAATAGGAGCCACAGGCTTGATTCAACTCGTTGTTGCCCAATGCGGCAGCAGATTCGAGAATTACTCTGTAGCCTAGCAAGGATTTTTTGGACTATTTGTAGCCGAAACTACGCAGATTTAAACTTCATCGTCAATCCGCCTTTTCCAGGAGCGTTGTTAGGAAATCGATCAGCCCCCTTAGTGATCGAAATGATGGCTCAATTGCCCATCCCCAAACCACTTTCGCCATTGATAGCAATGGTCGTCTTGGTTGATGCCTAGGTCAAATTGCCTCAGGGGTTACCAATTTTCATTCCCCTTGGATGATCAAAGGAGCGGACTGGGTTTTCGATGGAGAACGCCTTAGGAGACGATATGTTGCCGACATCTTGATCTCGCTACCAAAGATCTTTTTTGCCCCTCAGACGGGTAAAGGTACGAACGGGATCATCTGTGGCCATGGCAGCTTGGACGGTAGGACTATCCCAACGCAGAAAAGGGTTGGTTTGTTTTTCTTGGCCCAGGCTGAGGGGAACGGTGGGTTGCTGGTGCGATCGCGCGAGGCGAGTTTCCTGGAGGCGTTGTTGTAGCGCGTGGTTTTGGGGTTCGATGGTTTGGGCAAATTCCAGGTTGCCCAGGGTGTATTCATGGGCACACCAAATCCGGGTGCTGTCTGGCAGTTGGCGCAGTTGATCGATCGACTGGAGCATTTCGGCCGGTGTGCCCTCAAAGAGGCGACCGCAGCCGGCCCCAAAAATCACATCCCCGGAAAATAAATCGCCCCAACCGTCGCTGTCGGGGCCATTGGCGGGAGCGAAGTAATAGGCCACATGGGCGCGGGTGTGGCCGGGCACAAAGAACACTTGAGCGGTGCGATCGGCAAAGGGAATCGTCTCACCCCCTGCCAAAAACACCTGTTGCGCGGGAATTCGCCCCCGATCGCGCGCGCCCCCATAGACCACCAGCTCGGGAAAGGCCTGCAATAGGGCCGGTGTGCCACCCACATGATCACGGTGGTGATGGGTGTTAAAAATTGTGGTGAGGCGGCAATTGAGGGCTGCCAGCCGATCGAGCACCGGTTGTGCTTCCGCCGGATCCACCACGGCGGCCTCTTGACGAGCGCGATCGACTAACAAAAAGATATAGTTGTCCAACAGAGCCGGAATGCGTTCGACGTACATTGGGGTGCGAAATAGAATTAACAACAGACCCCCCACCGCGCGAAGAGCGCGCAAGCGGCGAAAATCGCGGCGGATCGGCCTTGCGACCTCTTCGACATCAGCGTCAATGGCGACGAAAGCGACAGAATTCGACCTTCAGCCAATTCTCGATCGCTTAGATGGAGTCGAGGCGATTCCCCGGCAAGATTACCTGAGCCTGGCCAACTGCCTTCTCAGTGATTTTAAGATGACTGACGAGCAGCGGCGGCAAGTGTCCAGGCTCTTTGACCTGGTGAAGTTGGGGCGGGTGCGAATTGTGCATCCATAGGCTGGTCTGGCCATAGATTGGCCTGGCCGAGCGATCTAGACCGTCAGAACCCTTGAGCAGATTGGCGAATCGGCTGATCTGCGGTGGTTCCTCGCCCTTTTGCTGCTGTGCCGCTGATGTCTGTTTTTTCCAAGTCTCAACCTTCGGCGCAACCGCGCCAAATCACCATTCTGGTGAGCGATCTGTCCACCAAGGGGGTCGGCCGTTGGGGCGGTGCGGTGCGCACGTTTTTGTTGGCCCAAGCGCTCGATCGCCTGGGTTATCGAATCCAGATCGTGGGGTCGGTGTTTGGGGAATTGGGAACGTTGCCCGCTCCGCCCCACTGGCAGGTGGTGACCGTGCCGGGTTGCCCCTATCCCGGCTACTTTCGCTCGATCGCCCGGCTTTGGCCCCAAATTACCGGCGACATTATCTATGCCCAAAAGCTGAAGCCCAGCAGTTACGGCTTGGGGCTGCTGAAGGCGATCGCCCATCGACGGCCGGTGATTGTGGATATTGATGATTGGGAATTGAGCTGGCACGGGGGCGATCACTATCGCTATCGGTTGCGGCCGCGCAAATTTCTGCGCGACTTGTTGGGCAAAGATGGGGAACTGCGCCGGCCCGATCATCCCCTCTATCTCCAGGCGATCGAGTCTTGGGCCAGCCACGCCACGGCGATTACGGTGAATACCTTAGCGTTGCAGCAACGGTTTGGTGGGGTTTTGATTCCCAGCGGCAAGGACACGGCCCTGTTTGATCCCGATCTATTCGATCCCGTCGCCGCTCGATCGCGCCAAGGCTGGCAAGACTACAAAATTTTGATGTTTCCAGGAGCCACCCGCCCCTACAAGGGCGTTGAAGACTTGCTGCTGGCCCTAGATCAGCTCAACGATCCGCAAATTCGGTTGGTGATCGTGGGGGGCAGTCCCTACGATGACTATGACCAGCAACTACAGGCCCGCTGGGGCCGATGGCTGATCTATTTACCCAAACAACCCGCCTCGGAGATGCCAGGGGTGGTGGCGGCGGCCCATGCGGTGGTGGTTCCCCAACGGGACACCCCGGAAACCCGCGCCCAATTTCCCCTGAAGCTGACGGATGGCATGGCCATGGGCAAGCCGGTCATTGCCACCCGCGTGGGGGATATTCCGCAATTGCTGGGAGATACGGGGCTGTTGGTGGAACCCAGCCAGCCTCCCCAACTGGCCCAAGCCATTCGGCAGGTGCTGGATGATCCGGAGCAATCGGGGGCGATCGGGCGGCGGGCCCGACAGCGCTGCATTGAACACTACAGCCTGGAAGCGATGGCCACGGGTCTGCACCAAATTCTCGATCGGTGCTAGGGCGGCGGGGCGGGGCTGCTGCGGGCCGGTGGCCAACAAGCGGTGGCGGTTGCCCCCCATCGGGCCAATGCCCGGCCTAAAATTCAGATGCGCATTTCTCCAGATCCCCGGGGCGATCGCATCAGGATGTTGCATCAGGTTCTGCCTGATGGGTTCGGCGACGGTTTTTCAGTATGGTTTTTGGCCACCGCTGCCTGTTTTGGGTAGACCCCGTTCCTTTTTTCTTGTGATCCAATGGCCCGACGCAAATTCCTTTGGCAACTGATTCGGCGCTATCCCCGACAAGCAGCTTGGACGATGCTCATGGGCTTCTCGGGGGCCCTGTTCAACGGGGTGAGCACGGCGCTGATTGTGCCAGTGGTGCTGCGCTTTTTGGGTCAAGAAATGGTGCTGTCCGGCGGGCCGCCCATTTTGCGCCAGCTGTTTTCGCCCTTTGAGGGACTGCCCACGGCCTACCAGCCGATCGCCATGGCCGTGGCGGTGGTGGGCACGATCGCCCTCAAAAACCTGGCCACCTACCTCAGCGCCTTGGCCGTCGGAATTTTGCAGCGATCGCTGGCGGCTGACCTGCGAATGAACGCCATTCAGTTGCTGCTGGATGTGAATCTCAGCTACTTTGCTCGCACCCGCGTGGGCGACATCAACAACCGCCTGGGGAATGAAATTGGGCGGGTTTCGGCTACGGTGGCCAATTTGCTGCAATTGGTGGCCACGGTGGTCTCGATCCTGGTGATGGTGGGGCTGTTGTTGCTGCTGTCTTGGCAACTGACGGTGGTGGCCACGGTGTTGTTTGCGGGGGTGGTGTGGATTAATCAGCTTTATGTCAACCAGTCCCGCCAACTGGGGAAGGATGTGTCCCAAACCTCCAAGGACTATTCCGTGGCCCTGCTGGAGATTTTGGGCGGGATGCGGTTGGTGCGATCGGCTGCCATGGAGGCGCGGGAGTTCGATCGAATGCTGCGGCTAACCAAGGCCCGGGAGGCCGCGGAGTTTAAATCCCAGGCCAACTCGATCGCGATCGCCCCGGTCACGGAAGTGGTGAGCGTGGTGATGTTGATGGCGATCGTGGGCATCAGTCGTTGGCTGTTTGCGGACCAACTCAGCGCCCTGTCCACGGTGCTGCTAACCTATCTGACGCTGCTGTTTCGGCTGCTGCCCCTGGTGGCCCAGCTCAACCGGCTGCGGGGCCAGTTGGCCAACACAGCCGCCAGTGTGGATGTGGTGGAAGACTTTTTGCGATCGAGCAACAAGACCTTTTTGGCCAATGGTTCCACCCCCTTCACGGGACTGCACCAGGACATTCGGTTTGAAAATCTCAGCTTTGCCTACGAAGGCAGCAGCGAGCTGACACTCCAAGACATCACCCTCACCTTGCCTCGGGGCACAACCTTGGCCCTGGTGGGCAGCTCCGGAGCCGGGAAATCAACCCTCGTGGAGCTAGTGCCTCGGTTTGCCGATCCCACGGCGGGGCGGATCCTCATCGATGGTCAAGACTTACGCAGCTTTGACGTGCGATCGCTCCGGCGATCCTTAGGCATTGTTAGCCAGGAAACCTTTCTGTTTAACGACACCATCCGCAACAACATCGCCTACCCCATGCCCACGGCCACCGATGAGGAGGTGATTGCCGCCGCCAAATTGGCCAACGCCATGGAATTTATTGAGCGAATGCCGCGCGGCCTGGAAACCACCATTGGAGATCGGGGTGTGATGTTGTCGGGGGGGCAACGGCAGCGGCTGGCGATTGCCCGGGCCTTGCTGCAAAATCCCCCAATTCTGATTTTGGATGAGGCCACCAGCGCCCTGGATACGGTGTCCGAGCGGTTGGTGCAGGAGGCAATCGAAACCCTCAGCCGCGATCGCACCGTGATCGCCATTGCCCACCGCCTCTCAACGGTGCAGCGGGCCAACCAAATCGCCGTCCTGGACAAGGGGCGCGTGGTGGAAGTGGGCAACCATGCGGAACTGCTGGCCAAGGGCGGAGCCTACGCCAAGCTCTACACCATGCAGTTTGGCAATGCCCGGGTGCAGCAACCGATGGCCACCGCCAGCGAAACCTTCAACCGCACCTCCTACGAAATTCGCACCCGGCTCAACATCACCGTCGGCTCCCTGCAATTGCTGGTGGATGACCTGGTGGACAGCAACGAGGAACGCCAAGAACTCCTGCGCGAATCCTATCGATCGGCCATTCGGATGTTGAGCACCATGGAGTTGTTTGAAGACGCGCTGCAAGTTCAGCGATCGTTCTACAGCGACTCGGGAGGTGGGGGCATGGATCGCTATGAAACCTTTGCCCAAATTTCCTATCAGGTGCGATCGCGCCTCAGCGAAATTATTGGGGCCCTGCGGCTCATTTTGGATGACTTGACCGATGATCCCGAAGAGGACGAGCGGATTTTGAACGATACCTACGCCGCCGCCCTGGAAATTTTGAACATCCTCGAATCCCTAGAAGCCACGGGCAATCAAGCCTAGGGGCCGATCGGGCAATGGGCCACCCTCCCAACGGAAGATGGCCCAAACAGCAATTGGCGACCCGTGAACTATCCCCAGCCGTCGATCGCCCGCCCTAAGCGTCCGTGGGCAGCAGGCTGACGATTTTGTCCACAAAGGCTTGGTGATCGACTACGGGCTTGGAAATGTAGTCATCCGCGCCACTTTCGGACAGGAAGTTTTCCCGATCGCCTTCCATGGCGTGGGCCGTCACCAGAATGATGGGCAGCTTGGCCGTGGCCGGATCCCCCTTCAACATTTGGGTGATTTTAATTCCATCAACCGATTTGCCCTCATAGGTGCTGTGGGCCAAGGAAACGTCCATCAAGATGATGTCCGCTTCGCCCGCCCGGGCAATCTTCACGACCTCTTCCACATCTTCTGTGTGCTGCACGGCCAGGCCGCCCCGCTTGGTCAAAATTTTGGAGAAGACGCGTGCATTAATTGGGTCGTCTTCAACGATCAAAACCGTTTTCATCGAGCAAGTTGCGCCAAATGCGAGGCTGTCTAGTTGTTATGCTATGCCTCATTGCTCTTTCCGTGCAAGCGACTGCTGATTAATCCTCGTCTTTCTTGCGATTTTTAATTTCGCTCACCCCTTGGCCGTTTTTTGGACTGGACTCGCCTGATGACCGCGCAACTCAACCTTCTTGGCTCTGGGCAAATCATTCCGACTTCGCTGCATGGGGAAATGCAGCGATCGTATTTGGAATACGCCATGAGTACGATCGTCGGCCGGGCCCTGCCGGATGCGCGGGATGGCCTCAAACCGGTGCATCGGCGGATTTTGTACGCGATGCATGAGTTGGGGTTAACGCCCGATCGCCCCTTTCGCAAATGTGCCCGGGTGGTGGGGGATGTGTTGGGGAAATATCACCCCCACGGAGACAAGGCGGTTTATGACGCGCTGGTGCGGATGGTGCAGAGCTTTTCCATGCGCTATCCCCTGTTGCAGGGCCATGGCAATTTTGGCTCGATCGACGACGATCCACCGGCCGCCATGCGCTATACGGAAACCCGATTGGCGGAAATCGCCCAGGTTTCAGCCCTGGCCAACCTGAGCGAGGCCACCGTTAACTTTGCGCCCAATTTCGACAGTTCCCAACAGGAGCCGGTGGTGTTGCCGGTGCAGTTGCCCCTGCTGTTGCTGAATGGCTGTTCGGGCATTGCCGTGGGCATGGCCACCAATATTCCCCCGCACCACCTGGGCGAGTTGGTGGATGGGTTGGTGGCACTGATCGATCGCCCGGACTTAACCGATGCGCAACTGTGGAAACTGATTCCGGGCCCCGACTTCCCCACCGGGGGCGAAATTATCGGCACCAAGGGCATTGAGGATGCCTACCGCACCGGCAAGGGCAGCATTGTCCTGCGGGGGGTGACCCATGTGGAGGAAATTCCCGGCGGGCGGGGTCGCCAAAAACGGACGGCGATCGTGGTGACGGAGTTGCCCTACCAAACCAACAAGGCCAGTTGGCTAGAAAAAATGGCCGAGTTGGTGAACCTAGGCAAGCTGACGGGCATCAGCGATTTGCGGGATGAGAGCGATCGCGACGGAATTCGGGTTGTCATTGAACTAAAGCGGGAGGCGGAGCCAGCGGCGGTTTTGAAGCAGCTTTATCGCCAAACGGATTTGCAGTCCACCTTTGGCATGATTCTGCTGGCCATTGTCGATCGCCAGCCCCAGCAGTTGAGCCTGAAGCAGGCCCTCCAAGTCTTTTTGGCATTCCGGGAAGAAACCCTCACGAAGCAATTGACGGCCGATCGTGAGCAGGTGGCCGATCGACTGGAGTTGGTGGAAGGGTTAGTGCTGGCCCTGGATCATTTGGATGAAACGATCGAGATTTTGCGGTTTGCCCCGGACGGAACCACCGCCCAGGCACAGTTGGCCGTGCGGCTGGGCATGAGCGATTCCCAGGCTCAGGCAGTGTTGGGAATGCCCATGCGGCGGCTGACGGGACTGGAGCGCCAAAAATTGTTGGAGGAACGGGAAACCCTGCGATCGCGCCTAGCAGAGCTGTCGAATTTGCTGGACGATCGACAAGAACGGCTGAAATTTCTGAAAAAAGACCTGCGATCGTTCAAAAAGAAATTTGCCGATCCGCGCCGCACCCGAATTTTGGATGAAGCGACGGTGCAGGCGACCACGGAATCGCCAGCGATAGCGGCTCCCACGGCTCCGGAACCGGCAATTGTGGAACTGAGCGATCGGGGTTATGTGCGGCGGGTTCCGCCCAAGCGACGGCGCAGCGAACCCACGCCGGGCGAGCTGACGGAACGGGACGAGGCCGCCGTACAGACCTTTAATACGCAAACCGATCGGGAATTGTTAGTACTCACCCGATCGGGCAAGGCCTATAGCCTGCGGGTGGGCGACATTCCCCCCATTAGCAAAAAAGCGCCCCGAGGATTGCCCCTGGTCACCCTCCTGCCGGAATCGGCCCGATCGACCGCCCTGCAAAGTGCGGATGATTCGGTGGCGGCCCTGGCCCGGGAAATTGTGGCCGTGTTGTCGCTGGACTTTGCCGATCACTCCAACCCACCCCAGGATTTGATTGTGCTCACTCAGCAAGGGCGGGTAAAGCGCCTGGCACTGGGGGAATTTGAGCGAATTACCGGACGGGGCCTGGTGGCCCTGAAGCTGAAGGAGGGCGATCAGTTGGTGGCCGCCGCCTTGGGATCCGAGGGCGATCGGCTGGTGGTGGCCACTTCCATGGGCCGAGGCATGATTGTGCCCCTGGACGCGGTTACCCTACCGGTCAGCAACCGCAACACCCAAGGAGCCTTGGCCACGAAGGTGAGTCGATCAGAACGGTTGTTGGGCTGTTGCACCTTAAGCCCGGGGCAAACCCTGGCCCTGATCACCGAGCGAGGTTATGGCAAGCAACTGCGCATCAATCGCCTGCGCCTGAATGGATTGGGTGAAGCGGGCAGCAATTTCCTGACCCTGGCGCGGGGCGATCGGCTGGCGGCCATGGCCCCGGTGGCCGATTACGGCCTGTGGTGGATCAGCACCAACACGGGTCGATCGGGCGGCTTGGCTTGGGCAGATTTCCCCGTCCTGGGGCGCGAAGATCAGGGCGATCGGCTGGTGAAGCTGGCCAGCACTGAGGCCATTACCGGAGCGATCGTCCTGTAGATCAAGATCTTCACTGGGCGTTTTGTTTGGGCTAGGGCGCAGTTGGCCCTAGCTATTTTGGGAATTGGACGGTAAGAGGGTTGATCCGGATCCTTTGCCGTCCAAATCGCGACTGGCATTCAGTTTTTGATTCAGCTCCCGAATCCGACGAGAGAGCAGCCGAATCACATTCACCGCAATATCAGGGGTTTCGTCGATCGCGTCGTAGAGCTGCTGTTGGGTCAGCATCAAACATTCGCAGGGTTCGATCGTCGTGACGGAGGCCGATCGGGGTTCCGCATCAAACAGCGACATTTCCCCAAAAAAGGATCCTTTCCCCAGATGGGCCAAATCTCGATCGTTCAGATGCACCCGCACCCGTCCCGACACCACAATGTAGAGCGATCGCCCCTCTTGCCCCTGCGTGAAGATCGTTTGCTTGGCAGAAAACGATAACTCATCCATGCAGGAAGCTAACCGCACGAGGAACTCGTCGCGCAGTTCTTTAAAAATCGGGACTTCGCGGATAAAGAGCAGGCGATCGACGCTAGTGAGCATGAGCGGCTAGGCGCGGTGGGTCAGGCAGCAGGCCCCAGGCGGTCAATGACTCAAAGCTGGTTGATGCACCGCGAGGGCAAGGCTGGAGGTGAAACGGCATGATGAAGGCTCAACACCCCGCTATCTTATCCCGCTTTGTGGGAGTGGCGAGTGCTGGGCTGAGGGTTCTTCGCTGGCAGAGTCGATCGACCCTGAGCCACCCCAGCCCCTAGGCAGGGCCCGAAGCCTCGGCGGACTTGGTGGGCAGGGCAACGCCCAACCCCTGGGCTAGGTGTTGCACCTGGGCCAGAACCAGGCGATCGGGATCATGCACCATCCGGGGCAAAATTTCCGCCAACATCCGCTGAGAAGCCAACTCCAAATAGGCTAACACCGCTTCTCGTACAAAGCCGCGTGGGTGACGCAAACAGGCCAGGGTTTGATCCGTGGTCAGGCTCCAGCGCAGGGCCCGCGCCACATGGAAGCAACAGGCCAAGGGCCAATCGGACAGGAAATAGCGCAAATCCAAAAGCCGCCGCACCCGATCGCGCGGGGCCATGGGTTGGTAGTGCATCAGCTCATTCACCGCCGCCAGTCGATCGCGATCATTGGCGGAGTCAAAAATTCCCAACACCGCCCGCTTACTGGGAATATCCAGCGTATTATCCAAAATTTCCAAGCCCCGAGCCACGGACTCCCGCGACCCCGATCGCAAATTGAAGGAAGCCGCTTGAATCGACCCGATCGGGTAGAGGAACTTCATCAGGGAAAAGAGCCGTTCATGGGCATCCTGAATCGAGTCGCGCAGGGACTGGCGCAACAGATCCGCCTCCCGCCCCGTGAGGGACGCTTCCGACAAATCCACCAGCGCCGCCGCCAATTGGCCCACGTAGCGCAACTCCTGGTCGATCGCCATTTCCACCCCGCTTCGCCCAATCCGCCGCAGCACGCCCTCAATCCCCGCGTCATCGGGCAGCTTCAGCAGGGTGCGCATAATCGTTTGGCGGGTGGCTCCCCAGGACACCAACAACCGCGACACCAAAATATCCAAGGCTTCCGAAGTGCTAATGCGCCCGATCGCCCCCCAGGCCTGCATCCGCATCAGATCTGGCTTATGGCAGTCCTCCGCCATCTCCAACAGCATCGGCAGCACCTCATGCTCCAGCTTGGTCAACCCGCGCAGGGCCGATTCCCGGGTGCTCTTGTAATTCAGCCCCCGCAACAGGGCCGGGTAATAGTCTTCCAGCCGGGCCGAGGCAATCACTTCCAGCAGGGCGCAACGCACCTCTACCGATGAATCTTGCAGCAAATCCGGCACATACAACCGCAGGGCCTGGAGATAGGCCGCCTCGCCCAAGGCCCGACAACCCATCACCCGCTCTCGCACATCACCGCTAGTGAGCATCCGGCGCAAACTGTTGGTGGCTTCGGCCTTCTGGCTTGCGGATCCACGGCGCATAATTAACGAGGCCGCCGTGCCTCGCACCATGGGATCCACCTCCGGCCGCAGGTAGGGCTGCAAATGACGCACATCCTGATCGGATTCCGTAATCCAGACGTAGCGCAGGGCCGCCGCCAGCACCTCCGGCGGTGGTTGCTGCACAATCAAGGCCCGCACTTGCGCGAGATAGTCCGTTTGGGGCCGCTCCAGCATCACTTCTAGACATTGCTTTTGCAGCACGGGCGGAAACCCGGTCAGCAGAGGAGCGAGCACTTCACTGGCCCGTTCGGGGTCAATGCGGCTCAGGAGTTCGATGCACGATCGCTTATCTTCGGGGGTGGTTCCCGGTTGCACCAGGGCCTCAATCACCGCCTGGCGCAGGGTGGAAGAGTCCACATCCATCGTGCCCAGCCGGCCCCGCTCGGCGCTGATCACCAACAGGCTGATGTAGCGCGATCGCAACCCCAACACCGCCACCACCCAGAGCACCGACAAAATGACGATCGCCCCCAGCACAATCCAGCTTTGGGCTTCCAGGTAGTCCGGTGGTAAAAAGTGCTTGCAAACAAACACCGTCCCCAAAATCAGCAGCCCCGCCAGCCCCGTGGAGAGCGACTCAAACACACCGCGAACCCGGGCTTGGATGCTGCCCCGCACGCTGTCGGGAATGGGCTGGAACAGCACTGGGTTGGTGCTGGCAAAGAGGGTGTAGCGCAGCAGCTCATCCATGAACTTCAGGCCGATCGCCCCCAGGAACGCACCCGAAAATCCATTGGCCGCTAGCGGAATGCTCAACAGGGCCAAAACCCCGGAAATCAGCACCGCCGTGGGCAAAATGGCCGCCGATCGAAACAGGCCAATCCGCTCGATCGCCCGACTGGACACCAGCCATTGGGTCAGCAACTCCGCCAACCCCAACACCCCATTAAACAGACCCAAAAAACTGGCAATCTCGCTGGCCACGTCACCCCCCGTGCCCGTGCCCGCCGTCGTTTTGCTCTGCAACTCCAGTCGATCAAAAAACTGAAATTCCACCAGCAAAAACAACACCTGCGCCAGCATGAAAAAGGCCACCAGCCAGCCCGCATAGCTGCGCAGGGGCCCCTGCAGCCGACGATTAGAATCCGCCTGGGACTCTTCGGTGTAGCGACTGGGGGAATCGGGGAAGGCCTGGCTGTAGGCCCGGCCCAAATAAAACAAAATGCCGCCCCCAAAGGCGATCGTGGCGGCCGCCAACAGCAACACATTCGGCAGCCCCACCCAATCCAACAGCACCGGCAGCGAAAAACCGCTGATCACATCCGCCACCAGCACACCACTGCTGATGAGGGGATAGGTGCGCTTAATTTCCCGAATGTTAAAAAGCTGGTTGGCGGTGATGGAGGTGTTGATGTCGTTGAGCACATAGGTCACATCCAGCCACAGCCGCATCACAAAAACCGTGATCGCCGCCAGGTGCTCAATGCCCAATCCCGCCCGAAAGGCCACCAGGGGCAGGGCAATCAAAATCGGAATCAAGACGATCGTCTGACGCAGGGGAATGACCTTCTGCATCAGGGAATAGGCAAAGCCCATCAAGGCCCCGATCGCCGCGTTGCCCAAATAAATGAGCGGCAGACCCACGGCCCCGTAGCGATCGACAAACAGGCCCGCCGTGCTGTTATCCAGCCAACTCAACCCCACGGTGGTGGTGGTGTAGAAGGCGAACATCAACCAAGTGCGTTCCCCTTCTTCGGGCCGAAGGTTCAGCCAGCGCAGCACCTGTTGCCATGCGCCGCCTCGGGTTCCCTGATAGTTGGCATCCATGGGCGATCGGTCAATCAAATGGAGTGGGCGGACGGGCAAGGGCAGAGGGGCGCACGATCGCACGCCCCCCACCACACAAGGGTGACAAAACCATGGACGGCTCGTCAATCTCTCGTCAATCTAATGGTCACGGTTGGGCCCAGGGGCCCCCGCGTGCCATCACCCAGTTTTCACCCCTGGCCATCCTTGCCGAAGGTTACTTTTCCCGCTTGGGTGACAGCAGCATCATCATATTGCGGCCTTCCCGCTTCGGTGCTTGCTGCACCTCAGCCACTTCTTGCAGATCCTGCATCATTTGATTGAGCAAGGTTTCCGCCAGGTGGGCGTGCTGAATTTCCCGCCCTCGGAAGGTGATCGTAGCCTTCACTTTGTCGCCGGCCTTGAGGAAGCGTTCAGCGGCGCGGATCCGCACTTGGTAATCGTGCGGGTCGATTTTGTAGCGCATCTTGACTTCTTTCACGTCAGCCGTATGCTGCTTCTTCTTGGCCTCGCGCGCCTTCTTTTCTTGCTCAAACTTATATTTGCCGTAGTCCATGATCCGGCAAACGGGCGGCACGGCCTTGTCACTAATCAGCACGAGGTCTAGTTCCTTTTCCTCGGCCATGCGGCGTGCGTCGTAGGTGGGGATGATTCCAACCTGTGCGCCGTCTGCATCAATCAGGCGCACTTCGGGAAAGCGGATGTTTTCGTTGATGGGGGGAAGATTCGCGGGTTTGCGTTTGTCGATGACTGGTGGCATTGGTGAAATGGATTCTGGGGTAGCGCGATCGCTGTGAATGGAGCTTTTGAAGTTTGTTTAGGCTGGGCCAGCGTTGCTAGGGCGGGAAACAGCCGATCGCATGGGGCGATTGAGGCGATTTGCTTCCGTCTTAGCACGATCGAGCAATCAATTGAATGGTATCGAACGGTATTGAACCATTCAGCGTCTGGCTGCTGCGGGACAGACTTGGCCCAAAACAACAGAGACTGCCACCTATTTTACTCTGTGCCAGGGGTGGATGGGATGAGGGACTTTTCGGGCGATCGCGCCTTGGAAATAGGGGGTTTGATCGGCTAAGGTGCAGCTAAGGATGTCAATAAACTCGCAAGATTTCTTAGTATTTGATCCAGGCAACTGAATCATGATGGTCTTTGTGATCCAGTGCCTCGATCGAGGCCGTTCGATCATCAAAGCCGCTCGATCAAAAGTATTCGGCCACAGCACCCCATGAACGCAACTCCACTGGCCACGACCGACCCGCAACCCCCAGTCCCTCAATGCCCGGCGCGATCGTGGGTCGATCGCGTGGGCGATCGGCGTGATTGGGTTTGGCGCGGTTGGTCAACCCGCTACAGTTTCCTGCCCGGCCCGGCGGTGAATGGCGGGCCGCCCATTTTGTTGCTGCATGGGTTTGGGGCCTCGATCGGCTATTGGCGCTCCAACATGGAAGCCCTGGCCACTCACCATCCGGTTTATGCCCTCGATTTGGTTGGCTTTGGCGCATCTTGCAAGCCGTTGGTGGCCTACGATGCTTACTTTTGGGCGGAGCAGGTGCGGGAGTTTTGGCAAACCTTCATTGGGGTTCCGGCGGTGGTGGTGGGCAACTCGATCGGCTCGGCCATTGCCCTCACGGTGGCGGAATGCTACCCCGAAATGGTTTGTGGGGCCGTGGCGATTAGCTTGCCCGATCCATCCATGCGCGAGGAAATTATTCCCAGGGCCCTGCGCCCACTGGTGCTGGGGCTGGAGAATTTAGTGGCTTCTCCCTGGCTGTTGCAGGCTGTTTTTTATGGGGTGCGCCGGCCGGCCGTGGTGCGGCGCTGGGCTGGCTTGGCTTGGGGAGATCCCGGAGCGATCGATTCGGAGTTGGTGGAAATTTTGACAGAGCCGGCCCGCGATCAGGGGGCGGCCCGCACCTTTGCCCAAATCATCCGCGCCATGGCCAGCAGCCGGTTTTCGCCCCCCATTCGGCGGGTGTTGAACCACATCCAAATTCCGGTGCTTCTGTTGTGGGGCACGCGCGATCGACTCATCCCCTTCGCCCTGTCCCAACAATTTGTTGGCTGTTCACCGCGTTTGGAATTTGTGCCGATCGAGGGAGCGGGTCATTGTCCCCACGATGAAGCGCCCGATCGAGTGAATGCCCTCTTGCGCCAATGGCTCGATCGACTGGGGCGATCGGCCGACGCGGCAGGAGAACCCTAGGGAATTGCTGGCCGTTGCGCGAAACCCAACCGCAAATCGCCCTGGATTTAGGCCCACGTCTCACATAAATTTAGTGCTAGTCGGCTCATTGGGGTCATGCAGATTACCCAATAGCTAATTATTTCCAAATTCATCATTTTTGAGTCATTTTTGAGCCATTTTGAGCGATTCTTTGAGCCATTTATTAATTCATAAATCATTTCGTCTCATTTTTGAAGCGACTCTGAAGTGTCATTGGCCAGTTGGTTTCGAGCCGCCAAAACTTCAGAAAAATGCGCTCGCGACCAATTTGCAATTTCCATCAACGGCTCAATCAAACTCAATCCCAACTCCGAAAGTGAATATTCCACATTAGCAGGAGTGCCCGACAAAACCCGTCGATTCACCAGTCCGTTAACCACCAAACTCTTGAGAGATTGCGTTAAAACCTTCTGCGAAATGCCATCTATTCGGCGATGAATTTCGCCGTACCGTTTTGGCCCATAGGCCAAGCAATACAAAATGATGACAACCCACTTGTGCGCCACAATGTCTAGCACTTGCTGAGTAGGGCAATTCAGCGTGAACAGGTCTGGTTCAGGAAATTGACGAATCATGCCAGAGGTCACGCACCATTTGGTGCCTTATTGTTTCCTTCGGAAAAAGATTCTATACTAACCCCGCTGCTGTCAAGCCCAATTGACTAACTTGCTTTTTGGTTAAACCTTCATGCCATTGAAAGCATCTACCTTAGCAATTGAGGTCAACCCTGAAATAGGCAACTGCTTAGCTACAATAAAGCTCAAATTTAGTCGAATCAGATCGTTTTTAATAGTCTTTTGATCGTAATTTTTATCAGTTCTGAGTTTAGCTGCAAAACAAGTTCTCGGAGAGATTAAAAAGACCAGAAAAATACTAGACCCAAGCATTCAGAAAATTCGAGCACCGTCACAGCAATTTCTTGAGCATTAATTTCTTGAGCATTTTTGGAAGTGAGGCAACGAATATGAACCCGTCCACTCATCTATTTACGCCCATGCAGTTGGGAGCGTTGCTCTTGCCCAACCGAATCGTGATGGCTCCCATGACCCGTCTTCGAGCGATCGACTCGATCCCTTCATCCTTAATGGCAACCTATTACGCTCAGCGGGCTTCTGCGGGACTGATCGTAACTGAATGCACAATGATTTCTCCTCTGAGTAATGGTTACATTAACTGTCCTGGTGTTTACTCCGAAGCCCAAGTGGCCGGCTGGCAACAGGTTACTGATGCAGTACACAACCAAGGAGGGCGAATTTTTCTGCAATTGTGGCATAGCGGCCGCATTGCTCATCCGGCACTGTTGGGTGGAGAAACACCTGTGGCTCCCAGCGCGATCGCGGCGATCGGGACATTGCATACGCCGATTGGAAAAGTCAGCTTGGAAACGCCGCGCGCCCTTGAAATCGATGAAATTCCGGTCATTATCGAGCAGTTTACTCAAGGGGCTAAAAATGCGATCAGGGCTGGTTTTGATGGCGTAGAGCTACATGGCGCTTTTGGATATCTTATTGATCAGTTTTTGCAGGATGAATCGAACCAACGAACTGATCAATATGGTGGTTCGATTGAAAATCGATCGCGCTTTGCACTGGAGGTTGTTGAATCTGTTTGTAGCGCTATTGGGGGCGATCGCGTTGGGATCAAGCTATCTCCTAGTAACACATTTTATGGAATGCGAGACTCCGATCCCCAAGCCTTATTTAGCTATTTGCTTTCCGCCCTCAACGCCTTCAATTTAGCCTATGTCCATTTGATGGAGCCGAATGAGACTGATTTGGCAACCGATGCCGTTTTAAATCCCGTTTTGGCAACCTTACGATCGAACTATCAAGGAACTATCATCACCAACGGCAATTACGATCGCCTCAGCGCGGCACAAGTGCTTGAATCGGGTTTGGCGGAACTGGTTTCATTTGGCAGACCCTTCATTGCCAATCCTGACTTACCCGAACGTTTGGCGATCAATGCGGATTTAAATCCGCCAGATTTCAAAACATTCTACGGAAAGGGCGATCAAGATTTGCATATCGGCTACACGGACTATCCAACACTCGCCGATCAAGGGCATAGCCCTGCTTAGGGACTTTTTTGAGATTTTTCAAGGAGACTAGCATCCTGCATCGCAGTTAAATCAACCGGTTAAATCAACCGGTTGATTCAACCTATTGAAGTTGTGCCCTGAGCCGACTGGAATTTAGCTCCAAACCCCGGTAACACGACCGAGAAAGTGGAGATTTTTAGTCGATCGACGACCTATCCATTGCATAATGGGGGTCAACCTTTCGCATCGGGAGCAGCGGCATCGTGGGCATCGTCGTAGAAAACGTCACCAAACGCTTTGGCGATTTCCTGGCCGTCGATAACGTCAGCCTTAGCTTAGAGTCCGGTTCGCTGGTGGCCCTGTTGGGTGCTTCGGGATCCGGTAAATCAACCCTGCTGCGGTTGATTGCCGGTCTCGAAAAGCCGGACAGCGGGCGAATTTGGCTCACCGGCAAAGATGCCACCGACCAAACCGTACAAGAACGCAACATCGGCTTTGTGTTTCAGCACTACGCCCTGTTTAAACACATGACCGTGCGCCAAAACATTGGCTTTGGGTTGGAATTACAAAAGACCGATCGCGCCAAGGTTCGCCAGCGAGTCGATGAGCTGCTGGAGTTGGTGCAGCTTTCGGGGTTGGGCGATCGCTACCCCTCCCAACTGTCCGGCGGCCAACGACAGCGGGTGGCTCTGGCGCGGGCGTTGGCTGTGGAACCGAAAGTGTTGCTGTTGGATGAACCCTTTGGGGCATTGGATGCGAGGGTGCGCAAGGATTTGCGGGCCTGGTTACGGCGTTTGCACGACGAAGTGCATGTGACCACGGTTTTTGTGACCCACGACCAAGAGGAAGCGATGGAAGTGGCCGATGAGATCGTGATTGTGAATCATGGGCGCATTGAACAAATTGGCTCGCCCGCTGAAATTTACGATCGCCCCGCCACGCCTTTTGTGATGAAGTTCATTGGGCCGGTGAACATCCTGCCCAGCGATTCCCAAATCTTCCAGGCTCACGGCATTGATTCTACGGAACCGGAAATTTTCCTGCGGCCCCATGATGTGGTGATTGAACTAGCACCGGACACGGCCACGGCTCCGGCCCGCATTAGTCGGCTAGTGCATTTGGGTTGGGAAATTCAGGCAGAATTGGTGTTGGATGATGGGCAGGTGATGACGGCCCATCTGACGCGGGAACGATTTGATGAATTAGATCTTTCGCCCCAGCAGCGGGTTTACGTCAAGCCCAAGGGAGCAAAGGCGTTTCCGCTGCATTATTCGATCTAACTCTGTCCAATGCGGCCTGAATTACCCTGCTTAATTAATTCATTCGATCGATTCGATCGATTGGTTGAGTCAATACGTCTTAGGGCGTGTCGTCAAATCGCCTGAAACCCTGATTTTGTCGTTGGTAGATTGTGGGGGACAAGATGCTCAAGCCCCTTGTTACAACGGCTGGGACATGGAAAATGATCCTAGGAAATGACGACAGGCCCTAAGCTGCGCTGCCTAAATTACACCGATTGCAATTACACCGATCGCAATTACACCGATTGCAACAGAGACTGACCCAAGTAACTGTCGCGATCGGGCACGCCAGGCAGGGCAAAGAAATAGCCGCCCCCGATCGGCTTAATGTATTCCTCCAAAGGTTCACCATTCAGCCGATTTTGAATGGCTTCAAAGCCAGTTTTCACATCCTGTTGAAAGGCTAAAAAGAGCAAGCCCATGTCCAACTGACCGGCGCGATCGATATCGCGGGAGTAGTGGAATCCTTTGCGCAAAATTTGATGCTCTCCCATGCCGGGATTGCGCGGGTTTGCCAATCGGATATGGGAATCGCGGGGAATTGCTTTGCCGGCCCGTTGATAGTTTGGAATCTCTTCCTCATGGCGGTAGCCCAAGGGCGCACCGCTACTGCGCGATCGCCCCATCACTGCTTCTTGCTCGTCCAAGGGAGTTCGATCCCAAAACTCCACAAACATCCGAATGATTCGCACCACGTGATAGGAACCGCCGACCGTCCAGGCCGGTTCTGGGCTGTTGCGAGAAACCCAAACCAAGCGGTTCATTAATTTCTCGTCCTTCGGGTTCGGGTTCACCGTGCCGTCCTTGAAACCCAACAGGTTGCGCACGGTGGTGCGGCGGGGATGGGGGTCGCGATCGGGCTGCTGGAAACCGGCCATTTGCCAACGCAAAACCACCAACCCCGACAACTGCTTCAGGATGTCGCGCAGGGCGTGGATGTTGGTTTCTTCGTGGTTGGCGCAAAACTGCAAGAGCAAGTCGCCATGGCAAAGCTGGGGATCGAGGCGATCGTTCGGGAAATTGGGCATTTCCGTCAAGTGGCGGGGTTTGGCGGCGGCCAGGCCGTAGCGTTGGTCAAACAGAGAGGCCCCCACGGAAACGGTGACCGTGAGCCGATCGGCGGGAAATTCATCGCCCAAAATACCGGAGCCGCTGGGGGGATAGCGCTGATCCAAGGGCTTCAGGGCACCACCGGCCATCAAATAGGCAATTCGATCGGTCAGGGTTTGAAACAGTTGAGTCAGTTCCTGGCGATCGCGTGCGGTCACGTCCAGAGCCACCACCAGAGCAGCAGCCACATCCGGTGTCACGATGCCCGGTTGGTGAGGGCCCCAAAAGGGAATCGCCTCCGCCAGGGCAGCGGCTTCGGAGCGATCGCCCCACCAACGTTGACCTTGCCACAGGCCCAGGCCTGCACCAACGGCGATCGCCAATCCCCGTCCCAGGAGTTGCCGCCGACTCCAAGAAAAGCGTGTTTTTACCATGAATCTTCCCTCAGAATATTTCCTCAAAGACAATGTTTGCCCCGTTGGTATAGCAGGCAGGAATAACGGTTAGTTAACCCTAAACACCGATTACGCCCCGTAGTTTGGAAATGTTTTCCGCAAGCTTGGCCAAATCTGCCTGTAAGCGCTTTTTGTCGGCGGCCGAAAGCTTGTCGTAGGTCATGAAGTCGCCATTGGGCAGCTTATATTTCTCCAAAACCTGATTCACGGCCGCAAAATCCCGATCGACCCGTTGCAACACCGTGGGCTGAATTCGCTGCACCATGGGCCGCACCAAATCCACAATTTTTTGGGAGCCTTCCAAGTTGGCGCGGAATGACCAGAAATCCAAACGACTGTAGCGATCTTCCTCACCGGTAATTTTGCCCAGGGAGACTTCTTCAATCAGTTCCGAAGCCCCGCGAACCATATCCCTCGGCTCAATTTCCAGGGAAGCCACGCAGGTTTTTAGACCCTGAAGATCCGTCATCAGCTTGCGGGCGAAGGGTTCATAGCCTTTGGTGGTGTTGTATTTAAACAACCCCATTTCAATGCGGTGAAAACCTGTGAATGCCGGGTCGTCTTCCCCTTTAAAGTCATCCACCCGCGCATCGATCGCCCCATCCAGGGCCGCAAAGGACGAGGCGATCGGCTCAATGCGTTCCCAACCCAACCGCGATGAGCCATACACCGCTTTCGCCCCCGCCACATCTCCGGCAATTACTCGATCGGTAAACACCTTCGTATCGGTCACCAGGCGATCGACCTCTTGCACCACATAGGTCTTGTAATCGGCCACCGCCTTCTGAAGTTCCTCGGGCTTAATGGCCGGGTTCGGCGTGGCCGCAGCGCTGCTTTCTTCGGCCCCTTCACCGCCTTCACCGCCTTCACCGCCTTCGCCGCCTTCACCCCCTTCGCCGCCAGCGCCCCGCCGACAGGGATCCAGTTCCGAAGCTACGGCCCCAGGCGAGGCCGTTGCAGAAGCCACGGGAGATTCAGCCCCAGGCGAGGCCGCTTCCTGGGTTGAGACCGCCGCATTTTGCTGAGGTGCAACCGCGCAGCCCGTGGGACTTAGGGCCGTTAACAGATATGCACCAATGCCAACCCAAAGTTTTGTCTTATTTTTCATGGCTGCTGAAGTCTGATGGCTAAAGATCCGATGGCCAGCGGCAACGGTTGTCTGGCGGAGGGTGCTCGGGCGTGCCAACTGGCCACTCCAGGAATTAGAGCGGGAATCAAAAATTGCGAATTACTTGCAAGAGTATAACAGGTGCTTGTCCCTCTTCCGGGAGCCAAGCCAGAGCAGTCGCGATCGGGAAAATGCTTGCAGTTCTTGAAATTGACCGTTTTTGTAGTTCGTCATGTTCCAAGCACTTCGGCCGCTTAATGCCAAACTGTAGTAATTTTTCTAAGAAAAAGATCTGCAATTAAAAAGACTAATGATTATTTCTATTGCCAATGTGCTGAGCGCGGAGGAATTGGCCACCATGGAGGCGCAACTGGCGGGCGCAACATTTATTGACGGCCAGGCTACCGCTGGCTGGCACGCCAGGCTCGTGAAGCAAAACACCCAACTGGCCAGCACAGACCCCGCCTTTAGCCCCCTGCGAACGCTGGTGAGACAGGCCCTATGGCGTAATCCATTGTTCCAAATGGCAGCACTACCCAAGGCGATCGGCCCAATTCTGTTCAGTCGCTACGAAACCGGCATGGCCTACGGCAGCCACGTAGACAACGCTTTCATGGGCAGCGATCCCAAAATTCGATCGGACTTGTCTCTCACCCTGTTTTTGCGATCGCCCGAAACCTACGGCGGTGGCGAATTGGTGATTGAAACCACCAACGGCGAAGAAACCTTCAAGCTCGCAGCCGGAGCCATGGTGCTCTATCCCTCCTCTACTCTGCACCGAGTGGAGGCGATCGCCCATGGTGTGCGCCTGGTAGCCGTCACCTGGATCCAAAGTCTTGTCAAAGATCCCGCCGAGCGAGAACTGCTTTTTGACCTAGACACCGCCCGCCAAGCACTGTTTGCCCAAACCGGCAAAACGCCCGAGTTTGACCTCATTGCCAAAACCCACGCCAACCTACTTCGCAAATGGGGAGAACTCTAGCCACAACGATGCAACCACTAACCAGCCCCAGCGCGGTGAATGGGTTCAATACAAAGCGCTCATGGGCAACCTTGGATCGATCGATTCCAAAGGCAGCCTTGATCGATCAGGGACTGAAATTCAGTTCAGGTCAAATAAATTTAAATGTAAATTTATGTATAGAAATTTCGACAAATCGTAAAATTATCAATTTTTCTTGAATTCAAGAAATCGCGATTAATTCTTTATTCAGATAATGCCGTTTAAGTTACCAATTCAGTCAATTTTCATCATTTTTTGCTTATTCAATAAGGTCAAATTGTCGCTCAGATAAATTATAGATTAATCATGAAAAGCAATTAGAAAATATTGAAATTGATTTATTTCCATGGATAATAATTTAAGATTGAAATTTAAGGATTCTATTAATTAACACAAAGCAATTGGTTTATAGAGACTAGAATTTCATAAGAGCATTTTGAAATTTCCAAAAATTTTCTAACCAACTCCAAAAATAAACTAATAGAAATTTGTCTTGAGCTGTGACCACCAGGAGCCCCAAATTTAGGTTAATTAATGAAAACAACGCCGGATTTGTCTACATTTTCAAAAATTCACTGAATACTTTCACGACTTTTTCATAGATCGACGTAATACTCAATAGATCGATCGCCCACTAGAAATCTATGGAACAGATCACGAACGTCATCACAGTTCGCAAGTCCCTGGCGTGGCTACAAAAAATTCACCTGGGGCCAATCTTGGGAACCGCCCTGGTTTACGATGCCTTGGCGGAGCTATCTCGACTTCTGGCCTCAACGCCCAATTCGGTTACTCCTGTGTGGCCGCCAGACGGATTTGCCGTTGGCATCACGCTGCTCTGTGGCAAAAGAGTTCTGCCCGGCGTTTTTTTGGGATCTTTTGGGGCTAATATTCAAGCTTTTTGGGACAGTCGTAATTTAATTACCCTGCTGTTATCTACCTTGGCTGTGCTGGGCATTGCCGCCGGAACCACTGCGGGCACACAATTAGGAACGTTCCTATTTAAACAATCAACCCAAAACCGATATCCATTTAATCAAGTTTCTGACACCATTCGGTTCTTAGTCTATGCAGGCTTGCTAGGCCCGATCGTTAATGCAACAATGGGCGTAGGGATGTTAGCTTTTGCTGGAAAAATTAACTTTCTTGAAAGTGTTCTTAGTGTTTGGTTAATTTGGTGGGTCTCCAATGTTGCTGGTATTTTTATTTTAACGCCACTCATTTTAAGTGGACATCGTTATCTCAAGCTCAATCGACTAAATTGTCATAATTTATTACAAATTATTTTCCATATCCTGAATCGCAAAATTGTAAATCCATATTCTTTTCAAGGTGTTTTATCGCGATTGGGAATTAAAGTAGCTCCGAGCAAAGAAATTGAATTTATATTATTAATGCTAAGTGTTTTTTTAATTAGTTTTTTCGCTTTTTGGAATAGCCAATCTATTGCTTATGTTTTAATTCCTTTGTTGATTTGGGCCGTTTTTCGTTTTGGTGATATTGGTGCCAATTTAACAGTTTTTTTAATTTCTTTGATGGCTGTTTTAGGCACTGTGCGAGGTTTAGGCAGCTTTGCAAGTCCGCATTTAAGCCAGTCATTAATGGGTTTGCAGTCATTTATTGTGGTGGTGGTTTTCACTTCGTTAATTTTGACAGCAGTCTTGGCTGAACAAAACACTGCAAAGGTAAAGCTAAATCGAGCATTTGCAGATTTAAAGGTTGCCAATCATGTTTTGGAGCATCAAGCCAAAACGTTGGTTCACCAGAATCGAACCTTAGAACGAACCCTTGAGAAATTGAAGTTTACTCAAGCTCAAATGGTTCAAAGTGAAAAAATGTCTGCGTTGGGAAATTTAATTGCTGGGGTTGCCCATGAGATTAATAACCCGATCAGCTTTTTGGATGGCAGCATTGAAAATGTCGAAGAATATACCAACTATTTATTAGAGCATATTCGGCTTTATCAGCAGCAGTATCCTGAACCTAAAGTAGATATCCTCAAACATGCTGAGGATATCGATTTAGAATTTTTAGAAGAAGATTTCCCTAGGTTATTTGAAGCCATGCATCACGCCACAAACCGCGTGACTGGAATTAGTAAAAGTTTGCGAGCATTCACACGATCGGACACAGATCAAAAGGTCAAAGCCCAACTAGAGGAAAACCTCAACAGCACGATTTTAATTTTGAAATATCGACTGAAGGGCACTAATCAGCGACCTGAAATTAGAGTAGTCCGTAATTATGGAAATCTGCCTGAAATTTACTGCTTTCCAGGGCAAATGAATCAGGTTTTTATGAATGTTTTAGCCAATGCCATTGATGCGATTGACGAGTCAGCCGTGGGGCAAAGTTTTACACATTTACAAGCAAATCCTTACCAAATTACGGTAACGACGAAGTTGGAAGATAACCAGATTATGATTGCCATTGCTGATAATGCCAAGGGGATGAATGAGGCAACGATCACTCGGGTTTTTGATCACCTCTTCACGACCAAGGGAGTGAACCAAGGCACGGGAATTGGCCTATCGATCGCTCGAGAAATTGTGGTGGCTAAACATGGTGGGTCAATTGATGTGCAATCCCAGCTTAATCAAGGGACTGAGTTTTTGATTCGTTTACCCATTGAGTAATCCTTTACTCATGGATTACCCCACCGGTTAATCATGAATTAAAGTCAGGCAATTGATCAATTTTGATCGTTCAGAGATCCCCTAAGAAACCGGGGGCAACTGCTGTTCAATAAAGCCAATAATCTCTGGCAGACCATGGCCTGTTTTCAGATTGCTGAAAAGAAAAGGGCGATCAGCTCGCATTTTTTGAGCATCCCGTTCCATGATGGCTAAGTCAGCACCCACATGGGGAGCTAAGTCGATTTTATTAATTACCAAAAGATCAGATTTGGTGATACCCGGCCCCCCTTTGCGAGGAATTTTGTCACCGGCGGCCACATCAATCACGTAAATTGTTAAATCAACTAACTCTGGGCTAAAGGTGGCGGCCAAGTTATCTCCACCACTTTCAACAAAGGTAATTTGAATGGGACGATCGCCCTGTGCAAATTTAGCCTCTAATTGCTCGATCGCCACCAGGTTAATGGAAGCATCTTCTCGGATGGCCGTGTGGGGGCAACCGCCAGTTTCCACGCCCACAATTCGATCAGGAGAAAGAGCAGCACTCCGGACTAAAAATTGAGCATCTTCTTGGGTATAGATGTCATTGGTAACTACCGCCAGACTATATTGATCGCGCAATTTTTTACATAAAGCGTCAACCAGCGCTGTTTTTCCGGAACCCACAGGCCCGGCCACCCCGATTCGTAATTGACTGGTCATGGTAATCGATCATAAATGAACTGCTGAGATGAGCGCATGGCCAACTCATTCAATTTAAGAAATTTTGGCAAAGGCTCATTGAGTTTGACAAGATCCCTAACTACTCAAGCTGGGCCGTCAATGGGTAGTTCAATCGTTAATGTCGCTCCCTGTTGGGGTACAGACTGACAGGATAGTTGTCCGTGGTGCTGTTGAGTAATAATTTGATAACTCACTGATAAGCCCAATCCCTTGCCTTCACCCACTGGTTTTGTGGTAAAGAAGGGATCAAAGATTTTTTGTCGCACACCTTCTTCCATACCTGGGCCGTTGTCAGTGATGGAGATTTGTACAGTTCGATCGCTAATTTTGCGAGTTTCAATGGAAATTTCAGGCATTGGCTGCAAGGCAAAACCGGCGGGCGATCGCAAGGCATCGATCGCATTGGTCAAAATATTCAAAAAGACCTGATTGACCATGCTGGCATAGCAATTCACCAACGGAATTTCGCCATAATTTTTTAACACGCTGATTTCTGGCTGTTGGCTTTGTACTTGTAATCGGTGCTGCAAAATCAGCAGCGTGTTGTCAATCCCTTCGTGCAAATCGACTCGTTTTTGATCTGATTCATCCAAACGCGAAAAATTTCGCAGTCCTAGGACAATTTGCCGAACTCGATCAACTCCATTTTGCATCGAGTGAAACAAATTATTCAGATCTTCTTTCAGAAAATCCAACTCCACTTCTTTCATTCTTTCTTGAACGATTGGATGAATAGAGGGAGAATATTGCTCATAGAGTGCCAACAGGTTCAGCAAATCCGAAAAATAGGATTGAGCGTGGGTAATGTTACCCATAATGAAACTAATGGGATTATTAATTTCATGGGCAATACCCGCCACCATTTGCCCCAAGCTAGACATTTTTTCCGCTTGAATCAGTTGTGCTTGGGTTTGCTGCAGTTCTTGGAGCGTAATCTTCAACTGTTGATTTCTTTCGGTCAGCTCCTGAGTGCGGGCGGCCACTTTCTTTTCCAGATTGTTGCTGTAATCTTCCAAGTTTCGGTAGAGACGTGCGTTTTCAATGGAAATAGCAGCCTGTGCCATCAGAATTTGCAACACTTCCAAGCGATCGGGTGTGAACGCATCGATCGCCAAATTATTTTCCAAATAAAGAACGCCCATTAACTGTCCTTGCTGAGTAATGGGCATACAAATTACCGATTGAATTTGATGATTTGCAATGTAAGGATCATTGGTAAATAGTCCTTCAGCCATGGCGTTGCCCAAAACCACTGATTCTTGGGTTCGTTGCACGTATTGAATCAGGGAAATCGGCAAAGATAAACTCGGAGATAAGGGGCAATTCAGGGGAACATCTACGGCCGTTTGCCCTTCCACATGGCTGGTGGCTACCACGGTTAACCGATTGTTTTGTTGAGGATCTTTGAGGAGCAAATAGCCCGTTTGGGCCCCAGCATTTTCAAGGGTTAGTCGCGTTAGTTGGGTTAACAATTGCGACAACACAATTTCCCCAGAAAGGGCTTGGGCCGCTTTAATTACGGTGTTAATATCCAGCACCGTGCTGGCGGTTGTGTGGGGGTGGGTGGAGTGCTGAGTGCCCGTGGGCGGCAAGGTCGGCGGCCGCCGGGGCGACAGATTTTGTAAGGGCAGCGATTTGGCCTGGAGCGCGGCGACTTTGGCTTTGGCTCCCCAGCGATCGTAAGCATGAGCCGCATCCAGCCAGTATTGCTTAGCAATTTTGTCGCGCCCGGAATCTTGATATAGCTCAGCGGCACGCTCAGCAGCGATCGCCACTTCAGGCCAACGACTATGGGCTTGGGCCGTGTTGATAGCGCGATCATAATAGTCCATGGCGCGCAGGATTTCTCCTTGCCAGCGGGCCGTTTCCGCCAACACCAATTCATATTTACTTTGATAGTTTTCTGGTGCGTGATTTGCCCAATTTTTCAGCTTAGTCGTCAAACATTCTAAGGTCGAAGGCTGATCTTGTTCATCCTCATTCAGCGTAGTCAAGTCACTGGGTTGAGTGGTTTTGAGATAAACCAATGCGGCATAGAACGTGAAGCCACCAGACAACATAGAAGCGGTGGCGGCGGCTTGGTACTGGTCAGCCAAATTTGCCTTGATTTTCGCTGCTTCCCAGTCATTCATGACATAGGCCAGAATGGTTTCTGCAAAATAGATAAAGAAAAGCAGCATTTGGTTTTCAGAAGCTTGAATTTCTGAAACCAATTGGCGATTAATATAGCGACCTTCCAGTTGAGAAGTGGGTGTTTCTGGCGACTCCAAGGCTTCTGTGAGTTGTCGCCAAGTCATGGCTGGATATAAGCCATGATCCTGTTTAATTTTTTGGAGCAATTCGATATACAGTTGCTGCTCTCGGGCCACTTCTGTCAGGGGTGTTCCCACCAACATCATGTAGCCACAAGACCACATGGCGCAGTAGGTGGCATAAACCACATCGCCCGTTTCCATTCCCATTTGCACTGTGCGCTCAAGGAATTGAATCGTATTTTGATGGGGTTCTTTCCAATGAACCACAAAGGAATTGAAAAGCATGTGGATTTTGCATTTCAAAGCATCCGAGGGATATTGCTCCAAAATTTGCAAAGAAATTTGTCCCGATCGATAGCCCAATTCAATTTGATCTAAGGGGCCACACAACAACAATCCATACATGCCATAGGCGTAGGCAGCGAGGGCTGAATGGCCCAGCTCTAGGCACATGTTCACCATCCGAAAGACAATGAAGGGCAACAAATCGGGTCTTGCTTGATAAGAGGGGCCCGTGATGATGATCAGGATTTCAAGGGCAGCCAGAGCAGCGCGATCGCTCATTTCTGGATAATCTGCCAACTGGTCTAACTCCGGCAGCGGCTGATTCAGTTGCAACAATTGCGGATCAACCACCAAGGGATAGCCCAGCAGTTCCAAGACAGGCAAGGCTGTTTCGATCGCACTATGCATTTGGTTTTCAGCGATCAGAAACTGAATTTTTAGCTCATAGATTTTCGTGCGATCGCGCAGCGAGCGCGAGCGCTCTAAGGCAATTTCCGAAAGAATTTGTGCTTCTTCAAATCGAGTTAATAAATATTCAACTTCCACACTTTCGGTGTAGAGACTGAGGCTTAATTCATAGTCCGTATCCCAGGCATTTTCCGGCAGTAATTGACGACCCATCGCGAAGTATTCTTGGGCAGAATTGTAGGCCGCCGCTGCCTTAGCCTTACTGCCTGCTCGATCATTCAGCCGCGCCAAGAGTAGCTGTTCTTGGGCATCCGTAATGAGGACAGAACCCACATTCATCGCATTCACCACATCAAACAGACAATCATCTAGCCGATCGGGTTCAATGCTGTTGAGCAACAGGCGGCCCACGGTTAAATGGATAAGTTGTTTTTCATCATTAGGAATTAGAGAATAGGCCGCTTGCTGTACACGATCGTGCAAAAACTTGTAGGTGATCGTGACTGTTTTGCAATCTTCCAGCACCTGCGGAATTTTGTAAGCCGCATTCAGAGGAATAACCAATCCTGCTTGCAGAGCTTGCCATAAATCTGTAGAAGTTTCCGCTGTAGATTTTTCATGAACAATGGCTAACATATCCAAATCAAATTGGTTGCCAATGCAAGCGGCTAATTGCAGCGCTCGTTGCACAGAAACATCCAACTTTTGGATTTCATGAACCATCAAACTAATCACATTTTCTGTGATTTCAATGGGCGGCAAATGCTGAAAACTCCATTCCCATTGCCCCGTCCCCGATTCAAACCAAATGACCCCTTCAACATAGAGGTATTTAAACAACTGCGTTAAGAAAAATGGATTTCCTTGGGTTTTTTGCACCAGCAATTGGGCAATGGGTTCCACAGTTTCCGGTGGTCGGTGTAAGGTGTCTCCCACCAAAGTCAACACATGATCTAGCGTCAGGGGCTTGAGGGTAATGGTTTGCAGTTTGGCTCCCTCCGTTTCGATCGTGCCTAGCATCCGTAACAGGGGGTGCGTAGAGTCCACTTCATTGTCCCGATAGGCTCCCAACATCAACAGGTATTGCCCATCGGGATCAGTCATTAATTGTTCAATAAGTTGCAAAGAAGCCGCATCAGCCCATTGCAAATCGTCTAGAAAAATGACCAACGGTCGATCGACCTGGCAGAACACATGAATGAAGGTGCGAAAAACCAAGTTGAAGCGATTTTGGGCTTCGGAAGGAGGCAATTCTGGCGCTGGGGTCTGAGGACCAACGATCGATTCCAGTTCGGGAATCACATCGGTAATGATTGATCCATTGTTGCCCAAAGCGGCGGTCAATTTTGCGCGCCAAACGGCAATTTGCTCCTCCGTTTCGGTCAGTAACTGTCGCGCCAATTCACGAAATGCTTGAATAGGCGAAGCGTAGGGAATATTACGTTGAAATTGGTCAAACTTGCCACTGATGAAGTACCCACGCTGACGGGCGATCGGCTTATGCACCTCATTCACCAAAGCCGATTTGCCGATGCCGGAATAGCCCGCCACCAGCACCATTTCCGTATTTCCCGCGCTGACGCGATCGAACACATCCAAAAGCTGTTGCACTTCCATTTCCCGCCCATAGAGCTTTTGGGGAATGCTGAACGTGCCGCATTGATCGCGCTCCGCCAGAGGAAACGGGGCGATCGAACCAAACCGCTGCCACTGGCTCAGGCATTCCTCCAAGTCCCGCTGAATACCGTAAGCGCTTTGGTAGCGTTCTTCCGCCGTCTTGGCCATCAACTTCAAAATCACTGCCGACACTTGAGGCGAAATTTGAGCATTGAGGTCATGAGGCGGAATGGGTGACTTTGCAATATGGCAATGCACCAATTCCATGGGATCGCTGGATTGGAAAGGAAGCTGGCCCGTTAATAACTCATAGAGCGTGACACCCAAAGAATAGAAATCGGTTCGATAGTCCACCGTGCGGTTCATGCGTCCCGTTTGCTCTGGCGACACATAGAGCAACGTTCCCTCTAGAAGATTGGGACTGCTGAGGATTGGGTGTTCCTTAGAAAGGCGAGAGGCGATCGAAAAATCCGTTAGTTTTAACTGTCGAGTTTTAGGCTCAAAAATTAGATTATGTGGCTTAATATCTTTGTGAATAATCTGGCAGTTGTGCAGTCGTCCCAAAATTGCTGCCAACTGACAACCAATCCATAGAATATCATCCAGCGAAAGCGATTGATTTTGGAGGCAAGAGGTCAAGTCACACCCTCCAAAATCCTCAAGCACTAAAAAGGGTTTACCCTGGATTTCATCAACTCCGTAGGTTTCCACAACTCCTTCTAAGTTCAAGCCTCTGAGCACTTCATACTCATGCTGAAGCTTAGCCAAATCAGCCCGATTCGGATAATCAGAAGCCACCGTTTTCAAAATGACCGGCTTTTGCTCTGGTTGCTTCACAGCCCGATAGACAATAGTCCGTTCGGTTGCTGAAAGAACCTCCGAAACTTGATATTGAGCAAACACATCCATAGCAATTCAGTGGCAGCGCAATTTACAAACAGAAACAGAATCAAAACAGGGACAGAATCAAAATATAATCAATCTTGAAGGTTGTAAGTCAACCCTGAACTTAGATTCACATGAATTTGAAATTATTGTTTGATTTTGCTAAATTGTCATATTTTTATTAATCTTTTATTTTTGTTTTTCAAATCAATCAATCTGGGTTTATGGATTTATCGAATAACAACCTGCCAACTGAAGCGATTGATTGTATCGAGCTTGGATCGAATTTAGATTGGTAATCAATGTTCAAACTAGATATTATGACATCGATCACGATTAGACATCAGTAGGTGATATTAACATCAAATCGTGATCGACGACTCCTCTATCGCAGACCAGCGCTAGCTAAACCAACGGTTTATTAACTGCCATAGAGCAATGAAGGGAAAGAATAGCCGCAAATACCAGGGCGAAACTTTTCCATTCCAAGGCAGTCCCTGTTTATAGCGTAAGTAGTCTGACCAGCGGCGAACTGCAAACACAATTGGTTCCTTTAATTCCCAAATTTTGCAATAGGGAGCCTTGACTTGATAAGCATCAATGATGGCGTTTACTGCCCGGCGAGCTGCTTCATTAGCCCCTTCCATGGTTGCCAAGTCCGTGTTGGTGCGCACATAGTCTGAGGCCAAGAAAAAGTTGGGAATCTTGGTATGGGCTTCCGGACGCAGCACCCAGGTATTCACCAAGTTAACCAACAAGGGTTCGCCGTTGACGTTGGCGTTAGGGTCGCCAATGCGGCTCTTGTAGAGCAGCCTTTCTCGTCCCAATCGTTCATGAAAGCGCTGGGATAGCTGTGAGGACTCCAGGTGCAGTTTTTCGTTAGGCACCGGCAGCGGAATCGGCCCCACAAATCCCTTTGCCACTAGCGCATTCACCGCCAACCGGGCTTGGCTTTGATCCACATTGAGATATTCAGCAATCTCCTCCAAGTTAACCTCGCGGTTCTGGTGATGAATCCACAAAAATAGATCCTTGAAGAAGTCAGGTAATGCACCATTCAGGACTTCATCGAGTTTGTCAGGATCGGTTGCTAAGTCACAGCAGTTGTGAACGATATCGGGATCCAAAAACCAGCTATGAAGATCCTCATCTTTCAGGAGTGGTTTCCCCTTTTCCTTCAAGGAGCGCTTCATTTGCTCCCACACTTCTTCCTTAATCTCCTCGGGATTGCAAATTTGGGCTGGTTTGGGAATTTTCAGCCCCAACGTACCGTTAATTGCGCCCACTTCATCGGTGTTTGGATTGATGAAGTAACCCCAGTTGGAGGGGATGGCGGAGATGATGCCTCGGACTTGCCCATCGCCAAATTGTTCAACGGGAAACTCTGGCCAAAACTTGGTTTGGGAAATGGACGTTAAGGCCCAAGGGGAATCCACATACAGCACGTGACCATGGGTGACGGGCACATCTCGGTTGAGATAGTACTGAATGCCGTTCATCCAGGCGGTGCTGGTTCCCAGGCGCTTGAGGTTGGCGAAGGTAGGGTCGCCTTGGATCAGGTCATCGGAGATCAGTCCAGCGATAATTTCTGCGGGCAAGGCAGCAATGTAAACATCACCCGTGACAAAGCGATCGACCTTGGTTTCTAGGTCAGTGACGATCGCCCCTGAAATTTTGGTGTTGCCTTGGGCATCCCGTTCCGTTTGGATGGAACGCAGGCGGCTGGAAAAATGATAGTCCACACCCCGGGCCTTGAGGTATTTTAGCCAGGGATCAATCCAAACATCATTGGTCGGGCCATTTAAGACGCGATCGGCGCTGCTGTTGCTGGGATCTACAATGCCCAACAAAAGCTGCAAGAAGATATCGCCCATGGTCTTGGTGCTGGCCAATTCAGCCCGGGAGGCCACCAGCGAAGTGGTCAGGCCGCGGGCCAGTAAATTTTGATAGGCGATCGACTTGTTTTGGGCATCCAAATAATCCCACCAACCAATTTTTTCGTATTCTCCCAGGCGGCGTTCTGGGCAGGAGGTTAGAAGCTGGAAAACTCGCTCCGCAAAGAACTCCAATTCACCCGGTAAGAGGTCAGCGGTTGCTCCTTGCAGCAAAGCCTGAAAAATGAGGATTAGGTCTCCTAGGCTTTGGGGAAAGCGATCGGGCAGGATAATGAGGTTTTTGTGATCCTCATATTGGGCCAATGCTAGCCGAGTTGTGTCCACCAAATTGTCAAAAACCCTACGCAATTTTCCACCCTGAGGAGGCTGGTAAGGAATGCGCTTCATGGTGTCGGTCACATGCCGATAAAAGCTGGGAAAGAAGCGAAACCCATGCTCACCCGGCAAAGGCTGTTTGCCTGGGGCGGCGCTATCTGGCACTTTGATGCTGCGGGCCTTGCCGCCGGCAATGCTTTTGAGTTCATACACTTCAACGGCAAAGCCCCGCTCAATTAACTCGTGGGCGGCGCTCATTCCAGCAATACCACCACCGAGGATGACAACTTTCACCATGCTAAAGCTTCCTTAAGATGCCTAAGAGCCAACAAGTTTGCTTAGTTTGATTTGGATTCCCCTGTTCAGGATTGTTCCCAATCCGATACATAATCATGCCAAACTTCACTTGGGCTGTGATCCCGAATATTTCCCATCTGTGGACTTCAGTCCATTAAATCTATAGTGCTTTCTCTTTCTGGAGATCGCAAGAGAGGATAAGGGGGAATTAATGAAAAAACGGTCGATGATTCAAGACAGTTCGCTTCAGGCTGGAGCACTCTCAAACAGTCATTCAAATACTTTTTCATTAAATGTGAATTTAAAAGGTGATTGAATTTAACTTGATTTTTACCTTGAATTATTGAATGGGCAATTTCTGTAAATTTACGGATCTTTTTGTATCGGCAACTACAAAAAATATGAATTGACGTTGGATCATTGATAGGTTGTTCGATCGCTCTGCTCGATCGAACAACAGTGAAAAAAGGCCCCTGAACTCGTAAAGAAGTAAAAATCGGTGAAATTGAGCGATCGGCTCCCAAGATCATCATTGGGCAGCAAGACCCGAGCAGAAAGTAGGGTGAGCAGTCACATTTCACCCGCACTCATTTCATCGATCCCCCCGCTCTCGATCGGCAATTTTAAGCTCAAAAGCCTTCATCAACAGCAGTTTGGGGACTTGATCCTGGGTCTTGCGCACTGAAATTTTCATTGACCTAAGGGCCAGCGTTTCAGCCATCGAGTCACTTGAGTACCAATAGGGTTATGGCATGATGGGTAGGCCCAATTTCGGTCATGGGTTGCGCCCAAAGCTGCGTTCCAGGCTGGCAACGCCCAAAGCCTGATGCGGCCGCAGGAAGGGCTGTGTCTCGCCTGCGGTTCGAGTAGTCTGGTTTTGTCCTCCCCATGACCTTGGCCGTCATCAGGAATCGCCGCATGGTTAGCCCGCCGACTGCTCCGAACGACAATCCCGACTTTAATCCCGACTTTGGCTCCACCTTCGCCCCGGAAGGGCCCGATCGCCCCAATCGGCGATCGCTCCTGTGGCGGCGAATGGGGGCTTGGGCGGTGGAAGTGGCGCTGATTGCGGCTAGCGGGGGCTTGCCCTTTGCGATCGGACAGGCGGCGCGCACGGCCTTGGAGGGGCCGTCCGTTCCGCTGAATCCGGTGCTGGCCAGTGTTGAGGACGCGGCCGCTAAAACCTTTGCCATCCCGCCACACTTGCGCCCCACGGCCGTGGCTCCAATGACGAATCTCTTTTGGTCTGGGGCGTTGGTGTTGCCGGTGGCGCTGGGCGGCTTACAACTTTTCTTGCTGGCCACCACGGGCAAAACCTCGCCTAAGGCCTGGTTTGGTCTGCAATTGACGGATGAACAAGGGCGCAATCCCGGTTTGGGGCGGGTGTTGTTGCGGGAGGGGGTGGGCCGTTGGGGGCTGCCGCTGGGAACAGCCTATGGCGTGTGGCGGGCCAGTGGAGCCTATCCAGATTTATCGATTTTGCTGGGTTTGGCGGTGGTGGGGCTGGCGGTGGAGTCAGGAGCGGCGCTGTTGGATCCTCAGCGGCGGCCCTGGCGCGATCGCCTGGCCAAGACGAGGGTTGTGGATTTGCGAGACCCGGAAGGCTGGGTAGAGCCGGGGATGGCGGCCATGGAGCCGGGGCCGATCGAACCGGCCACCATGGGCCGATCAATCCTGGTCAATGGTCGATCGGGCAGTGGTTCGCTCACGGAGCGATCGGCAGCGCGGCTGACGCTGAATCATCCCAACGGCCCGGAAACCACGAATTTGATTCTTTCCCCGATCGGGGCCCGGGGGCTGTGGGCTTGGGTGCGCCAAAACCCCGGCACGGCGATTGTGGTGGTGGGATCGCTCGGCTTGGTGCTGGTGGTGGGAACCTTTGCCGCTACTCAAATCTATGCTCAAGATCAGGCCGATCGACGGGCGGCCCAAGCCCAGAAGCAGGAACTGCTGCTGGATTTGGTGGCTAAATATAGCCAAAATGCCCCTGACCAGCGGCGGGGCTCCGTGCTGGCCCTGGGGGCCGTGCAGGATCCAAACCCGGAAATTGTGCTGCTGCTGAATTTGTTGGGTCAAGAGGAATCCCCACAACTCATCGAAGCCCTGCAACAGTCGATCACCAGCGCCGGGCCTGCCGCCTTGCCCTACTTGCAACGGTTAAACCAAACCCTCAAGACCGATGCGGATAGTTTGGCGGCGGGGCCCAACACCGGAGAGGCCACCCGGGCCGCCCTGCGGTTGCGAGCCACCCAACGGGCGATCGCCAAATTGCTGCGGTTGCGATCGGGCGCTGACGGGGCGATCGACCTTAGCCGCGTGGATTTGGGCCAGTCCAATTCGCCCAATGCTCAATTTTCCCTGGTGCTCGATCGGGCTGATCTTTCGGGGCTAAAACTCCGCAGTGCCGTGCTCACCGGGGCCAACCTACGCGGCTCCGTTTTTCGATCAGCCGGGCCTGACGGCCGCTGGAACACCTTTGACGATGCCCTCACCGACCTCTCCGGAGCCGATCTACGCGGAGCCGACCTAACCGGCGCATCCTTAATTACTGGTCAACTGGAGCGCACCAGCCTGGTTGGGGCCGCCCTGAATGGAACCAATCTCACCAGCGCGCGCCTGATTGGAGCCAACCTCAGCCAAGCCAAACTGCTGGGGGCCAACCTGGAAGCAGCCAACCTCGATGGAGCCAGCCTCACGGGGGCCGATCTCGGGGATGCCAAGCTGAACCAAGCCAGCCTGCATGGAGCCAAACTGGGTCAAGCCCGGGCCGTGGGAGCCAGCTTGGCCCAAGCCGATCTCACCGAAGCCAGTTGGCGCGGGGGTGATCTGTCCACCGCTGATTTAAACCGGGCTAACTTGCGGAATGCCGACCTGAGCGCCACCCGCCTAACCGGAGCCAACCTGCAGGGGGCACAACTGCAAAGTGCCCAATTACAAGGCACCGATTTTTCCCAAGCCGATTTACGCGGGGCCCTGTTTGAGGGAGCAAACCTGAAAGGCGCGATCTTTGCCCCAACCAACACAGCCCCGGCCGGCGGGTTTGTGGGGCGCACTGACAGCGAAAAACCCTCAGCCCTGGTGAAGGGTGCAGACTTCAGCCAAGCCAAAAATCTGGATCCCCGTCAGTTAGCCTATCTCTGCACCCAAGGGGCCATTCACCCCCAATGTCCCCAATAGATTGGCAACCATCGCCCTAGGGGTTGAGGGCGTGGGTTTGCCAACCGTCAGGGGTGCGATCGAACTCGGTGCGATTTTGTGGCTCCCCCTTCAGCTCCAGCCAATCCACCCGCTCAGGGATGAGCCACAACAGCACAAAGGTCTCCAGCGGCGCGATCGAATCCGGCGGCGGCGGTGCAAAGGCGGCCGGGTCAACCGTGCGATCGCCCCGAGGATTGGGCCAAGCAAATTGCAATCGGGCCGCATCCGAGAGGTTTTGCCACAGGCGCGATCGCTCGGCCTGTTCCGTGGGATCGGGCGTGGTGGCCACCACCGCCCGCAAGGTTCCGGCAATCCGAAATTGCTCGCGCGTTTTGGGAAAGTACCAACAGGCTTCCGCGCGGGGATTTGCAGTCAATTGCAGCATCTTTTCGCTGCGGCTGTCCGTGATCACCGTGAGCCAATCCGTACGATCGCGAAATCCCCGAAAGACCACCGTTCGGTTCGCGGGACTGCCATCGGGGCGCACCGTGGCCAATTGCAAATAGCGGGCATAGATCAGCGATCGGTTGCGGTGCAAGGCTCGCGACAAGGGCAATCGCCAAGGGGCCAAATCAGAGGATGGGGGCGTTGGGGAGTTTGAGATTGGGGAGTTTGAGATTTCGGGATCTGAGATTTGGGAATCTGAGATCTGGGAATCTGAAGCTGGGATCATGGCCATTGCGACGAGAGGATAGGGGCGATCGGGCGGAATCCTGGGGCGATCGATTGCGATCCCCCTAGGCCACCCCAAGACAGCAGCACCGATCCCATCACCCGCGATCGATCTAACTCATTGCCCACCGCCGAAACCGTCGTTCCCTTAGTGGCGTTGTAGATCGCATAGCGACCATTATTCAGAATGCGATTCTCGCCGGGGCTGAAGGCCGTGCCCAAATCCGGCTGCGCGCGATCGATCATCACCAACCCATCGTTACTGTTGCCTTCAATTTGGTTACGGCGCAGCAGCGGTTGAGCCTGATTAGAAATCACCACCCCATCTCGGTTTTGGGTAATTTGGTTGTCTTGAATCACCGGGCTGGCATTGCCCCCGATCGCCAGGCCAAACCCCGTTGCCTGAAACCGGTTTTCGCGCACAATCCCCCCCGCATCACGGGTGATGGACAGGCCATTGCCGCCGTTGTTTTGGAACCAATTTCGCAAAATTTGCGGTTGAGCCCGCCCCGTCACGAAAATGCCGTCGCGATGGTTGTTCAAAAGGCGGTTGTTGGCAATCACGGGCGTGGCTCCGTCGCTTTCCACCCAAATGCCCGTACCACGCGGCACAGGATTACTGACCGTGACCCCCAACACCGACCCGCTCCCCGTCAGGGCGATCGCCACGGCCTGTTGAGAAAAACTGCGACTGCTGAAGCCGCCGGCCCCTTGAATGACCACCGCTTGGCCCTGGCCGTTCAGATCGCCGCTGAGGGTCACCCCATCGGGCACACGCAGGGGAAACTGCTCGCCTAATTCCGCACTGTAGCGGCCCGGAGCCAGACGAATGGTGACCCCATTGCTGTATTGGCTGGCATGGTCAAGGGCGCTGGTGATGGTGCGGAAGCTGCCGCGGCCCGATCGCGCGGCCGCATCATTACCTTGGGGATCCACCGTTAACACCACGCTGGAACGGGCAGGCGGCTGAAACGGCCCGCCTACTGTCCCGATCGCCCCGACCAACAGCCCCAACCCGATCGCCCGAACAGCCCGACCCGACCAGCAACGGGAAAAATGGCGCAATGGCAGACCCATGAGATCACGCTCTGATCAAAACTAGGCTGCATTTTAAGCTGAATTGCGGGGCGATCAAGCCGGTCAGCCCAGTGGATGCGGTAGGATGGCAACACCAACTTTGTTGCAATTCCGTTACAAAATCTCGCCTCGATCGCTCGATTTAACGGCCCTTCAAACCCTGCCCTGCAAACCATGATTTACAGCAATCCCCACAGCACGCAATTCGTTCTGGTTACCCTGTTCTTTGCCCTAGCTTTCGGGCAAATTTTTAAGAACATGCTGGAATTTCAGGTGAACCGCTGGTATGAAAACCGCCGCACCCAGCCCACCGTGGAATATAAAAAGCCCCAAATGCGCATCGCCTACTTGGGTTTGGCGGTGTTCACCTTTTTGTGCATGGGCGAAAGCTTGAAGGTTTTGGGATTTTTCACCCTGTTGGCCTATGGGGTGAGCCTGTTGGTGGTGGTTCCCACGGCGATTTTCATTTGGCTGCAAATGGGATCGATGTTTAGCCTGATGGTAAAGGGAGGTTCCGCCGCGATCGACATTGAATCGAATTATGGTCTGTCGGCAGAACAGATCAAGATGAAGAATCAATAGCTTGAATTTAGGCCGCCCGATCGATTCGATCGCTCGATTGCGGCCAAAATTCTGCGGGTCTTGATTTCAATCCCCCCATCGATCAAGATTTGCTCTAATCAGATTCCCGCGCACCGAATCAAAGAGCGCAAGCTCCATCAAAAAAGTACAAACAAAAAGCACAGAAGCGCAAAACAAACCGATGAGTAAAAAGTGGACTTGGTACATCAAAGCCCAAGCGGGTGTCTTGCTGTTTCCCTTGGGTCTTTGTTTATTTGGGGAAGCGGTAACGCGCCGCATTAACGGTGATTCTTGGTTTTGGTGGGGCACGATCGCCCTAGCGGTGATTAATGCCGGTGTGGGGTTGATGATTGAAAGCGGCCTGATTGGTGGCTTTCCCCGCGACCAAAAACCCAATGAATAAATGAATAATTGGGGTCAAACCAATCAAAATCATCTGTGATCCCGCCATTGAATCAAAATCATCTGTGATCACGCCATTGGATGATCCAGACATTTGCCCCTTAAGCCAACCATTGACCGATCGAGGCGATCGCGCTGATCGGGCGATCGCCCACGGAAATTGACCCGATTGATCGAACGGGTCGATCAATCGGCTAGCGGGTTGATCAAGTTGATCAACGGCCTATTGCACCCAGCCGATCGCCCCAGACAGGTCAGCCCCACGGGTCACGGCCCCGTCTAAGGCGGCTCCGGTGAAATTGGTGTTGCGGGTCACGATGCTTCGCAAGTCTGCCTGAACCAGGTAGGCGCGATCGAGCCGAGCATCGGTGAGCACAGCCCCTTGCATCACGGCCCCGCCCATCTTGGCCTGTTGCAGATTTGTGCCAATCAGGCGAGCTTGCCGAAACACAGCCAAGCTGAGACCCGCCCGCTGAAGATTTGCCTTGCTGAGGTCGGCTTGGGTGAAGTCGGCTCCCGTGGCGATCGCGCTGCGGAGGTTCGTTTCCAAAAACCGCGCCCCCGCCGCCTTCACGCTGCTGAGGTTGGCTTCTTCCAAGTTGGTTTGCCGCAGGCCCGCCCCCAACAACAGCGCATTGGCGAAGTTGGCTTGAAACCCGTCCGCGCCGCCCAGCTTGGCTTGGGAGAGATTGGCCCCTTCAAAATTAGCCATCACCAGGTTTGCCCCCAGCAGGGTGGCTCCCGTCAGGCTCGATCGCACCAACTTGCTCGATCGCAACTGAGCATCGGACAAATCCGCCCCATCCAACTGGGCAAACCGCAGATCGGCCCCCTGCAAGTTCGCTTCCTTCAGGCGACTGGCAACCAACAGGCTCTGCACCAAACTGGCGCGGGTCAGGGTGGCCCCTCGAAAATTCGCTTCTCGCAGGCGGGTCTTGTCCAACACCGCTTCCGTAAGGTTAGCCCGCTGGAACTTGGCCCCACGCATCCGCGCATCGGTCAGGGTGGCCCCGCTCAAATCCGCATCCCGAAACTGGGCTTCTTGACCGGCAATGCCATCGAGCCGGGCCCCGCGCAGGTTAGCCCCGTTCAAAACCGCTGCCGTCAGTGTGGCCCGCTGTAAGTCAACGCCCCGCAAGTCCAAGCCGCTCAGATCAACCCCAGACAGGTCGCACTCAACGCAGGCACGGGTGGTTTGCAACCGTTGCAGGGGGGTGAGCTGGTTGCTGGGGGCCGCCGCCAAGGGCTGGGCCCCCAAGCCCAAACCCAGCCCGATCGCCCCAAAAATCAGGCCCGATCGCCCGAGGCTATTTGCCGCCGTAGTAAAACGCAATTTCCTTCTCCTTGAGCGGGGTCAGGTCAGCATCCAGCAACATTTGATTTAATTCCGCTTGGGCAAAGTGCTTAGCCCCAATCCGCACAATTCGCGATCGCATGGTGTTGGTCACGCCGCTGCGTTGGCGCTGGGCTTCAATGGCCATCACCTTGCGATAGAGTTCCAGACGCGCGGCCGGGATCGGCGTTCCGTCAAAGTCAATCCCCTGCTCGATCGCCACATCGATCGCGTCTGCTCCAGTCGTTTGCGCCATGGTTTGACTAAATCCTTTTGATTGAATCCTGGGGAATGAAAATGCAGTGGCCAATGAATGCGATCGCCACCGCCATCGCAAAGTGAAATTGCAAAGGGCAATCGCAAAATACCATCGCAAAATGCCATCGCAAAAAACGCAATAGCAATAGGATGACATCAACCGCGATCGAACCGCTCACCCTTCTTGGGCGAAATTGCATCGGGTCTAGCTGCTGGCGACCTCGGCCACCAACCGCTCCCAAGCTGCCACCGGATCCGCTGCCGCCGTCACCGGTCGGCCCACCACCAGATAACTGGCTCCGGCCGCGAAAGCCTCAGCAGGCGTGAGGGTGCGTTGTTGATCACCGGATGCAGCCCAAGCCGGCCGCACCCCAGGACAAACCAACAGAAAATCCGCGCCACAGTGCGATCGCAAGGTCGTTGCTTCCTGGGGAGAGCAAACGGCCCCCGCCAAGCCAGCCATTTTCGCCAACTGCGCCAAATGGGCGGTGTAGTCAGCCACGCTTGCAGACACCTGCAAATCGGCCGCCAAGCGATCGGGGCCAATGCTGGTGAGCAGGGTCACGGCAATCAGTTGGGGCGGCGTAACGCCCGCTTCGGTGGCCCCTGCGATCGCCGCCGATTGGGCTGCTTCCAAGGCCGTCAGCCCCGCAGACCCATGCACCGTCAACAAATCCACGCCATAGCGCCCCACGGCCCGGGCCGCCCCAGCCATGGTGTTAGGAATGTCATGGAGCTTCAGATCCAGGAAAATCCGCTTTTGTCGTTGCTTCAGTTCCTGCACGATCGCAGGACCCGCGCTGATGAACAGCTCCAAACCCACTTTCCAGAACGACACCTCCGGCAAGCGATCGACCCAAGCGATCGCCGCCTCATAGGTAGACACATCTAGCGCCACAATTACTCGATCGCCACTCACGGTTTTGTCCTCGATCGGCCCCATGGGCCCAAAAAGCAAAAACAGGATAACGCTTTGACTGCGTATCCTGTTGCTGCGGCTCTGAGGCCAGATTTCAAACGAGAGCGAAAAAGCCGAAGCCTGAGCGTCAGCCCGCGAGCTGAGTCAGAAATCAGCACTCATATGAGTGATTCGCTAAGGGTCGAGCGCCCCAAATCATGAATCTTCAGGTGATCAGTCTTGGGATTTTGAATGGGGGTTCGGCTGTCAAAATTTTGCTAGATGACCGAGAAGCGCTATGGCTTAGTCGTCGTAGAGACGGCACTCAGCCGCATCTGGGTTGTCATCGCAATACCTTTCAAAGGAATTCTTTTCAGGATGCCCTTCTTTTTGATGCGATGCTTCGGCTTGCAGTTCTTCCAGTGCATCCCAAGCAGCCGCACATTCAGGCGAATGAACTCCATTCACACTGCACGCTTCGCGTGCAGCCTGCCGTTCTTCTTCGATTTGTTCGTGGATGTTGGTGTTGTCAGACACTTGACGATGGCCCTCCCAATAAAAGCCGAGTCCGTCCGAATAGTTTGGCAAAAATATTCGCGATCGCGCCGCGAGTTTGCCAGAAAGTTTCGATCGGCTCTGGTGTCGTCGTTGGAACGACTCGATCGAGTCTTGGCGAAATGCCAAGGGTTAGGTTTGTTGCAACAGGGGCCCATCAGCCAGCACAACCGAGCGTTAAGCCTGCACAGCAAACGCAGCGCAGATTCGGTGGACAAGCCTCAAGGGTGTAGAGGACGAGTCTGGAACCGGGTAAGGTTCTCAGTCCCAAGGCTCACTCCCAATTCCATTGCCACTTGAGCCAAGCTAGGACGATCGCCTCGTGCAGTGTTTTGTGCTGCGTTGGTGTGTCTCTAGGGTGTTTGCCAAGCAGGTTGCTGACCTTCCTCTACTGTACCCTGACCTGCCCTGACAATCTAGCGAAGAATTGTGGGAAAACCGTACTGCACAACCCTGAAAACGACGGCTAGCCTTGCCTTGCAGCCCTTGGGAGTGATTGCTCACCCTTGGTCTTTTGCAATGAGTCGCAATCAACCGAAATGCTATAGATTACGGGGATCACACCTAATTGGTCTAATCTGCCCAATTTGTCTAAGTTATTTATATTTAACTGGCCTGATTTGTTTATTGATTTGTTTATATTTAACTGGCCTGATTTGGTTAACTGGCCTGATTTGGCTGAGTCCCGTCTGAGCTGGCCTCGGGCGATCGGGGCAAGGCGTGGCGCTTTAAGGCCTCTAGGGGCACAATTCGCAGGGCCGCCTCATGGGTTGCTTGCAAATCCACAGGCGGAGCGGCCCCGGCGGCCACGGACTCTAGCCACCGACTGGCGCATAAACACCACCGATCGCCTGGTTTCAGTCCCGGAAAATCAGCCCAAGGTAGCGGAGTGCTCAGATCATTGCCACGCGATCGGGTGAATTCCAAAAATGCCGCCGTCACCTGGGCACAAACCGTATGGGATCCCCGATCGAGCGGCCCCGTTTCGCAACAGCCCGTGCGATAGAACCCCGTGATCGGATTTTGGCTACAAAGCGCCAGCGGCCCGCCCAAAACGTTTTTAGGTCCCTTATTAGTGCCTTGTGATGGATCCGTTTGATCGCTAGCGCTGAAGGGTTGCTGGTTTGGCTCTGCCCCTGGTTTCGGTTCCTGCTCGGGTTTGCGTCCGGTATTTTCGGTATTCATTTCAGGAGTAATTGCAGGATCTGCGCCCATACCCATATCGGTATTCAGGTTAAAGAAACAGCCCGCGCCCGGCGTACCGTTCCTCCGCCCAGGGTTCACCGCGCTTGTGGTAACCGTTGCGTTCCCAAAATCCCAGGGCCTCATGATCTAAAAATTCCAAGCCCTTCAGCCACTTGCCGCTTTTCCAAGCATACAAATGGGGAACCACCAACCGCAGCGGTCCGCCATGATCCGGAGGCAAAGGTTCGCCAAACAACGTGTGCGCAAAGAAGTTTTCCTCGCGCAGGAAATCCTCGATCGCCAAATTAGTGGTGTAGTCCCCATAGCAGTGCTGCATCACATGCACAGCCTTCGGATCCAGATCGATCGCCCGCATAAAGTCCGTCACCTTCACGCCGCGCCACTGCACATCCAGCTTGGACCAGCGGGTAACGCAGTGAAAATCTGCCGTGAAGTCCGACTGGGGCATGGCCATCAGGTCATCCCAACGAAGTTTGACCGGCTGGGCACAACCCCAAACCTCCAGTTCCCAATCCTCTAGGCGAATTTCCGGTGTATCACCATAGGTCAGCACCGGAAACCCCGTCGCTAAGTATTGGCCCGGTGGCACGCGATCGCCCTGATTGGGTTCTGGTTTTTGGAAAAACTTGCCTAGCATAGTCGCAGCACCGGGTAGACACCTATTGGGAAAACACTTGCTTTAGTTTGCTGGCTCTGATTGTCTGGCTTTAATTTTTTGCCTTAGTAGTCTTGTGGTAGCGTTCTTGTTTTGATTTTAAAGCGCTCTCTCAGAACTTCCAATTTCGATCTGGCTCGATATCGCCTGGGTTAACCCTGAACAGCCCTGAACAGATAAAAATCTAGCAATTCAGGATCACAAGCCGATCAGTCAATAATTTCGATAAAATAATTTCGATAACTATATAAATCTATATAAATAATGAATCAATTACTTGACGAATGATTTGTTTAGTACCCGTGTTGACCCAAACTCGGGTCACTGGGCTAGACAAAATAGGCGGGGCGATCGAGGGCGGTGGTGGCGCACTTGCAGAGAGCGACATCAACCGCCGCAAGATGACTTATTCTTCGGTTTCGTCTTCGGTTTCTTTGGTGGGGAAGACAAAATTCGATCGACCGGTCAGGATCGACTTGCCCAGGGACAGGGCTTGCTGAGCACGCAAATTGGCTTTGCGCTTCCAAGTGGCACGGCGTTGATCGCGCTTGCCGTTGGAGGTTTTCTTCTTAGGGACTGCCATACGATCAGGTGTCGTGTCGCGACAAACAGACAACCTTGCAATCTTAGATCAGTCAGAGCGCGATCGCTAGCACTGTTTATCCAGTGGTTCTCAATTCGCCCAATCTTGACCGATCGCGACTGGATTTTTCAGGGAAGTTGAGACGGATTGCACGGCCCATTCCGTCGGTTCTCGTCCCAGCGCTTCCCTGCACTTCCCTAAAATGGGGGCATTCGGGCGTTCGGGCATCAGCCCACCGCCACTTAACCGAAGCGCATTTTTAGAGCATTGATCTCCAATTGATCTCCTTGATCTTCTTGATCTCCAAAATTGATCTCCAAAATTGATCTCCAACCGTTGCCATGATTGATTTTCTACCGGCTTTTCAAACATTTTTCGAGCATTGCGTGGGCGACTGGACAACGGAGCGCACCTATCACTACCTCAGCCATCAAGCTGTGGAGCGATCGCACACGGAGTTTCAAATTCGCCCCATTACCCTCGACCAAAAGGCCAAAGTTTTAGCGGATAACGCCTTTCCCGATCGCCCTGATTTAGTCGAGATGCCGGGCTATCACCTAGATTTTCAAACGGTTTTGGAGCATGGGGAACGGGTGGCCCATGGCTTGAATTTTTTGTTTGTGCCCGATGGCGCAGGGAATGGAGTGCTCACGGGGAGCTATCTGCGCGATCGCGCCTACGAGGAAGCTAAACCAATGGTGGCCCAATTTCACTTCACCATCGCCACTCGGGAATTGATGATGACAACCCACTATCAACGGGTGGTGTCCGTGGATTCGATCACCCTGGTGAATCCTGCCCTTCGCTTGCGGCGGATTTTGAACTACCATCGCCCCGCCGCAGAGGATGCGCCGTTGGATCAAATTGCGCTGGCGGGGTTTGGTGTTGAACAGAAGATCAATTAGCCTAGAACCGTTGCGCCGGGTTCAACGGCTGGCAAGCAATCTGGACGAGACTGGGGCTGTGAGGGGCGATCGAAACAACAATGGCGAATTTTCGAGTGTGGCTCGTTTTGGTGGTTGGTTTCTTTCTGGCGGCGGAACTGTGGCAGTTGCTCCGAGCAGTGACGTTGCCCACTCCCCTGCTGTGGGTGGGGGGCTTGGTTCTGGCCACCGCTTCCAATTGGCATCATCGGGCGGGCTGGCCCTTCAAGTGGCTAGATCAGTGGGCAGCGTTTTCCCATGCCCAGTCCCAAGGGCCCGTTGCTCAACCGTTTCACGCGCCAGGTTCAGAGGTGCGATCGCCTGATCGTCGTTGAAATTAATCACTGAAATTCACTGTTGAAATTAATCACTGAAACCAACCTTGAGAGAAAAGGGCCGCTGTGGGTCTCAGTCGAAATGGGGAAAACTTGGCCGGTTACCCTGATCCGCTGTTCCTGAACTGTGGCTGATCGAGCACCAGCATCCCAAGTGCTTGGTGCAACTCTCCGGTGGCCAACGGAATCGCCAGGGCAGCGCAAGCCGCCTGTAGCCCTGAGTTATGGGCTTCCAAGTCAAAAGTCTGGGCGTCGATCGGCCCCGATCGCGCCGGCCATTGGCCCGTTTCCCAACCCTGTTGGCAATCGGCAGCACAGGTGGAATAGTGCGATCGGCAAGTGGCCGGCCGCACCGGATAGATTCCGCAAGTGCCATCGGGTTCCAAAAAAGCACAGGGAATTTTGTGACCCAGCCGATCGCCCGGGTTAATCAACTCAAGCTGCCCTAAGGTTTGCGCCAACCGCTCCAGCATCAGCCGCCGCTGAGCCATCGGCAGCTCGGCGATCCAATCGGCAATCACCTGGGCTTCGATCCCCGCGATCGGCACGTTCAGATAGCAGCACCAATCACAACCCCGATCACAGGCCACAAGACAATCGGCCCGCTCCAGGCGCTCTGCAATCGCCCGGTCGCCCGCAGCCCAAAGTTCCCGCTGCAAGCACAACAAACCAGGCCACCCCCCCACCGACCACCGATCGATCGCGGTCTGTTCCATCTCTTGGGCTAATTGCTGCACCCGTTGCAAGCGTTCTAGGGGGGCCCTGGGGTCAAGCTCTGCCATATTTTTTCGCCTCGCCCGCAAAAATACAAAGACCCCCGACTAGCGAGGGTCTCTGTTAAGGGCGATCGGGTCATCCCGCAGGACAAACCCGATCAAATTGCCAATCGCTCGATCGATTAGTCGAGGTCGGGCATCGCCAGCGCGGGTTCGCTCTCGCGGTTGATCCCCTTCTCGAAGCCCGCTTCAGCCGCGCGAGCGCGACCAGCGTGCCACAGGTGACCCACCAGGAAGAAGAACGCCAACACAAAGTGCGACGTAGCCAACCAAGCGCGGGGCGACACGTAGTTAAACGAGTTAATTTCGGTCGCCACACCGCCCACAGAGTTCAACGAACCCAGAGGAGCGTGCGTCATGTACTCAGCCGCGCGGCGAGCTTGCCAGGGCTGAATGTCATTCTTGATCTTGTTCAGATCCAAACCGTTGGGGCCGCGCAGGGGTTCCAGCCAAGGGCCTTGGAAGTCCCAGAAACGCATCGTTTCACCACCGAAGATGATTTCACCCGAAGGCGAACGCATCAGATATTTACCCAGACCCGTGGGGCCTTGAGCCGAACCCACGTTCGCACCCAAGCGTTGGTCACGGATCAAGAAAGTCAGCGCTTGAGCCTGCGATGCTTCAGGGCCGGTGGGGCCAAAGAACTCGCTCGGATAAGCGGTGTTGTTGTACCACACCATCGTCGAGGCAATAAAGCCCATCAACGACAGAGCGCCCAAGCTGTAGGACAGGTAAGCTTCACCAGACCAGATGAACGCACGACGCGCCCAAGCAAAAGGCTTGGTCAGGATGTGCCAGATACCACCGGCAATGCAGGTCAGACCCACCCAAATGTGGCCGCCGATGATGTCTTCCATGTTGTTCACGGAGACAATCCAGCCTTCGCCGCCAAAGGGAGCCTTGGTCAGATAGCCAAAGATCCGAGCCGGGTTCAGCGTCGGGTTAGTGATCACGCGCACGTCACCGCCACCGGGAGCCCAGGTGTCGTAAACGCCGCCAAAGAACATGGCCTTAAACACCAGCAGCAACGCACCGCAACCCAGCAGGATCAGGTGATAGCCGATGATGTTGGTCATTTGGTTCTTGTCCTTCCAGTCGTAACCGAAGAAGGACGAGTACTCTTCGAGGGTTTCGGGGCCGCGGATGGCGTGGTAAATCCCACCCAAACCGAGCACCGCCGACGAAATCAAGTGCAGCACGCCCGTCACGAAGTAGGGGAAGGTATCCACCACTTCGCCGCCGGGACCCACACCCAAGCCCAACGTGGCCAGGTGAGGCAGCAGGATGAAGCCCTGCTCATACATGGGCTTTTCGGGGATGAAGTGCGACAGTTCAAACAACGTCATCGCACCGGCCCAGAACACAATCAAGCCAGCGTGGGCCACGTGAGCACCCAGCAGCTTTCCGGACAGGTTAATCAGACGGGCGTTACCCGACCACCAGGCAAACCCGGTGGAATCTTGGTCACGGCCGCCCACGACCATTGCAGTATTAAAGGGCGTTTCCACGGGGCAGGACCTCTTCGGGGAAGATGAAGTTTTCGTGGGGTTGGTCTTGCGGAGCCATCCAAGCTCGGATGCCTTCGTTCAACAGGATGTTCTTCGTGTAGAACGTTTCGAATTCGGGGTCTTCAGCCGCCCGCAGCTCTTGCGACACGAAGTCGTACGCTCGCAGGTTCAAGCCCAATCCCACAATCCCGATCGAGCTGGTCCACAATCCCATCACGGGCACGAACAGCATGAAGAAGTGCAGCCAACGCTTGTTCGAGAACGCAATCCCGAAGATTTGCGACCAGAATCGGTTCGCCGTCACCATCGAGTAGGTTTCTTCGGCTTGGGTCGGCTCAAATGCGCCAAAGGTGTTCGCCTTTTCGCCATCTTGGAACAGGGTGTTCTCTACCGTCGCACCGTGAATGGCGCACAGCAAAGCACCGCCCAGAATCCCGGCGACACCCATCATGTGGAACGGATTCAGCGTCCAGTTGTGGAACCCTTGCAGGAACAGCAGGAACCGGAAGATCG